>JAPKMT010000036.1 GCA_026645735.1 Flexilinea sp.
CTTTTTCAATTTACAACACAATAGGACATTTCTAAATTGCTGTGATTAGGACATTTCTAAATTGCCTTGACAGAAATTCAGCGAAATTGGAATTCAGATTACCTACCGCGTCAACGCCCTCCCGCTTTTCGAATCGCTGTCTCGAATTTTCTGAATGAGCGAATCGTATGATTTATGGGATAATTTGATTAAGAGCATCACAGTCATCCATAATCCGATCGAAACTGAGAAACGATGAGATTCTTCAGGATGGATTGAATGCAATTCTATCAACCAATCGCGTATGACAAAAATGGTTTTCGAAAATTTCGAGTTCTTATTCAGCTATAATGGAGAAACTTTATGTGGAAAAAACTTCTCTTATTCTTCGTGGTTTTATATCTATGCGCAGGCTGCAAGAGCTTTTACACGCAGGAAGATGTCAACGCGACCACCGTTGCAAAAATCAAAGAAATGGCAGCGCTGCAGCGTATTAACATCACGGTTGAAACTGTCATTGTGAAGGAATACGTCGTCGTCACGGCAACGCCCGGACCGACACAATTCGTTCCGGTACCGTTTTCGACGATGACACCGATTGGATTCGCTCGTTTTTCGAAAGAACAAGTCTATAAAGCGCTTGCAGAAGGTGGATTGAAAATCCGTCAATATTTTTTTGAGCTGGGTGAGGATGAAATCAACGGACTGGCGAAACAGGTCTCCTCAGCCACGAAATTTACCGTTCAATCTTCCATGGATGAACATTTTGGCAGATTGTATATCTTTTCCAACGAAGAAACCTTAAATGATGCGAAGATTTACCTGCAATCCGCCTTATATCCGGAGCACGGCAATAGTATTCTGAGCAAAGAGAACATCCTGATTGAACTGGACGTCAATACTCCCGCAGAGACCATCCTTGCAGTCCAAAATATCCTGGATACCTTGCATTGATTTGCCACTGATTATGAAGAAAAAGATAACAAATCGGATAACCATCCTGTCATTCCTGTTTTTTGCAGCCGCACTGCTCCTGTTTTTGGGAGTCATGATCAAAACTTCCCCGTACCGGTTGCTGCGCCCCTACATTCCATGGATCGCCGCCAGGCAGCTCGACAGCACAACGTATCGCTTTTCCGATGATCGCTCCCATCTGGAAATAAAAATACCTGCCGCAGGCACCGCCGTACAGGAAGATTTCTGGGTTGACCAAATTCCGGTGACCATCAAAGCCTATCGTCAATGTGTCGCAGACGGATTCTGCAATCCGCCTCATTATCGCAATTATTTTCTGAAATATTACAATTCTCCCATCTATCAATGGCTGCCTGTAACGTTTGTTTCATGGAAAGAAGCGCTGATTTTTTGTGAAGCGCAAGGCGGAAGGATTCCGACAGAAATGCAGTGGAACCTCGCAGCCGGCTATGCGCAAAAAGATCTGTATCCCTGGGGAAATACGGAACCATCCATGGATAAGGCAAATTATGACGGATATTACCAGGGATTAACCCCGGCAGGCTGGCTGCCCAATGGCGCCAGTCGATTTGGTGTCCTCGATTTGGGCGGAAATGTACGGGAATGGACGCTTGATTTTTTGATTCGAGAGACATATATCGACACAAGAATACCGGAAAAAATTTATCAGGACGCAATTCTTTCCGATGTGGCTGACCGGATTCTCAAAGGAGGCAGCTCCAGCGATTTTCCGCAGACAATGGAAGTCAGAAATCATCTGTGGCACGGACAGAATTCACCCGGCTTTAATCGCGGTTTCCGTTGTGTTTATCCAATAAGCTAACATGCAGACCGGTCCACTGAATATGAGAAAATTGAAATCTCCTCATATTCAGCGATTCGAAATATTGGAAGGATTATTGGTTGTTGTGTCCTACACGACGGGTTTGATGTTGTTCCGACCGAAACACATTGTACACAATCAAGGCTGCTCCCATTAAAAACAAGATTTCCGTACTCCAGATATAACGCCGCTCCGGCTGGTTCATGACAGAAATCAAGAGATGAAGATTGTGCAGCAATATCAGAACGATTCCGGTCAAAGAATAACGGGAACATCGAAACAGTGAGATAACGATGAAAACAGCGAGCAGATAAATATACGGCAGCCGCGGAAGGTTCAATCGCGTCCGTTCCAAACCCAACAGCAGTTGATCTCGATATGCAGCCAGGAGCTCCGCCTTGTGCACGAAAACCAGATCCCTTGAAACGCGGTCAAAAAGCACATTGGCAGACACCGGATCGAATCCCAGTTTTTTCGCCTGTTCCAGAGCAATATCAAATACATAATCGTTTTGGGAAAGCGCTTTTCCTTCTGATTTCATCTCTTGAATTTGTTTGAAACTGGCTGTAAGGAATTCTCGTGTAGTCTCGTCTTTCGGCAGAGACAGATCCTCTTCATTCATGACAGCCAGTGTCTGCCCGATTGCAGCATATCCCTGATTCGGCATGAGAATTATCTGATGATACTGCCGGTAGCTATTCACCGCCGGTATGAGGAGAAAAAATCCGCAAATTCCAATCCCTGCCAGAATAGGTAACAAAGCTTTTTTTCGATCCTGAACAAACAGAATCATGGCAGCCAACAGGAATAATCCGAGAATGAACATGTTAGACGGTCGGATGAGTATCGAAATACCGCAAAAAAAGCCCAGGAACGGGAATGACCATTTCAGTCTTTTGCCCACTAAAAAGCAAAAGATGCCGCAGGAAAGTAAGAGGGCTGCCTGGGAAATCACCTCAGACATGACGTAATTGTTATATACTCCCAGAAATTGGTTCGCGAGTACGAATTCGCCGAACAAAAAAACAAAATGCGGCGGGATCAGGAAACACAACAACACAGCGGTAATGAGAAAACAAAGACCTACTACCGCTTTCTGAGCTCGGACAATCTGAACCAATCCTCTGGAATCCCCGGAATGATCCTTGAAAAGCAATTCTTCACGTCTGGCAAGATCCTTCAGCCCCTCCTCAGAACGCCAATAATCCAGGTCAGAACCGGGGAGGAGTGTCATAACATCTTCAATAAATCGGGGGTAACCGGGAGTTCGGATCGAACCTGCATGATAAGACTGAATATATTCTGCCGAATCAGTCCGCACACCGTAATAATCCCGTTCCGGAATGAAATAGTAAGACAGATTGATCACCAGAATCAATCCCATGAGCAACGCGATCCATTTTGATTTTCTCTTTGAGTAATACAAATACAGAACTGAAAATCCCAGAAGCACAAACATGACTGCATTTCGCTGGATTAGCGGCATGATCCAAAATGACTTGGCAAACGGGAACACAGGCGGAACAAAAAAGCTCTTCCAGGGAAACACAAGCATCAAAATGATCAGTATGCTGATAAAATCCGCGAAATTCTTCATACAGCTCTTAAAACATTGAAGTGATATAGCATCTTTTCTGATTTTTGCCGACAATCCTGTCAAACCGGCAGTCATCATCAGCAGCAGAGCAATTGCCAAAACAGGCAATAAATACCGCATGCGAATCACAACCGGAGACAAAACAGAATAAGCATGCGCACCGCTGGCCGGGTCAGAATGGTCAATCGAAGAGAAAATGATATTGTTATTCGGAAGGAGCTGATATAGCCCTTTCCCGATATCCTTGATATCCTTGACAAGATCCTGATTGACCGCAAGAACCGGTGAATCAATCAGGACGTTATCTTCGACAAGATAAACCGGAAGGTCAAGCTTCGCTGCGTTCTCGTTGGGTATTCTCGCATAATATGCATATCCGGAATCGTGTTGAATCGCTGAAAGGTCATCTTTTTGCCAAAGCAAAATGAAACCTCCAGTTTTATTTAGAATTCCAAACAAAGCCGGAATCATAACCAATGTTAAAACCGTAAACAGAAATCTTAACCAAAACGTTGAGGAGTTTTTTTGCTGCATGATGTTATTGTCCCTGAGAGCCTGAAATTCATTATCCGGCAAAATACCAGTGAGAAAAAAGGACTACAAAATAGGCCTGCATCGGCAAACTAATGCCGATAATCAGGCGATCAACCCATTGCTTTTTTCCCCATAGAGCCAAAAGAATATAACATGGGACGATCACAATGACAAATCGCCGCATGGATAGTAAACTCCCGCTGACCAGCGGTATCATAAACGAAAGGAGCGTGAATAAGCCATAGGAAGGGCGAAATTTAAAAAAAGTAATTATTACGATCGGAATAAAGATGATTGTAAAAAGAATATCAAGTTTTTGACTGTGATCCTGCAATACTCGTAGAAGCCAGTCAAAACCCACCGATCTTCCCCAATTTTCCTGCACATGAAGAAACGCCAGTGGATCGCCAAATTCTCGGTATAAATATGCCATATATGCAGCAAGTCCCAATAACGAAAGTATTGCAGCGAGGATTCCTTTTTTTGCTTGCGGGAGAATACCAATATCTTTTCGTAGAAGATCAATTTGACTTCGAGCGCTCCATGGCTTTGGAAAAAAACGGATTCCTTTTTGCCAGAAAGCTTCAAATAAAATAAAGGCCCCGACTAAAACACCATTTATCCGTGTTGCGGATGCCAGTACACCGGCAAGGCATGCGAATAACCATTTACTTTTCCGTGCATAATAAAAACCGGCCGTTACAAATAAAAGAAAAAGGCTTTCCGTATAGACGGTTGAGAAAAAAAAGGCGCTGGGCGCTGCTGCAATATAGAATACTGCTCTGCCAGCAGTATTATCATCATAATCCTGTTTTGTTATTGCGTATAAATAAAAGAGTGCAACAAAAAAAGAAAGATTAGCAATCAGCAGTCCGGAAATGCTGGTACTTCCAGTAATTCTTGTCAGCGCCCGGATCAGAATCGGGTAAAGGGGGAAAAAGGCGACAGTGCTGCTGGAATAGCCATTTTGAGCGATATTCATATACCATCCGCTGTCCCATCGGGTTAATCCATCTTGAATGAGGTTTTGTGTATCCAGACGCCATAATCCTTCGCCAGATAACACTGGAAGCTGAATCATCGAAAACAGGACAATGATACATACCATCACCCTGGTTATGATGAATGCAGTCAGCACTGCTCCGGTACATTGCATATCAATTTTGCTGGAAATCTTATACGAAAAACTTTCTATACCATTCTTAATAAAATTATTCATAAAACCGATCCTTACCAGCGATTCGAATTATGAGAGGGATTCTTTGTTGCTAATTTTTCAAATTCAGGTTACTCGCCAATATTCCGAAATTTTAATGAGGCAGGATGGTCATCCGGATCCAGCGGCAGTGAGAATGAAAAAATTGCGCCCTCACGATCAGTTCGGTTTTCAACCCACATTTTTCCGCCATGTCCTTCAACAATCGCATTGCACAGATAAAGGCCTAATCCAACACCTTTTGCTTTATCTGCAGTCTTTTTTGAACGGAAAAATCTTTCAAACAGATGCGGAAAATCTTCTGAAGAAATGCCCGGACCTTCATCCTGAATCGAAATTTCCACGAAATCTCCTGCCCGACGTCCTGAGATTTGAATTTCGCCATCGGATGCGTATTTCATCGCGTTGGATACCAAGTTTTGGATCACTTGCTCAATTCGATCCGCATCACCGAAAATGATGGGGAAATCACTCGGAAAAGCACATTTCATATGGTGTTTGTCCGATTGATTCTGCATCCTGCGTGCCACATGAATTGAAATTTGTTCCAGATTTACATCCGAGCGATTCAACACCAACGCGCCTGAATACAATCTGGATGCATCCAGCAGGTTATTGATCAAACCGGTCAGGCGATCCGCTTCCTCTTCGATGACCGATAACGATTCTTCCAGTACTTTGCCATCCCAGACAGCATCTTTCAGCCGCATGGTCGATGCGTATCCTTTTATTAATGCAACCGGTGTTTTTAATTCGTGGCTGATCGTTGAGATGAAAGTATTTTTCAGATCATCAGCCTCTCGAAATTTCGAAATATCGCGTACGATTGCAATAATATTCACCATGACATTTTCAGCATTCATGACCGGTGTATAGGTGATACTGACCGGAAGTGGTTTTTCGGTTAACTGTCCGTAGACCAGATCTCCTTCCACATAAAGTTTGGAATCCCGGTTGAAAGGCCATCCGCCGGCCTCTCCATCCTGCAGTTCCATGCCGCTGGTCAGTTTTGAAAATTCGATTACTTCATCGTGGTGAAATCCGACGATCTGATCTGCTGTGCTCCTCAGTAATTTCAGTAAAGCAGGATTGACTTGCTCAATTTTATGCCCATGATCCAAAACCATGATTCCATCAGCGGCGGCATTAATGAGCGCATACAATCGATTCTTCTCACGAATATTCTCGGTGTATAAATACGCATTATGGACCGCAATCGATGCCTGATCTGCAAAAACCTTCAGCATCATCCGGTCATTTAATGAAAAACTGGTGTGATAATTACGAAAAATTACGATGCAGCCGAGAATTTTCCCATGTTCAACCATGGGCAATCCGACACCATCTGTAAATCCCAATTCCTGAATTTCCTGGATGCGGTCTATCAGCAGGTTAATATCCAGCAATGCTGATTCCGTGGTTTCTACTGCCTCATCGTCAAATTTTGAGAGGTACGTTTCAATGTATTTTAATCCGGCCTCTCCGATGCCTCGTGTAATTCTGACCTGCCATTTTTCTGAATCAGAATACAACGCAATAAATCCTGCCAAGCCGCCAAGAAGATCGGATGAAATTCGCAGAATCTGCCACAGCAAGGTATCCAGATCTAATTCCTGTGTAAGAATCTGTGCCAGTTCCAGCAAGAAATCACGTTGACGGATCCGAATGTCCTGAAGCATAAAATAATCCTTTTTTTTATTAGCTTAATGGATGATTATAATCGGTTCCTCTGGCGGTTTTACGTCAGCGATTCCAAATATGGAAAGAAATATTTGTTGTTATGTAATGTTTGCGCTTCGCGCAAACATTACATAACAACAAGTTTTCTCTTTTAACTCAAAAGGCTTTTCCAAATTTCGAATTGCTGGTATTGAGTCAGTCTGCAGCAATTCGAAATAGGAAAAGAATAAGCATCACTTGACAATCTCAAAAAGTTTTTATTTATGCTAATATTGACTTGGGAGAGAAAAAAATGACAAATATTGTTGTTGTGATGGACATGAATATTGGTTTTGCAAAAAGAGGTTCGTTATTCAGTCCCCGAACAGAAAAACTGATTCATCCAATCTCAGATTTTTGCAGAGAGAAATCAGAAGCAGGATGGAAGATACTGGCGCTGACGGACACGCATGATCCGGCAGATATTGAATTCGGGGCTTTCCCGCCTCACTGCATTTCTGATTCCGGCGAATCAGAAGTTGTACCGGAAATCAAGCAATACTGCGACATCGTACTTCCGAAATATACTACAGGAGGTTTTTTTGAGGTACAGGAAGCGGCAAAGGACGATTCTCGTTTGGATTTGACAGGATATGACGAAATTCATATTGTCGGATGCTGTACGGATCTCTGTGTTTATAATTTTTCGATCATCACCCAAAAATATCTCGAACTTCAATATCATCATAAGCGTATTTCCAGAATGCCCAGGATTGTTGCTCATAAATCGATGATTGATACCTATGACACGGAAAGACATCCTGCTGAAGAGATCAACCATACATTTTTCGGACATATCGAACTCAACGGAATCGAGGTTATCGAATGATTTCTTTTCCTTCCAAAGACAAATTTGATTCGCGAAACTTAACGATGCTGTGTGATTTTTATGAGTTGACCATGGCAAATGGTTATTTAAAAAACGGAATGAAAGACATTGTTGCAGTCTTCGATCTTTTCTTTAGAAGAATACCAGATGGCGGTGGTTTTGCTTTGTTTTGCGGACTTGAACAGGTGATTCAGTATCTTGAAAATTTAAAATTTTCTGATGAAGATATCGCTTATCTTAAAAAGCGCAAATTATTTGATGCTCAATTCCTGGAATACCTGCGTACATTTCGATTTGAATGTGATGTCTGGTCTATGACCGAAGGAACACCTATTTTCCCCGGGGAACCCATTGTTCGAGTCAGGGGTCCGATTATTCAGGCTCAGTTTATCGAAACGATGCTGTTGGTATCTATTAATCATCAGTCGCTGATTGCGACAAAAACAAACCGGATTGTTCGTGCTGCAAAAGGACGCACTGTTTTTGAATTTGGATCCCGCCGTGCACAAGGTTATGACGCCGCCAATTATGGCGCACGCGCAGCATATATTGCCGGTGCTGCTTCCAGCGCAAACACATGGTCTGATATTCATTTTGGAATTCCAGCCAGCGGAACCATGGCACATTCCTGGGTACAATCCTTCGATACTGAATTGGATTCCTTTATTGCTTACGCAAAAACATATCCCGATGAATGTACTTTACTGGTTGATACCTATAACACATTGAAAACGGGTATTCCGAATGCTATCAAAGTTGCACATGAAGTATTGGAACCGATGGGCCATCGATTACAGGGTGTTCGTCTGGACAGCGGCGATGTCGCTTATCTTTCCAAGAAAGTTCGCAAAATGTTGGATGATGCCGGACTGGACGACTGTAAAATTGTGATCAGCAACTCATTAGATGAATTCTTAATTCGATCTATTCTTTTACAAGGTGCACAGGTGAATGCTTTTGGAGTCGGTGAAAACCTGATTACAGCCCGCAGTGAAGCAGTGTTTGGAGGCGTTTATAAACTGGTAGCCATATATGATTCGGATGGCAACCTCATACCAAAAATCAAAATTTCTGATAACTTCGAAAAAATAACCACACCATCCTTTAAAGAGGTCTGGCGTTTATATAATAAAGATGATCATCACCCGCTTGCAGATGTGATCACCCTGGAGCATGAAGTCATTCCGGATGACGGACCTTACGAAATTTTTGATCCGCTGGATACGACGAAAAGAAAAGTCGTAACGCATTACGTTGCGAAAAAGATGCTGGTTCCGATTTATGAAAAAGGTAAACTTGTCTATCAGTCACCAAATTTGCAACAAATCAGAAAAAACTGTCATAAAAATGTCAGCGAACTCTGGGAAGAAATGCTGAGATTGGACAATCCACACCAATACTATGTCGATTTATCTCAGGAACTTTGGGATCTGAAGACAAATATGCTCAAGGAATTACGGACGAAATAGATGCACACAAGGGTGTTGAATCCCTTTGAACAATTCAACACCCGTATATACTCCGTCAGTTTTCCAAGAAATAATCTGATATGTAGCCATAATTTTGTGTTCAAAAAAAACATAGCCAACAGACTGTAATATTCTTTCTGCTTCATGCTTTCTCCATTCCGATTGACAATAAGCAATTCGAAATGTGAGATGGATTATTAGTTGTTGTGTTGTTTTTGCACAGATCGCAAAAACAACACAACAACAAACTTTCTCTTTTATCTCAAAAAACATTTCACGAAACATTTCCAAATTTCGAATTACTAATTGACAATTATTGCGATAAAACCATTAAGGCTTTATGATAAAACCTGAAATATTTCATAACCGTCGAAAGGTTTAGCATTGTGGAAAAAATAAGAACCGCAGTCATCGGGTGTGGTAAAGTCGGGCTGACGCATGCTCTGGCTTATCAAACCCTTCCTGAATCCGAAATATCTGCTGTATGTGACATTTCCATGGAAAAAGCTGAAAAACTTGCTTCAGAATACGGAGTCCCCGCTTACACCGATGTTGAAAAAATGATCCGCGAAAATGGGGTCCAGGCTGTCTCTGTCTGTACACCGCATCCGTTGCACGCAGATATGATTTGCAGCGCTGCCGCAGCCGGGGCGCATGTGATTTGTGAAAAACCGCTGGCATCCAGCCTGAGCGACTGTGATCGGGCGATTCAAGTCTGTGAAACAGCCCATGTGAAACTGGGAGTAATCAGCCAGCGAAGATTTTATTGGCCGGTCGTGCGCATGATTAAGGCGATACAGGCTGGCAAGATTGGGCGACCAGTCATCGGAACCATGGAAGTTATGGGCTGGCGCAGTCCTGAGTATTATCAGATGGATTCCTGGCGTGGAAAATGGAAAGAGGAAGGCGGTGGTGTCATGGTCAATCAGACACCACACCAGTTGGATCTTCTGCAATGGATCATGGGAGATATCGAAGAATTATTTGGCTATTGGGACAATTTCAATCATCCTTCTGTGGAAATTGAAGATACTGCCCTGGCAATAATTCGTTTCAAAAACGGAGCTATGGGATCTTTCTTTGTTTCAAATTCTCAAAAGCCCGGTTTTTGGGGGAAAATTCATATTCACGGAGATTCCGGATATTCGGTGGGAGCCCAGATTGAAGGCGGATCTGCATTTATTTCCGGAGTAACAGCGAAGGTTGAGCCAGCATACAATGATATTTGGACAATCCCCGGTGAAGAACAAATGCTTCCAATTTGGAAGACAGAAGATACAAGAAATACTGAAAAGCACGATCCGATGACCTATTTTCATCAGCTTCAGATAGCAGATTTTCTGGATGCGATTAAAAATGATCGGACGCCGTCAGTTGATGGATATGCAGGCAGAAAAACTGTTGAAGTTTTTACAGCGGTTTATCGATCACAACGAGATCGGAAACCGGTTCATTTTCCGTTGCAGCCAGAAAGCGGAGATGATTTTGATGGTCGTTTATCCTATGTTCCGTTTTCAAAGCGATAGACGGTTTTTTTCTGCTTCGTTTAAATATTCAAAAAAAAGATATTCAGATAAACTGAATCCAAAAAAGGAAGAATTAATGAAGGCGCTTGTTTTAACAGAATATAAAAAGATGGAATACCTTGAAGTTGATAAACCGGCAATCAGCTCAGAAGAAGTGCTGATCCAGGTAAAAGCTTGCGGAATTTGCGGTTCGGACATCCACGGATTTGACGGATCCACCGGTCGACGCCGACCTCCGGTCATTATGGGACATGAAGCAAGCGGTGTAATCGCTGAAGTCGGAAGTGGTGTCAAAGGATGGGAGATTGGAGATCGAGTCACATTTGATTCCACAATTTATTGCGGACACTGCCATTATTGTCAGAAAGGGCAAATCAACTTATGTGAAAATCGCAGAGTGCTGGGTGTTTCCTGCGAGGAATATCGAAAAGACGGGGCTTTTGCCGAATATATCGCAGTCCCGCAGCATATTCTTTATAAACTTCCGGATGAAGTCACTTTTGATCAGGCAACGATTGTGGAACCACTTTCAGTTGCCGTTCATGCAGTCAGTCTCAGCCCACGGACGATCAATGCATCGGTAGCTGTGATCGGTGCCGGTATGATCGGTCTGCTTGTAATTCAGACACTGCGGGCAACTGGATATGGAAATATCATCGCGATTGATAAAGATGAATCACGGCTGGAAATGGCAAAAAAAATGGGAGCTGATACTGTAATTTTTTCTGACGAGACAACGGTTGAAACCGTAAAAAAAATAACGGGCGGTGAAGGGGTTGATCTCGCATTTGAGGCTGTTGGAGCAAACAGCAGTTTCAACTCAGCCGTACAATGTGTCCGAAAAGGTGGAACCGTTACGCTGATCGGAAACGTTGCGCCCAAAGTTGAGATGCCACTGCAGCATATTGTGACAAGGCAAATCAGGCTGCAAGGATCCTGTGCTTCCAGCGGAGAGTATCCTGCATGTCTGGATATGATTGCCAGAAAAATGGTTGATGTCGATTCAATCATCAGTGCTGTTGCACCTCTTTCCCAAGGTTTCGATTGGTTTTCTAAGCTGTACCGTCAGGAAGGAAATACTCTAAAGGTGGTTCTAAACCCATAACCAACCCATTGTAACGCCTTAAACCATATGATCATGAGTATCTGAGTCTGCCGAGGATCGGAGACTGTTGCTCATGGTCTTTTTTTTCTCCAATAAGAAACTTTCGTCTTTCTTTTCTAAAAAAGGGGTTCGGCGGCTCAAAATCCAGGTTGGAATCCCGAATAAATCATGCGGGTTTGTTGTTGATTTGTTTTTGCGCTTAAGACAATGACAAATCAACAAAAAGTTTTCTTGATCGATTCGAAAGGTTGGTTCCTGTTTCGAATTACTGCTGATTTTTTTTTATGTCCGGTCAAAATGATTAGAGTATAATTTATTAGGTTATCATGTTGATTACATCATTTTAAGGAAAAGACACGTGAAAAAAACGATTGCAGTTGCATGTGATCATGCTGGTTTTGAGCTAAAAGATTGTATTATCGATACGATTCAAAAAGCTGGATGCGATGTTATCGATGTGGGTACATATTCGAATGAAAGTGCCGATTTTCCAGACTTTGTTAAATTGGGATCAGACAAAATATTAAGTGGAAAAGCTGATGCAGGTGTTTTCCTTTGCGGTTCCGGGGTTGGAGTCTGTATTGCTGCCAATAAAATTCCAGGAATTTATGCTAGCGTTTGCCATGATACCTATTCTGCTCATCAGGGAGTAGAACATGATGGTATGAATGTTCTCTGCCTTGGCTCACGAATCATTGGATTTGAAGTTGCTCGTGAACTGGTCATTGCTTTTTTAAATGCAAAGTTTAATAACAAACCCAACCAGATTCGGCGATTTGAAAAAATTAAGAGTATTGAACGTGGTGATTTTTCAGTTTCCAATAAAATTGAAAAAATTTTTGAATTAGGGCAATCCATTTGGTATGACAACATTCAGCGCTGTATTATCCGCAATGGTGAATTAAAAGAGATGATTCATCGTGGTGAAATTCGCGGAATGACATCGAATCCCTGTTCCTTTCATAAAGCAATTTCAGATTCTAATGATTATGACACAGCAATTGCTCCAATGGCACTTGCAGGATGGGACTGTGAAAAGATTTTTGCGCAATTATCGGTTGAGGATATCCGCGACGCAGCCAGTTTATTCACAGAGCTCTATATCCAAACAGAAGGAAAAGACGGTTATATCAGTCTTGAAATTAATCCTTCATTAGCTCATGACACAGAAAAAATCGTTGCAGAAGCAAGAAAAACATGGACTGCAGTCAATCGGCCCAACCTAATGGTAAAAATCCCTGCCACGGAAAGCGGGATTTCTGCCATGCGTCAGTTAACAGCAGCCGGAATTAACGTCAACAGCACGTTGATTTTTTCGGAGGAACAATACATTAAAGCAGCGGAAGCGTTCATTTCCGGATTGGAAGACAGAGTCGCCAGCGGTCAACCAATTGACAGAATCCAATCGGTTGCATCGGTCTATGTATGCTGGATTGACTTAAAAATTGATCCTCTTCTGGATAAAATCATCACGGATGGTTCCAGAGAACAAGCTGCCATCGCACGAGAATTAAAAAACAAAATCGGTATTGCAAATTGTCAAAAAATCTACCGGCAATTTAAAAAGATTTTTTCCGGCGATCGATTTATCGAACTGCAGAAAAAAGGTGCAAAGATGCAACGCCCGTTGTGGACTGCAACCGGATGCAGTAATCATCATTATTCCGATACCATTTATATTGATTCGCTGATAGGGGAAAATACAATCAGTGCAGTTGATCCGGAAACACTCAAAGCTGCTCTGGATCACGGCCGAATAAAAGCTGGATTGCCAGTTACAGATGAAGAAATCGATCTAACATTTTCAAAATTGGCTTCCATCGGCATTTCGATCCGGAACATAACGGAAAAACTTGAGGAGGAAGGTGTGAATACTTTTGAAAACGCATTTAATGCGATGCTCGGAGATCTTAAAAAACGTTCAGACATCCTTAAGAGATCGCTTGGTGATCTGTATGAACCGGTTATGAGCAATTTCAAAAAAATTGAGGAAAACTCAATCCTGCCGCGAATTTTTGCGAAAGACCCGACTGTCTGGACCTATGATATTCAGGCATATCCTGAAATCCGCAATCGTCTGGGTTGGTTGGATGCTCAAATTAATACTTCCAAGAATATTGATGAATTTCGAAGCATTTTGAAAAGCCTGAAAGAAAATGGCATTACAAAAGTGTTGCTCTTAGGGATGGGGGGATCATCGCTTGCTCCTGAAGTGATGGCTTTAACCTTCAGGGACATATCCGATTTAAAGTTGGAAATTGTTGATTCCACAGATCCAGGACAAGTACTGGAGGCAGAGCAAAGCCATCCGGTTTCTGAAACTATATACATCGTTTCCAGCAAATCCGGTGGTACTGCGGAAGTACGGGCGCTAATGAGCTACTTTTATCAACGAGCAATCAATACACTCGGAGATAAAGCGGGCAGCCATTTCATAGCCATCACTGATCCGGGAACACAGTTGGAACGAACAGCCAAAGAATTAAATTTCCGCAATATTGTAATCTCAGATCCCGCAGTCGGCGGTCGCTTCTCTGCCATAACTCCATTTGGAGTCCTTCCGGCGACACTGATCGGAATGGATCCGGCCATTGTCCTTGAAAAGGTAAATGGAATTGCCAAAAAAAGCTCACCATCCAATCCGGTCGCAAGCAATGAAGGAGCTGCTTTGGGAGTCTACATGGGTACCGCAGCGCTGCTCGGAAGGGATAAATTTACCATCCTGACTGATCCGGAACTGGAATCCTTTGGATCCTGGCTTGAACAATTAATCGCTGAAAGCAGCGGCAAAAATGGAAAAGGGATCATCCCGGTCGATATTGAACCCAAAGTAAATCCTTCCGATTATGGAAAGGATCGCGCCTTTATTTACATCCAAACTTCCGGAACGCAATGTGATTTTACAGAACAGTTGATGGAAGCCGCTCATCCGGTTCTAACCATTAAATTAAACGATCTGCCGGATCTGTTTGCAGAATTCTACCGATGGGAAATCGCGATTTCGGTTGCGTGTTCCCTTCTTGAGGTGAATGCATTCGATCAACCTAATGTCCAGGACAGTAAGAATCGAACCGTAGCAAAAATCAATGAGTATAAGGAAAAAGGCATATTAACAGAACCGGAAGCTTTATGGGAAAAAGACGGCGTTAAAGTCTTTTACAGCCTGGGTGAAGCAGACAATGAAACTCTGAAGAAAGAACTGGCTGCAGCGGAAAATCCTGCAAGTTTGCTTTCGAAATTTCTCAAAATTGCGAATTTTGGAGAAGATTACGTTGCTATCAACGCTTACCTTCCACGAAATAGGAATATGCTGCATGAGTTGCAATCTGTCCGGGAAGAAATCCTAAAACAAACAACTTGTGCTACAACGCTTGGCTTCGGACCACGATTTCAGCACTCGACAGGTCAACTTCACAAAGGAGGAGCGAACAACGGTGTATTCATCCAACTTGTCGCAAATTCCGCCCAGGATGCTGAAATACCAAATGAAGGGATGACCTTTGCAATTCTTGAAAGAGCACAGGCATTGGGTGATTTCGAGGCGTTAATGGCGGTCAATCGGCGTGCCATCCGGATAGATTTAGGAAATCAGCCACCCTCAATTCTGATTCAATAGCAGGCTTGTGCAATTTTCCAGGTTGATATTCATTAATCAGTCCGTGTGGAATTACGGAGAAGATCGCTTTCTTAGGTACATGAGAAACAAAAAAGATACATAAGAGATAAACTTTATTTTTTTTCGTTGCATTCTGAATCGCAAGAACCATACTGATTCAGAAAAATGATGAAGGCAGGTGTCAGATGAATACCATTGAATGCATTAAAACACGTCGCAGTATCCGGAAATTCAAATCGGATACGATACCTCAAAAAACAATTGAAATGATCATCAGCACGGCTGCATGGGCTCCCAGCTGGAAAAATACGCAGACTGC
This sequence comes from Flexilinea sp., assembly GCA_026645735.1. Classification (GTDB taxonomy): domain Bacteria; phylum Chloroflexota; class Anaerolineae; order Anaerolineales; family Anaerolineaceae; genus Flexilinea. Next base: position 15,708 of record JAPKMT010000036.1, read on the forward strand.
GAGATATATTATGCTGACCGGGAACGAAAAAAACCAATTTGCAGAAATTGCATTGGGAGGTAATAACCGGACGATCACAGAAAATGCTCCGCTTCTGATCGCATTATGCACAGAGAAATACATTTCCGGCTGTAATCCCGACGGATCGTACCGGGATCGTTTTGGTACACATTGGGAATCTTTCGACAGCGGCATCGCATGCCAGACCCTTTGTCTGACAGCACATGAACTGGGTGTAGGAACTGTCATCATGGGAATTTATGATCCACAAAAAGCTCACGAATTTTTAGGATTACCGGATTCGATCCAGGTTTCCGCATTAATTGCCGCAGGGATCCCTGCAGAAAAGCCCGATCCACGTCCAAGGAAGGAAATTTCTGAATTGATGACCTTTTTTCATGAGTGAATCGCTGCACCAGATCCGAACTTGTATCAATCCTGAATGCGGATTGCGTTTTTCAATCGCTCCCAATCATCATGCTTCAATCGAATCGAGAGTTGGACACGAGGCGGAGCCATCAGTGCGCTGTCCAAAATGCGGCAGTGATACCCGACTTGAGTTGGAACCTTATCAATCCTATGTCATTGAAGACAAAGCTGTTATGGAAAGGGGTCCAAAGGTTGCAGCCGTGCTGGACAACATCCGCAGCGCCCTCAATGTCGGAGCGATGATCCGCACTGCGGATGGAGCCGGAATCAATCCTCTGTATTTATGCGGTATCACACCACTCCCGGAAAAACAGTCAAAAGTATCAAAGACTTCATTGGGTGCAGAAAATTCAGTTAGCTGGGAACACTATTGGAATATTCTGGAGGTTGTGCAGCAGTTAAAACGAAATGGTTATCAACTTTGGGCGTTGGAAGGCGGGAAAACGGCTGTTAACCTGTTTCGAAATATTCACGCGATCGATTGCGATCAACCGATCGCACTGATTGTCGGCAACGAAGTCAATGGAATCGATCCGGCTGTGGTAAACCTTTGTGATTATTGCGTCTTCATTCCAATGACAGGAGTTAAAGAATCGTTGAATGTCGCCACCGCGTTCGGAATTGCTGCATATTTGCTGCGTTTTGGAAAAAGCATAGCCTGAATCAAACAGGGATCTTTCAACATACAAGCGCCAGAAACCAATTTGAAGATTTATTATGCAACGGGAAACCGATATGATGATGAATAAACCATGAACGAAGAATCAACACCTATCCGTCAACAATACCTCGAAATTAAAAAAAATTATCCGGACACCATTCTTTTTTTTCGTCTTGGAGATTTTTATGAAACATTTGATGAGGATGCAAAAACCACATCCCGTGAACTGGATTTGGTATTAACTTCCAGAAATGTCGCCAAAGGTGTACGGGTTCCAATGGCAGGCATTCCGTATCATGCGGTCGAAAACTATTTATCCCGATTAATCGATAAAGGATACCATGTCGCGATATGCGAACAAACCGGCGAACAACCTTCCAAAGGTCTTTTTAATCGCGAAGTAGTGCGTATTGTCACACCAGGAACACTGATCGAACCCGGATTGCTCAAGAATGATACCAACAATTATTTATTCGCAGCGATTGTTGAAGGAGAAAAAATCGGTATTTCCTACGCGGATATCACAACTGGCGAATTTGCCGTCACCCAGATTCATAGCACGAATGCTCAATCGGAATTGGTCGCAGAAATAGTCAGGCTGCACCCTGCTGAAATACTGCTGCCGGAACATTTCACATTGGAAGAAAATGGGAATCTGCACATCACTAAACAACCGAATTCGGCGTTTGAACCGAGTCGCTGCTATGAGCTTCTGAAAGAACATTTTCAGGTAAATACGCTGGATAGTTTTGGCATACCTGAAAATAGTGTTGAAATCCGTGCTGCCGGATGCATTCTCCAATATCTTCAGAAAAACCAGCCCTCCAGCTTAAAATTGCTCAATGCCATTTCTGTTTATTCGATCGATGAGTTTATGGTTCTTGATTCATCTACACGCAGAAATCTTGAATTGGTTGAAACACTCCGCTCGAATGATACCAAAGGTTCGCTGCTCGGAATCATGGACTTTACAGTCACGTCAATGGGCAAGAGACTGATGCGACAATGGGTTAGCAAACCGCTGATCCAGAAAAAAGCAATTCAAAAACGGCAGGATGCCATTGAAATTTTGATTCAAAATGGTATGAAGCGCGCAGAACTGCGGCACTTATTGAAAGAACTGAACGACATCGAAAGGCTGATAAACCGTGTCAGCGGAAGTATGGCTCAGCCCAGGGATCTGACAGCATTGCGCAGTTCCATTGAAATTTTGCCTGGTATTATCCAGATAATCGAACCAATACAAAACGTGTTATTACCAACCGATTATCGAATTTTACCATTAACGGAGGTACTTGCAATCTTACAGGCAGCCATCGCGGAGGATCCGCCGGCAACATTGATGAACACAGGAATCATTCGGAGCGGTTATTCTACTGAATTAGATCAGGTACATTATGAATCCCGTCATGCACGTGATTGGATGGCGAATCTCGAAACTGTTGAAAAAGAGCGAACCGGAATCAAGACATTAAAGGTCAGCTACAACAAAGTCTTCGGGTATTACATAGAAATTTCACGTGGCAATGCAGACCAGGCACCTCCGGAATATATCCGAAAACAAACATTAGTTAACGCCGAACGATTCATTACGCCTGAGATGAAAGAATATGAAACGCTGGTTTTGAATGCAGAGGATCGCATTCATGAAATTGAGAACCGCTTATTCTTTCAAATTTGTTCTGAAATCGATCAATTCGCGGCAGAAATCCTCCTCACTGCCCGCAGTCTTGCCATGCTGGATGTTCTATTATCGATGGCCGAAATCGCTGCAGTGAACGGCTATGTGCGTCCGGAAATTTCTGAGGATCAGATCATTGATATTGTCGGAGGGCGTCATCCGGTCGTTGAACAGACATTGGAAAAAGGGAAAAGCTTTGTCCCTAATGATATTCGCTTGGAAAACGGAGAAATCATCCGTATTGTGACTGGTCCCAATATGAGCGGAAAAAGTACCTTCTTACGGCAGGCTGCAATCATTGTGTTGATGTCTCAGATGGGTTCCTTCGTGCCTGCTGAAAAAGCCAGAATCGGGCTTGTCGACCGGATTTTCACCCGGATCGGCGCTCAGGATGAAATTCATGCCGGATTATCCACTTTTATGGTCGAAATGGTGGAGACAGCAAACATACTCCATAATGCCACCTCAAAAAGTCTTCTCATACTGGATGAGATTGGACGGGGAACCAGTACTTATGATGGTCTTTCGATTGCCTGGGCAGTCATAGAATATATCCATAATGCACCCCGTCTGCGTGCCAGAACAATTTTTGCCACTCATTTTCATGAACTGACAAAGCTGAGCGAATCCCTGCCCGGAATTCGAAACTATAATGTGGCTGTCTCTGAGAAAAACGGTGAAGTTGTTTTTCTACATAAAATTATCCCGGGAGCAGCAGACCGTTCCTACGGGATTCATGTGGGTCAAATTGCCGGTCTGCCGAAACCTGTGATCTCCCGGGCCAATGAAATCCTGACTAAATTAGAAACCGAATCCAAAAATGGCAGTAAAAGCGAAAACATCCCTATATCACAGCTTACATTGTTTCCGGAAACAAATCCGCTGTTGGAATCATTACAGAAGTTGGATATCAACAGCATCTCTCCCATTGAAGCCATCAATATTCTGTATGAATGGAAAAAACGTTTCCTAAATAGCGAAAATAAATAATTATTCCCATATTTCAAATCGCAGGCAGCAATTCGAAATATGGACTAATTTTTCGGATGAAGAAAGAAAAAGGGGCAATCATTAATGGATTACAATACAGAAGCGTTCATTCAGGAAGCCATCGACGAAGGTTTTTCACAGGCAGGTCCATTAAACACGAAAGCATTAGTATTCATGCCTGAAGTTCGTGATATGTGCCGGGCTGATCGCTGCCGCAGCTACAATAAAAATTGGCGGTGTCCTCCGGCTTGCGGAAGTATAGAAGATGCAGCAAAAAGCGTTGCAGCGTATTCTTATGGAATCATCGTTCAATCGATCGGGAAACTGGAAGATAAATTTGATTATGAAACCATGCAGGCAACGGGCGAATATCATAAGACATTATTTGCTTCATTCATTGAAAAATTGAAAGTGCGTTATCCCGATATTCTTCCGATGGGAGCAGGTACCTGCACCCTCTGTAAAAAATGCACCTACCCGGATGAACCATGCAGATTCCCGGAACAATCGATTTCATCCATGGAAGCGTACGGATTGTGGGTCAGCAAAGTCTGCGAGCTTTCCGGTATCCCATATAACAATGGTAATTTGACTATCACATACACAAGCTGTTTTTTATTAAAATAAACAGGTCAGAGTATCACTTGACAAAGGATATTCTGACCCGTTTATTTTAATAATCATTTAGGCCTTTAGCAATTCGAAATATAGATATGCTTTTCAAATATAGAGTGAAAATATGTAGTTGTGGTGTTTTTGCGCTTCGTGCAAAAACACCACAACTACTATTATTTTTTTTCATAATTCAAATCGCTATATGCCCTTCCATCCGAACCGCAAACCAAGATCCTCTCCTTAACAAATTCCTTGACTGCATCCCGTCCTGCAGCGCAATACTTTTTCGGATCAATGACTCCCGGATCGATGAGAATTTTTCTGCAGGCATCCGTGAAATGCGCACGCAATTCTGTCGCAAAATTGACTTTGCAGATTCCTAAAGATATGGACTGACGAACTGCTTCATCGGGAACTCCGGAAGCTCCATGCAGCACCATCGGAATCGAAACGACCTCCAAAATCTGAGCAAGGCGGTCAAAATCCAGCTTTGGAATGCCCTTATAGAATCCATGAGCAGTGCCAATCGCCACTGCCAGGCTGCTGATACCGGTGCGCTCGACAAATTCCTTTGCCAGATCAGGATTGGTATAAAGCGCATCCTTATCCTTCACTTCATGGGTATCTTCTTTTCCACCAACTGTACCGAGTTCTGCTTCCACCGGAATGGAACAACAATCCGCAACCTCAACCACTTTTTTGGTGACCTGAATGTTTTCCTCAAAAGATAATTTTGATCCGTCAATCATGACAGAGGTATACCCGGCCTGAATTACCTGACAACATTGATCAAAGGACGATCCATGATCTAAATGCATCGCAACAGGAATTTTCGAGGAGTCTGCCAACGAACGGACCATAGAGAAAAATAACGATGGCGAAGCATATTTTAAGGTGGAAGGAGTAGTCTGAATAATCAGCGGGGCACATGTTTCCTCCCCTGCCTGAATAACTGCCTGTGCCATTTCCATATTTTCGATATTAAACGCACCCACTGCATAATGACCTCTTTGGGCGTCCAGCAGCAGGTTTTTTGTTGTAACAATCGGCATAATTGACCTCAGTTTGATAACAGAATCAGTCATTCTGCGGTTTGAGTGCTCCGCTCATTAAAGACATAATAAACTCTGGCGGAAGCTCATCTATAAAACAGAATCACTGTAAAACTTATTTCCAAATTCTTTTACTGTTCTAATAATTTTTGAATTTTCACTTCTTTCAGTAAATTCTTTAGATCTTCTTCCAGGAATGAACCGGTCTCTGCCGTGAGTGCATTGGCTGCGGAAATTGCCACAGCAAAGCGCAAAGATTCTTCCGCATCATATCCTCGTTGAAATCCGCAGGCAAATCCGGCAACCATACTATCACCACATCCTACTGAATTGACAATATTTAATTGCGGCGGTTTTCCGGAAAAAATCCCTTCCGAACAGATCAGCAGCGCGCCCTCTTCTCCTAAAGAGATCACCACATATTCAATACCTCTCGTGTGTAACTGACGCCCTTTATGAATCAGATTATCTGGTTTACTATTTTCACCGCCAAAAAGCTGCCGGATTTCATCTGAATTCGGTTTGATCATGGTTGGGATTGCACCGATTCCTGCTGCCAGTGCAGCACCGCTGGAGTCCAGAATGACTTTTTTTCCTTGTTCCTTTGCCAGAATTATTAGATTGGCATAAAAATCAGGTTTCACTCCTTTTGGCATGCTGCCAGAAATTGTCACGACATCAGCATAAGGCAGTTGTGTCTTGAAATCTCTGAGAAAGCGATCCAAATCATCTTTTGTTACCGGTTCCCCTGGTTCAAGGACTTCTGTACTCTGATTGGTGGCAAGATCATGGATGTTGATACAGCTTCGTGTCTCACCACACACGCATGTAAAAGCACAGTTAAGGTTGGCAACATCGATCAGACTTTTAAAATAATTTCCGCAATGCCCTCCCAGGAATCCCATTGCGGTAACTTTCTCTCCTGCGGATGCTGCCACACGCGATACATTCATTCCTTTACCGCCCGCCGTATTGTTGACCATTCTCGCGCGCATAACCTGGTGCGGCAACAGTTCATCAACCACATAATACTTGTCAATCGAGGGATTTAGCGTAACAGTGATTATCATAAGAACAATACACCAATCACTTTGTAATCGTACCATCAAGGTCCCACAGATCTTCCCAGCCTTTTGCACCCTCCCAAAGAAAAACTTGTCCTTTAATCAAGCGACAGTTTTTATCTGCATTCCGAATTGTTTCCATCTCCGATTCTGTGAGGGGATCTTCCATCGTGCATCGCAGATTACTGACATACTCATTTTCATGGATCGAAAAAGGAATCGGCACCTGTCCCCGCTGAACCGCCCATTTCAGGCAAACGACTGCAGGGTGTACACCGTGAACCTTTGCAATTTCCACGATTTCAGGCATTTGGATATCCACCACATCATCCGGAGTCTTGTCGCGATCCGGCCGGGTCGGAGATCCAATCGGACAAAATCCAATAGGCAGAATTCCTTTGTCAACAATATACTGAAAAAGTTCAGGTTGCTGAAAGCTCGGATGAAGTTCCATCTCTATGGCAGCCGGAGCAATACGACAAAGCGGTAGGACTGCTTCCAGTTTTGGAATCGTCATGCTGGACATCCCGATGTATTTTACCAATCCCATGTCAACGAGTCGTTCACATTGCCGCCAGGTATCCATAAATCGATCCACACTGAAAGGTTTTGAATCCGGATTCCTTGCATCGCCGCTGCATCCGGGTGCATGATAATTTGCAAAAGGCCAATGGACAAAGAACAAATCCACATAATCCAGTTGCAGATCTTTCAAACTCTTAGCACACGAAAGCAGTACATCACCCCTGCCATGCATATCGTTCCAGACTTTTGTCATGATGAAAAGATCTTCACGTTTGACAGTCCCTTTATCAAACGCAGCCTTAAAAACAGCTCCAATTTTATCCTCATTTCCATACACTGCAGCACAGTCAAAAAGACGGTATCCTGCTTCAATCGCGCCGGCAACTGCAGCAGAAATTTGTTCCGGTGTAAATCGATCGGATCCGAAAGTTCCCATTCCGATACACGGGATTTTTGTTCCGTCAGAAAGAGTCCGCTGCGGGACTAAACTCGAATCAATCTTAGTTGTCATTCTTCTATCCTTCCAATACTAAAATTCATTAATAAGTAATATCCGACCATTTACAGCTCCAGGTTTTTTGTAGAGCATGAATGCTTCCTGTGCCTGACTCATCGGAAATCGTTCTCCAACGAGTCCCTCATCAAATTGAAGCTTCCCGGTAGCAAAATACTCTGCGGTCATTAGCCATTCCTTCCCCGGAAAAGGAGCGCTGTAACTCATCCACGAACCGGTCAGATAAAATTCTTTGCGGTTGAGTTTTTCCCATTCAGATGGAGAGAAGGAAAGATCACTATGCGGTGTGCCGATAAAACAAATCCTGGCTTTGTTCGATGCGAGTTCAAAAGACAGCTTCATCGTTGGAATGACACCGGCAGTTTCAAACACAAAATCGAATCCTTTGCCTTTTGTAAATTCTTGTACCGCATCCAACCATCCGGATTCATTCGTGTTGATCACTTCATCTGCCCCCAGACGTTTGGCCAATTCAAGCCGTTCCGGATTGATGTCAATAACTACTGTTGTTCTTGCCCCCAGTAATTTCGCCCATTGAAATGTAAATAGCCCAATAGTGCCACCTCCTAAGATAGCGGTTATCCCTCCTCCTCGGAAATCATTCTGTAGTACACCATGAAGCGCTACCGTAGACGGCTCAAACATTGCTCCCTGTTCAAAAGAGATAGATTGATCAAAAACAACTGCATTTCGCTCAGGGATCACAATATAATCAGCATTACTGCCCTGTTCGCGGGAACCGATGAAACTATAATTCCGGCATAAAGCAAAATTTCCTTTTTGACAAGCTTCACATTGCATACAGGGGAGTAATGGAACACCTGCAACACGATCACCGACTTTTACAGAAGATACTCCTTCACCGGTTTCCACTACTTCTCCGGAGAATTCATGCCCCAAAACAATCGGATAAAAATGAGCTCCATTATGGAGAACACGCGGGACATCTGATCCGCATATACCGGAAACTGCGACTTTCACTTTTACAGCGCCAGCTCGAACTTGCGGTTCTTCATAATCCAAATAACGCACATCTTCATTTGCAACCAATACTGCTGCTTTCATCATCTTCTTTTCCATTATCATAAGTAAACAATCCACGATTTGTATAAAATCTTTTGTTTCCCTTTTCTTTCTATTTGATCATAACGATATAAAATGTTCTCGCTTGACTCGACAAGTTGATTGATTTTTCAAATTGCTATTTTGATCAGAAAAAACAATGAAACAAAATATTTTGATTTGTTCACATGGATCTAAATCAATTGAGATCCATAAGATTCTTTAATAAATCGTACAGTTCCAAATAAGTTTTATATCCTTTTCGATATTGTTCCTGACCGGATGAATCAGCGATGTGAGTCCGCTTAATCGCTACAGTGTTGGCAGCAGCATCTTGAAAATTTCGGTACATACCAATACCAACTCCTGCCAAAATTGCTGCACCCAGTGTGGTTGCAGTATCAGACGAAGGAACTTCGATTTCTCTTCCGGTAACATCCGCTTTAATCTGAGTCCAAATCAGGGAATTGGCTGAACCGCCCATGGCTCGGAGTTTTCCAGCTTTTGCTCCTGCACTTTCAGCGACATCCAGGTTGTGTTTTAAGGAATATGCCACACCTTCCATCACCGCTCGTACCATGTGAGCTTTAGTTTTAGAATAATCCAATCCGTAAAAAACACCTTTTGCACTTTCATCCCAAATGGGAGAACGTTCTCCAGCCATGTAGGGCAAAAAAATTACGCCATCGCTTCCTGCGCTGATAGTCCCTCCCAATTGGGAAAGGATTTCAAAGGAAGAGCATCCTTTTTTTCCTGCTTCCAATCTTTCCTCATATCCGAATTGTTGTTCAAACCATTTTAAAGCGCCGCCCCCACCTGTTGTACCGCCTTGTAGCAGCCATCTTTTCGGAATCACATGAAATCCAAGGATTAACCTCGGATCAGAACAATACTCGGATATGCAGATGCTCATGCCACCTGCCTGTCCACCTTGCTCCTGTGTCTCTCCATTATTAATGACTCCTGCGCCCAGAGTACCGCAGGCTGCATCCAGACCTCCGGCTACTACCGGTGTTCCGGCCAACAAACCTGTTTTTACTGCAGCTTCCGGAATGATATGACCCACAACTTCATGACATGCAGCAATTTCCGGGAGAAAAGATCGCAGTATTCCAATTTCATGGCACATCGCATCGTCCCAGCATCCTTTGTGCATATCAAAAGCATGAATTCCATATCCCTGAGAAACATCCTGACTGATAATCCCCGTCAGACGATAAACAATAAAACTGTTGGATTGCAGAATCTTATCAATTTTCTGGTATACATTTGGTAAATGTTTTTTGTACCACAAGATTTTCCCAGTTGTGTACTGCGGTTTTAAAGAATTCCCACTGAATTCATACAGTTTCTTTGCACCGATACGCTCTTCAATCTGCTGACATATAGTTTTTGACCGGGTATCCAGCCAGATTGGATTCCGAGTCAAAACCTTTCCCTCAGCATCAACCGCAATGGCTGCCCAGCTTTGACCGTCGATACCGATACCGGCAATATCAGCAGCATTAATCGAATTTTCAGCCAAAAGACGTCGAATTCCTCTGCAAACTGCCTCCCACCAGATATCAGGGTCTTGTTCAACAAATCCATTTTGTGGATAGAAGACAGGATATTCATCGGAGCAGGAACAGGAAACGCATCCTTCGCGAGTAAACAATGCAATTTTACAGGCACTCGTTCCGATATCGATTCCCATCAGGTAATTGCTGCCCATGCTACTTGATTACACCTTTCTGAATCATCACATTGGCGTAGATCGCTTCCTCACCCGTTTGTATTATGCAATACGATTTTGCAGCTTCTTCATAAAATCGGAATCGTTCGTAAAAACCGATCGCATCGGCGCCGCGATCATCATGCCGGGCGACAATATTCTGATATTCATTCCAGATCGGAATGGAAATATTCGCATCACAATCCATCTTTTGCATCAACATGACTGGTCGCTCAACATAAGTATCACAGGGGATTACTGTCAGAATCGCATCCAGCAACGCTGTCCCAGAGATTCCATCTGCCCGTAAGAATTTACATCCACCTTTGGTTGCAAAATTTTTTCCCGGAAAGTTTGCATCTCCCAGGACTACTACATCGCCATGTCCCATTTCACAGAGCGCTGCAATGATCTCTGGTGACAATATTTTTGGTATACCAATCAGCATGTTTGACCTCCTTAAGAAAATTTATCGGATACTGCATTTCAATCGGTAAAGGAATAGATAATCGGTTGCTCATTTTTTTACTCGTGTAGATGATTGCGGCTTTAATTTACTCTCTACCAAATGGGGCAGTCCAAATTCGGACTGCCCCATTGCTGATTACAAATCATCAATCCTAATCATAGAGTAGGGCAGCAATTGCCGGATCATCCATGTTTTGATAGGTGTAATACTGGCAGCCGGTATCCACAATCGGATCAACTTTTTCGCCATTGAGTGTTTTAACAGCGAGTTCAACAGCATAGAAACCGATCATATATGGATCCTGAGTAACTGCACCGTGAAACCACTGATTGCGTATTGCGTTGAGCAGTGTAGCGCCGGAGTCAAAACCTACAACGATCAAGTCCTTATAGCGTCCTTTTTCACGATCCAGATCAGAGCCATCGGCTGTTGCAGCAAGCATTCCATCAACAGAACCTGAGTTGGTGCAGAAAACTCCCACCGGTTCTCTTTGGATGACAGCCTGGGCTGCAGTCTGACAATCGGTGACACTGGTGGAAGCTGCAATCGAAACCAGAATTTCGATGGCTACATCACCGGATTCTGATGCTTTCTTCCACTTATCATGACCCGTAACCGCTACGAGTCCTGGTTGGTGAAAATTGCAGACTTCATACATTCGATTGACAAAACCGGTAGTACGGCCGGTAATTGATGCTGAGGTTGCATCCTGGCTGATAACACTCAGAACAATGGGAGCATCTTTGGTCGCGCCTGTTATGGCTGCCATAACTTTTTCTATACCTGCCATCTGATCCGCTGCCAAAGCGCCGGCTGCTTCATTGTCAGTGGAAGCCGTTGAAATAATTGAGCCTTCCGGAGCATTCGGTACACCGCTGTCGAATCCGATTACAGGGATCCCTTTTTCTTTGCAGGTATTCAACTGTTCTGTGACCGATTCAGTATCCAGCGCTGCAAGGCAGAGGGCTGCCGGATTGTTGGCCATCGCTGCATTCAGCATGTCCACCTGAACACTGATGTCAGATTCAGAGGGAGGGCCATCAAATGTAATTTTGACGCCATATTTTTCTGCAGCAGCTTGCGCACCAGCCTGAACTGTCTGCCAGAATTTATGTTGGAATCCCTTGGATATCAATGGAATATACGGGGTATCAGCCGCGACAGCGGGCGCTACAAAGGCTGACAGTGAAACAAGAATCAATAACACAGATACGACAACTAAAAGTTTCTTCATCATTTTCCTCCAAAAAATTACTATCACTCCATCAGATCGATTTTCTGATGGTTATTCCACGATTTATTTCTTCACCCTGGTACCTTGTTTCAAACGATATTGATCTAACAATACCGCTCCGATCACAACAACGCCGGTAAAGAATGTTTGCCAATGGCTCTGCAATCCCATCGACATTAATCCCTGTTTCAGAACGCTCATAATATATACACCAATGAGCGTGCCAACCAAGGTACCGGTTCCGCCAGCCATGCTGGTTCCGCCAATGACAACACCTGCAATTCCAAGAAGCTCCATTCCATTCCCGGTACTGGGGATAATCGATGTATACACAGCCGCATAGAAAATTCCAGCCAGTCCGGAGCAAAAACCGCAAAAAGTGTAAACCCCAGTCAGCCAGGGATTGATTTTGATTCCGGATAACCGTGCTGCTTCCCGATTTGAACCGATTGCGAAAGTATATCTGCCAAATTTCGTTTTGCTGAGCAAAATCAGCGCAATCAGAAAGAAACCCATTAGCCAGAAAATTCCTACAGGGAAACCTCCTGTTGTTTTATAGAAAAAGTTTTTGAACCACCCTTCTGGTGTACCAAACGTGGGATAGCGCATTGTCTGCACTCTAGTACAAATTGCACCAAATCCCATACCCATCATCTGCGTACCCAGGGTCGCAATAAACGGCGGAAGATTCAAATACGCGATTAAAACTCCATTTAAAAAACCAATTACTGTAGCAACAAAAACAACCAGCAGAAGGCACCAACCCATCGGCCAATGCCAGCTATTGAAGGCAGCACCTCCCAACAGCGCAGCACACATCATGGTCGTCCCGAGCGAAAGGTCAATACCGCCGGTGATAATGACAAAGGTGACTCCAATCGCCATGAAACCGATATAGTAAGAGCCATCCAGTATATTGATCAAATAATCATCCGAGAAAAAATTCCTTCCAAAAATCGAGAAAAACAAGTACAGCAAAACCAGAACCATCGGAGCAAGGATTTTCGTAAAGTTGAACTTTTTATTTTTTTCCATAACCAATAACCTCACATTTTTGATGTCGCTAAAGTCATGATTTTTTCCTGGGTTGCATCTTCAATATTCATTTCACCCGTGATGCAGCCCTCACACATAACAACGATTCGATCACTCATCCGCAAGAGTTCAGGAAGTTCGGAAGAAATCATAATAATGGATTTTCCTTCTGCAACAAGTTCATTCATCAACTTATAGATTTCCTGTTTTGCGCCGACATCGATGCCTCGTGTTGGTTCATCAAAAATCAAAACATCGCTGTTTCGGATCAGCCATTTGGCAACCACAATTTTTTGCTGATTTCCACCGGACAGATTTACCACTAACTGACTTATGGAAGGAGTCTTAATATTGATTTTGCCAACATAATCTATCGTTGTCACATCAATTTTTTGATCGTTGGTAAATGGACCTTTCAAAAAAGCGTCAAGATTTGCCATCACACTGTTTTCGCGGACAGCCAGTCCTATTGCCAAACCAAATCCTTTTCTGTCCTCAGAAAGATAACCAATGCCATGCGAAATCGCATCACTCGGACTCTTTACGGTTATGGTCTCTGCATTTACTACAATTTCTCCTCTGTCCAAAGGATCAGCTCCGAATAACGCTCGCATTGTTTCTGTACGACCGGCGCCAATCAATCCGGCAAAGCCTAATATTTCACCCTTGTGAAGACAAAAGGAAACATCTTTTACATTATTCCCGCACAAATGCCTGGCTTCCAAAATAACAGGAGCATCTGCCGGTACGGTGCTTTTTACTTTTGGCTCTTCATAGATCGTCCGCCCAACCATCATACTGATAATTTCTGATTTGGTTACTTTGGTGGTTTCAACCGTTCCAACATATTGCCCATCACGCATGACTGTGACGCGATCGGTAATAATTGGTAGTTCATCCAATCGATGAGAAATGTAAATAATTCCGTGTCCTCTTGCTTTTAAGTTACGAATAATCTTAAATAATTCCTCAATTTCGTTGTCTGTCAGAGAGGAGGTTGGTTCATCCATCACCAGTAGTTCACTGTCGTAAGAGAGCGCTTTTACAATTTCGACCATTTGCTGTTTCGCCACCGTTAATTGACCGGTTGGTATTGTCGGGTCGATATCGATATTTAATGCATTCAGCATTTTTCTTGCATCATCATTCGCTTTTTTCTCATCAAGGAAAAGCCCTTTCATCGGTTCTTTCCCGATAAAGATGTTTTCAGCTACCGTCAAATGGGGCATCAGATTGATTTCCTGATGAATGATTCCAATTCCGAGCTGTTGAGATTCTCTGGTATTGTTAACATGAATTTCATTGCCGCGAAACTTAATCGATCCACTGTCCCTTTTGTAAATGCCAGTAAGTACTTTCATCAGGGTTGATTTGCCAGCTCCATTTTCCCCGACTAATCCGTGAACTTCTCCTTTTTTTACTTCCAAACAGGCATTATCAAGTGCATGAACACCTGGAAACGATTTTTGTATATCCGTCATCTGTAATAACACTTCTGCCACAGGTTTGCCGTCCCTTTCATGGTTTTCCAGTATTTCGAAATAAGAGGAGAATTCTTTTTTATTCGTGTAATGCTGCATCGTATGGCTAACAAATTCCCTCAGTTTATTCGAATAGCCGATATATGCAAATGATACTAATGTTTTTCGGCCAGTTATTAATAAATCAGCGATCGTTTTATAAACTCAATAGATTCTAAAGATTTCACAGAAATAAAACTGGTTATTCTGTAATAATACATAATTTTTTAATTTTTTTACACTTATTTTTTTAACTGTCCATATACAGAGAATTTATAAAAAAAATTCTCACATAGATAATTTATCTTGTCAAGCAAGAATTGAAATATATTGAAACGTTTTAATATTTTAAATTTCAATTCAGAAAAAAAATAAAATTCAGATATAATAAACAGAAATCAATTTTTCTGAGGATCTTTTATGAGCACAATCAAAGAAGTTGCTGCATTGGCAGGAGTATCGATCGGTACAGTTTCCAATTACTGTACTGGAGCCAGATACGTACAACCTGAAAAGGCAAGAATGATCAAAGAAGCCATAGAAAAATTGGATTACAAACCGAATACTTACGCGAAAAGTCTCCGATCCCGAAATAATCAGGAAATTGGAGTCATACTCCCAAACATTTACGATCAGTACTATTCATTCATTCTTGCCGGAATTGAAAGAGAACTGAGAAACAGTAATTATTATGTGAATTTGGGTCTCACTGATGATGTACCGGAAACAGAAATTGCCATCCTTTCAAATTTTCAAAAAAAAGACATGAGGGGTTTGATTGTCGTTTCCTGTCAAACAGATCAGCTTTTTTTTGAAAAAACAAAAAATTTGACAACAGTTTTTATCGACAGAAAAATTATGCCTGCCGATTTTAATTTTGTTTCCTCCAATCCTTATGAGACCATGTTTTTTCTACTTTCACAATTAATAAATCATGGCTACACAAAAATTGGCTTAATTGCCGGACCTGAAAATTTTTCGTGCGAAAAAGAATGCTCAAAAGCCTATTACGATTTTTTTTCCGGAAGAAATATCACACCGGAAGATGGATTGGTTCATCACATTCGTTCAACGAAAGAAGAAGCATTTCGAACTGCCATTTCGTTCTTACAGGAAAAACACCCGCAAGTAATCATTTCAACTTCGCAGAATATCTCAACTGGAATCGAACAGGCTGCTTCGATTATTGGAATATCCACAGAAAAAGATCTGTTGATCATCTCCTTCAGTCAGGAACGATGGAATTATCACATCACATTCAACGGAATCATCAACACGATGAGACCTGCTCATTTTATTGGGAAAAAAGCGGCCAAATTATTACTCAATAATTTGAAAAGCCCGCTCTTGTTTGAAAAGCAGCAGATCATCCTGAAGGATAAAATTATTTATCGAAAATTATTTGAAAACGACAGTTTTTCCAACTCACAAAAACAATATCAAAACAAAGTATTGAAATTGCTTCTCCTCGATTCGCCCAATGCACACACAATAATTCAAACTCGTTATGACTTTACAAGCAAAACAGGGATTGATCTCGATATCTCCCTCTGTGAACATAATAAACTTCTCGATCGATTGTTGAATAAAGAGACACTCAGGCATTATGACATTCTGATGTATGATAATCCCTGGCTTGATATTCTTGTAGCCAATCATTGTCTGGCTGATCTAACCGGTTTTATTCAGACAGAAGCATTTAATAAGGACATTTTTTTAAGCAAATTGCCGGAAAAAGTGGGCATGATCAATAAGCAATACTACGGCCTTCCGATTAATTTCGGTCCACAATTGCTTCTGTATCGAAAAGACCTGTTTGAGAATCCAATGATCCAGGAACAATTTGAAAAAAAATATCAGACAAAATTGCGAGTCCCCAGGACCTGGTTCGAGTTCAATGTCGTCAGCAGTTTTTTTACACAATCGCTGAATTCGAATTCTCCTGTGCCATTTGGGACTTCTGTTGCTGCACAAAATGCATCTGTTTTGCTGCCGGAATTAATGCCTCGAATTTGGGCATATGGCGGTGACGTTTTTGATTCTAATGGGAATGTTGCAGTTGATTCGCCAGAATTTATCAAAGGTGTCACCAGTTTTGTAGAGACTTTCAACAGTACAAATCCTTCATCTCTTGATGATAATGTTGAAAAAACCGTCGAAGATTTCTATCTTGGGAAAAGCGCCATGCTGGTCGGTTTTGCATCTTTCATCGCTGACGTCAATAACCATTCAAAATCAAAAATCATTGGGAAAATCGGATATGATTATATTCCAGGCGGAGTTTCAGTCTTAGGCTGCTGGGGATTTGGAATCTCCAGCCAGAGCGATCAAATCGAAGAAGCCTTTGAATTAATACGATGGACATGTGATCCTGATTTGGAGAATTAT
>JAPKMT010000037.1 GCA_026645735.1 Flexilinea sp.
ATTTTACAATATTAAATGGACAGTCTGTTTTGAAAAACGTATATACGAATGACGAGCTTGTCAGTCATTATCCTTGGCTTTCGATTATTGATAAAATCTATCCAGGGAATCGGCAAAGAAAATCCATCTATCGCACAGACGGCAGCATCGTTCCCATCACGACGGTAGAACATATAATTTATAAACATGTCACCAATATCCTGCAACATAAAAGTCCAATCGAAACCGCGATTAAAGATCTCCGCCTGGAAATCGAATTCCTGATTCATCATCAATAAAAAAAACTTTCACTCCTGTTAAATAATAAAAATTGCTGTCAAAAGGACTAGGAAAAAAGAAAAGCAGAAATCGGAACATATGATGAAAAAAAAATTTCATGTTCTTGCAATCGATTTAGGCGCCTCAAATGGCAGAGCGTTTCTGGGAAAGTTTGCGAATCGGCAATTAGAAATTGAAGAAATTCATCGTTTTGAAAATCATCCGCTGACTGTTAATGGAAAGTTGTGTTGGGATTTCGATTTATTGTGGAAAGAAATAAAAATTGGTCTTCAGAAAGCTCATTTATCAGGCGGATTTGAAAGTGTTGCCATCGATACCTGGGGAGTTGATTTTGGATTATTGGACAACAATGGCAATCTGATAGAACAGCCGGTTCATTACCGGGATACCCGTACCGAGTCAATTCTCGAACAGGTCTATGAAAAAATGCCGGATTTTGATTTGTACCGCCTGACTGGGAATCAAATTTTAAAAATTAACACTTTATTTCAATTGATTGCCGCAAAAAAAGAAAGTCAATTCGAAAAAGCTCAGACTTTATTATTCATGCCTGATCTTTTTGGATACTTTTTATCCGGAAAACTTTATTGCGAGCGTTCCATTGCTTCTACCAGTCAAATGTATAATCCTGTTTTGTTTACTTGGGAAGATAAAATACTCAACCCTTTGGGTATTCCGCGCTCGATGCTTCAAGACGTAATTCCTTCCGGAACCATCGTCGGAAAACTGCGGCAGGAATTATGCGAAGAACTCAATATTCCACAATCGAAAGTAATTGCGGCAGCAGGTCATGATACGCAATGCGCTATTACAGCACTTCCTTCCAACGCCCCGGATGTCGCTTTTCTATTGTGTGGAACCTGGTCGTTGTTTGGAACAGAACTCGATACTCCTGTCTTGACTCACGAGAGCATGAACGACGATATGTCCAATGAACTGGGAGCCAATGGAAAAATTGATTATCTGAAAAATATTAACGGCCTTTGGTTAATTCAAGAGTGTCTTCGGGAATGGAAAAAGCAGAATTCTTTTTTAGATTATGCAGAAATTGAGGCCATGGCTGATTTATCCGAACCGCTCATCAGTTTTGTTGATCCGGATAATGATGTTTTTTCTTCCCCGGGAGACTTTCCACAGAAAATTCAGATGTTTTGCAGCAAGACCGGACAGACTGTTCCGACCAGTCTCGGAGCTATCGCCAGATGCATTTATGAGAGTCTTACTTTAAAATATCGATACACTCTGGAGCAGATCCAAAGGAACACCGGTAAAAAACACACCGCTCTTCACATAGTTGGCGGAGGAGTTCAATCCAAAATTTTATGCCAGTTTGCTTCGGACAGCCTTGGAATCCCGGTTTTCGCCGGACCGATTGAAGCGACCGTATACGGAAATATTATGATACAACTGACAGCATCAGGTATTATTCAAAATATTAATTCCGGCAGATCGCTTATTGCCGAAAGCGTACAAATTCAGAAATATGTTCCGCATGAACGAGAAAAATGGAATGCGGCATACCTACAGTTTTTAAGAATGATAAACAAGGAGAAAGCATCATGATTTATCCAAAAATTGGAATTCGTCCCATTATTGATGGCCGCTGGGGTGGTGTTCGAGAGAGCCTGGAAAAAAAGACGATGATGATGGCTGAAAATGCCGCGGCATTAATTAGCAGCTCTTTAAAATATCCTGACGGTACACCAGTGCAATGTATCCTCAGTGATACCACGATCGGTGGAGGAGCAGAATCTGCTCGTTGTCAGGAAAAATTCGCGACCAACAACGTTGTTGCCACACTTTCAGTGACACCCTGCTGGTGTTATGGTATGGAGACATTCGACATGGACCCAATGACCATTAAAGCTGTGTGGGGATTTAACGGAACAGAACGTCCGGGTGCTGTTTATCTGGCAGCAGTCATGGCCGCGTATGCGCAAAAAGGACTGCCAGCCTTTTCGATCTATGGTCATGATGTCCAAGACCTGACCGATAATACCATTCCGTCAGATGTTTCGGAGAAAATTCTGCGATTTGCACGAAGCGCAATTGCCGTCGGCTGGATGAAAAATAAATCCTATGTCAATTTTGGTGGCGTCTCGATGGGCATCATGGGAAGTTATTGTGATACCAATATGTTCCAGAAATTCTTCGGAATTCGGACTGAATGGCTGGACATGACAGAAATACTGCGGCGGATCACCATCGGTATCTATGACCAGGATGAATACGAAAAAGCCTTAAAATGGGTCAAGGAGAATTGTCCGGAAGGATTTGATTTGAACTCCGGAAAAGACTTGCCGGAAATCATTAAAAAATCAAAAGTTGTTCCTGCGGATCAGGATTGGGAATTTGTTGTAAAAATGACCATTATCATGCATGACATTCTGTTTGGGAATCCGAAGTTGAATAAGCTGGGATGGCACGAGGAAGCATTAGGAAAAAACGCGATCGCAGGAGGATTCCAGGGTCAGCGGCAATGGACGGATTGGCTGCCAAATGCGGATTTCTCTGAAGCCATCATGGCAACAACGTTTGACTGGAATGGTCCCAAACCGCCCGTTCCATTTGCAACAGAAAACGACACGCTGAATGGCGCATCCATGATGTTAGGCACACTGGTCAGCAATACAGCGCCTTGTTTCCACGATGTACGCACCTATTGGAGCCCGGAAGCCTATGAAAGAGTCACTGGTGAAAAGCCCTCCGGATTGGCTGCACAGGGTTTCATCCATATGATTAATTCCGGAGCGACTGCATTGGATGGAACCGGCGCTGCAAAAGACGCGGCGGGCAATGGTTGTATGAAACCATGGTGGGATATGACTGAGGAAGATATTCAAGCCTGCCTGAAAGCAACCGATTGGTGCAGAGCAAATTATGAGTATTTCCGCGGCGGCGGATTCTCCAGTCATTTTAAAACCGTTGCCAACATGCCCGTAACACTGCTGCGATTAAATATTGTTGAAGGTGTCGGGCTTGTCCTGCAAATTGCGGAAGGTCATACCATTACATTGCCTGACAAGGAGCATAATATCCTCGATTTACGGACAGACCGAAGCTGGCCGACAACCTGGTTTACGCCAGTTCTGACCGGTGAAGGTCCGTTTAAAGATACCTATTCCGTCATGGCAAACTGGGGTGCCAATCATGGAGTCTCGATTTATGGGCATCGAGGTGCGGATTTGATCACACTGGCATCCATGCTTCGAATCCCGGTTTCCATGCATAACGTCCCGCAGGAAAAGGTTTTCCGACCCCATTCATGGGCAGCATTCGGAACTATCGATCAACAGGCAGCAGATTACTCAGCCTGCAAACATTACGGTCCTATTTACAGTTAACAACTGAAAAGGGATCCTGGAAAATTTCCAGGATCCCTTTTCTTATTGGTCATTATCCCGTTTTTTCTTAATATCACACTTTTCGTAAAACTGGCAATATTCACAACCCTGACAGCCGTTTTTCTGTCGAGACATATACCGTAAAGCCAGAATTCCCAGAATGATGATCACCGCAATTAAAAAATAATCGATTGTACTCATATTTATTCCTTAAATCAACAACAATCCGATTCTATACACAACAAACGCAGCCAGCCAGGCTCCTGCTGTCTGAAAAAGTACAACCCCAAAAGCAGCTATGGAGCTGTGCATTTCCCGCCTGATAGCACTGACTGCCGCAACACAAGGGGAGTAAATCAGTGTAAAAACCAGATAGGAGAGTGCTGCAAGCGGTGTAAAAACTTGTCCCAGCGCTTGAGGAAGATTTGACGAATTCGTTCCGGTCAATACGGCCAATGTACTGATGACCGCCTCTTTTGCCATGAAGCCAGTAATTAAGGCTGTCGATGCTTTCCAATCCGAAAAGCCAAGCGGTTGAAACACTGGCGCGATGAATCTTCCAACACCGGCAAGCATACTTTTTGAACTTTCAGCAACCACGTTGAAGCGCAGGTCAAATGTTTGGAGCACCCAAATCACCAAAGAGGCAATAAAAATTACAGTAAATGCTCTCGTCAGAAAGTCTTTTGCTTTTTCCCACAACAGGAGCAGGACTGACTTGAAACTGGGCAGACGATAATTCGGCAATTCCATGATGAAAGGAGCCGGATTTCCCCGATAGACGGTTTTTGTAAAAAACAATCCACTGATGATTGCCAGCAAAATGCCAAAAAGATAGAGGAAAACCATCACCCAGACTCGATGATTCGGGAAAAAAGCCAGTGTAAACATACCGTAAATCGGTAATTTAGCGCTGCAGCTCATGAACGGAGTTAAAAAAATGGTCATTTTGCGGTCCCGTTCACTTGGCAGGGTCCGCGTCGCCATAATGGCAGGGACGGTACAGCCGAAACCGATCAGCATGGGTACAAAACTCCGCCCAGAAAGCCCGATTTTTCGGAGCAGCTTATCCATAACGAATGCAACACGGGCAATGTAACCACTGTCCTCCATAAGGGATAGGAAGAAAAATAAAACAACAATGGTAGGAATAAACGTAAGTACACTCCCAACACCTGCAAAGATACCATCAATAATGAGGGACGTCATCACAGGATTTACTTTTGCGGCTTCGAGACCGGACTTTACGATATCGCTGATGAAAGTGATTGAGTTTCCAAGCAGATCGCTTAAGAATCCGCCTATCACACCAAAAGTCAGCCAAAAGATAATACCCATCATGATCAGAAATATCGGAATCGCCAGATATTTGTTGGTGAGCAAACGATCAATTTTCTCAGTTCGGATATGCTGTTTGCTTTCAAGCGGTTTCACAACCGTTTCACTGCACAACCGATCGATAAATAAATATCGCATGTCAGCAATGGCAGCTTTCCGATCGGTCTCCAGCGAGTTCTCCATCTCCTTAATACTGTTTTCGATGGACACATTTTCTGCCTCAGTGAGCTTCAGCGCCTTCAACAAAGGTTGATCTCCCTCAATGATCTTCGTCGCCACAAATTTAGGCGGAATCCGTATCGATTCCGCATGATCTTCGATCATATGAGAAATCGCGTGAATGGTTCTATGCGGTGCACCGGTGCAAAAGTCCTGCCGTTTCGGGTATTGCTTTGTTTCAGCGGTCTTTACAGCCATATAAATTAATTCTGTGATTCCCTCATTTTTACTGGCAGAAATTGGAACAATCGGAACTCCCAGTTCTTTCTGCATTAAAGCGATATCAATGGAACCGGCATTCGATCGAATTTCATCCATCATATTCAATGCAATTACCATGGGAATATTCAGCTCAATTAATTGAATACTCAGATAGAGATTGCGTTCAATATTCGTCGCGTCGACGATATTGATAATGCCATCAGGATGCTGTTTCATTACAAAATCACGCGTTACGATTTCCTCACTGGTATACGGAGAAAGCGAATAAATGCCTGGAAGATCAACCACTGAAACACCCTTGTGACCGCGAATCTCACCCGCCTTGCTTTCCACGGTTACACCGGGGAAATTGCCTACATGTTGATTTGATCCGGTCAGTTGGTTAAAAAGCGTTGTTTTCCCGCTATTCTGATTGCCTACGAGCGCAAATATCATCGCGAAGTATCCTCGATTTCTATCTTTTTTGCATCGTCAATGCGCAGTGTTAATTGATAACCTCTTAACGTCAGTTCGATCGGATCTCCTAATGGTGCTGTTTTCCGTATGACCACCTCTGTTCGAGGAGTCAATCCCATATCCAGCAGACGGTCCCGTAGCGATCCTTGTCCGTGAACAGCTATAATTTTTGATTTTTTTCCAATCTCTAATTGATCCAATGTCATATTTGTCCTTTTTT
This sequence comes from Flexilinea sp., assembly GCA_026645735.1. Classification (GTDB taxonomy): domain Bacteria; phylum Chloroflexota; class Anaerolineae; order Anaerolineales; family Anaerolineaceae; genus Flexilinea. The sequence continues at coordinate 6,079 of JAPKMT010000037.1, forward strand.
TGTTGTGTCATTCAAATGAGAATTTAATCATCAGTATTTCAGCATCCCCTAATCGATGGATTATCCAATTGTTCAATCTATGTAGTCTGGTTCTGTTTTCTTGCAACGACAAAGATACCAATAATCAGAAACAGAATCCAGCAAACAATAACCGCAACGACTATTTCAGGATAATGGTTATTGAAACCTGAAATTGACGTATGTTTCACCCAGATTCCAAAATATGCCCATAATAATACGAGTCCATACGCTAAATCTCTAAATTTCAGCATGGTTAAACTCCCAATGATAAGTCCTGCAGCCAGGACAACGATGGTCCAAATTAATTCAGACAGACCCCAGCCATTCCATTGGATACTGACCAGGAAAGTAGTAATATTCGCAATGGTCGCTACTGTGATCCATCCAAAGTAGACTCGAAATGGTATTTTCACGAAGAATTTTTCTTTTGTGGTTAATGACATTTTTTTAATGACCAGGTTAATCTTTATCAGGCAAACCAGGATTACAAGCATCCAGATCAACGACAATAGAATCTGATGATAATGCCAGGAAAAGATCCAAGCGGTGTTCGCCAGAGAAGAAACTGAAAAGTAAATTCCAATTTTCTCAAGTGATTCTATATCCATGTCAGTTACCTTGCTGCGAAAGAATCCCAGATGGAAGAGTGTATAACCGGTTAACAGAATATAAATTACTCCCCATATGGAGAAAGTCAAAGCAGCCGGAGCAAAAAGATTTCGATAAGCATTGGAAACATCACCGGTTGTCTGGCCGTTAATTGGTAAAATATTTGCCAGCGCATTTGCAGCAATCATCAACAAAAATGTAAAAACAACAAAAAAACGGACGAATAAATTTTGCTGAGTCTTATGATTCATCTTGAGCCTCTTTCTTTTTATTTTTTATTGTATTGGTTGTCTCATTTTGGATTCGAATACAATTCGGGCAGAGTCCTCGAAAATAAACATCTTTTTCTTCAACCTGAAATTGAGCCAATTCCTTCACAACGATCATATCGATATCAATATCAAAATCATGGATCACACCGCACTGTTTGCAAATGAAATGTCCGTGTCGTGAAGCACTGAGTTCGTATCGGGTTTCTGAATTCTCTATGTCCACAGCCTGGACCAATCCTGCATTCACAAAAGAATGCAGTGTATTATATATTGTGGTTTTTGACAATCCGGGAATGATATTGGAGAGCGATTCATAGATCTCTTCTGCATCCGGGTGCGAACTTTCATGCTGGTACAAGTATTCTAATATTTTCATTCGTTGGAAAGAAAAGCGAAGACTTTTCTGTGATAATTTTTTTATCAAATATTCAGAAGAACTGTTCATATCCTGCTCTTTCTTGTATCAATTCTAAAGTTGTAATGATTACAATTTATCCAAAGAAGATTATACACGGTTTTCGAAAATTGGAAATCATATTCACTATTTTTGACTACAAAAAACCTGACGGTGAGATTTTTTATGAAATGAGTTTATAATCATTCCCGGCAGAAATCGATGTAGGACAGCAGCAATTCGGAATATGCGAAAAAGTATATGTTGTTGTGTTATTTTTGCGTGGAGCGCAAAAACAACACAACAACAAGTTTTCTATTTTTTTTCTCAAAAGGTTTTTCCAAATTTCGAATTACTGTTGACAAATACCCCGGCTTAAAATATATTAATAAGGATCATTAAGCCATGAAGGCTTAGACGGAAGTAATTCGATTTTTAAAATAAAAATCAAAGATATTTTTCGATAATACAAAATCGCAAAAGACGTTACTTCGAAATTCCGATTTATTTTACGCATTTTTTCACAGAAAACTTTGGGATGAACCCGAAAAGGAGCTATTCAAAAAGCTTTTTGGATCTTTTCAAAGAGGTTAGGTCATGCATATTCCAGATAATTATTTAAGTCCGTCAACCTGTGCAGTCATGAGCGCTGCAATGGTCCCGGTATGGGTCGTTTCTGTAAAAAAAGTAAAAAAAGGGATCACAAAAACAAACATCCCAATTCTTGGAATCGGAGCTGCCTTTTCATTTCTTCTCATGATGCTCAATATTCCACTTCCTGGAGGTACTACCGGCCATGCAGTCGGAGGAACACTTCTGGCAATTTTATCCGGTCCATATGCTGCGTGCATTTCTGTTTCGATCGCTTTGCTCATTCAGGCGCTTCTATTTGGAGATGGCGGTATTTTGGCATTTGGAGCCAATTGTTTCAATATGGCATTTATTCTTCCGTTCCTTGGGTACTTTATCTATAAATTCATCAAGGACCGAATACCGACTGAAAAAGGAGAGCTTTTTGGGATTCTTATCGGTTCCTATGTCGGATTAAACATGGCAGCCTTGAGCACTGCCATTATTTTTGGCATCCAACCCATTTTATTCAAGAATCCTGAAGGCATTCCTTTATATAGCCCCTATCCATTGTCCGTCTCGATTCCTGCAATGACCATACCTCATTTGCTTGTCGCTGGAGTTGTGGAAGCCTTATTCACCGCTGCTATCTTTTCTTTTATCAAAAAAGTATCACCCGGAATGATTTATCAAGGGAGAGAACAAAAAACAAAAGCTGTTTATGCGTTAATTGTTCTCTTGATCTGTTTGACACCGCTTGGTTTGCTGGCAACCGGAACTGCCTGGGGTGAATGGGGTGTTGATGAGATAAAGGATGTGATTTCCGGTGGAAACCAGCCGCTTGGTTTTACACCGCAAGGAATGGAGAACGGATTTACGTTTAATTCCATCCTGCCTGATTATACGTTATCCGGATTGCCTGATATAGCTGCCTATATTTTATCGGCTGTTGCAGGAACTTCCATATTTCTGATTCTTTTTAAAGTAATTGCTGCTTTCAAGAAAGAGACTTTTGATAAAAACTCAAAATTGCCATCCGAATAACCAATCGCCATTTCCTGACTGGTTGGCCTCAACGGAAAATTATTCGCCACAGCTGGACAGGGATACGTTTATCAACAAAAGTATCCTTTCCTTGCTGGGTATCCTGGCAAAAATTAAAAGTCAGGACACTTTAATGAACCAGAAATATCAGATTCATCCGGTGTTAAAGGTCATTTTTACCTTTTCGCTGGTGATTCTGCTTTCTTTTTCTCATAATTTCGCTTTTGTTATGACCATTCTGGTCTATACATTGTTCTCATTGAGCCTGATGAAAGGAAATCAAATTCTGGCAATATTAAAAATCAGCCTCTGGGTTTCCCTTTTTACCTTCATTATTCTGCTCCCTTCCAACAAATACAGCAGTGTCATGATCACTGTCAAGGTTTTTACAACGGTTACAACGATTAATATGCTACCGCATTCAACCAAATGGAGCTCGATAACTGGTGCTTTCAAATTCTTTAATATTCCGGATATTTTTATTCTTGTACTTGATATCGCCATAAAATACATTGTGATGCTTGGAAACCATGCGCTGCAGTTAATATGGGCTTTAAAATTACGGTCCATCGGAAAAAATCGCGATAAATATCAATCTCTCTCAGGTATCGCCGGAAATCTATTTATTAAATCTGTTGAAATGTCAAAAGAGATGTACAGTGCAATGGAATGCCGAGGATTTAATGGGAAATACATTACCCTGGAAAAAAAGAGACTGTCCATGGTTGATCTCTTGTATATGTTGATTCATATTGGAATTGTGATTCTATTCTTCTACATTGGAAAAATCGTTGAATGATCGAGATTAATGATGTTTCGTATTCGTATCTTGGTATCCGTGCCTTAAGCCATATCAGCATCAAAATAGAAGCAGGTGAGGCAGTAGCCATTATGGGGCCTAATGGGAGTGGAAAATCCACCTTATTAAAACTGATCAATGGATTAATTTTTCCTGATACTGGCTGCTACCGATTCCAGGGACAGGAAATCACAGAAAACCAGTTGCAAGATCCCATTTTTGCGAAGAAATTTCATCAAAAAATTGGTTTTGTTTTCCAGAATTCAGACACGCAATTATTTTGTGCTGATGTCTATGATGAGATTGCATTCGGTCCGCGACAAATGGGCTTAAGTGAATCGGAAATCGGTAAGCGAGTAAATGATCTGCTGGAATTAATGCAGTTGGATGCATTTCATCATCGATCACCCTATCACTTGAGTGGGGGAGAAAAGCGAAAAGTCGCCATAGCATGTGTTTTGTCTATGAACCCGGAAGTTCTGGTTCTAGATGAACCAATCAACGAACTTGATCCACGTACACAAAGATGGCTGGTTGATTTTCTGATCCGGTTGAACAAATCAGGGAAAACACTGATCACTTCTACACATAATCTTGAGTTGGTTCCGGAAATTTCCACTCGATCAATCCTATTTGATGAAAACCATGGAATTTTAGCGGACATGCAAACACAAAAAATGCTCCTAAATACGGACCTCTTGATAAAAGCAAATCTTGTTGATGAGTATTACCATATCCATGATGGAGAAGATCACGTCCACTTTCATGATCACATTTTTTAATAATTTCTCGTATTGGCATTAAGTAAATTATTCGAAAAATTTGGTTTTCGAAAAAATCGTGGAACATCGCATACGATGACAGTAATTCGAAATTTGAACCAACTTTTCGAATCGATCGAGAAAACTTGTTGTAGTGTTATTTTTGCGCTACGCGCAAAAATAACACTACAACATATAGTTCTTCGCATATTTCGAATTGCTGATACGATGATGCTATACTTGATGGAATTGCTTGAAAGGAAAAATTTATCCGAGGAGAAGATGATATGAAATACGTCATTTTTTTAGGTGACGGGATGGCTGATCTTCCGGTTGAAGAGCTCAACAATTTGACCCCGTTAGATTTCGCCTCTCATCCCGGAATGGATCTTATCGCACAAAAAGGTCGGTTCGGTATGACAAGGACAATACCACCGGGAATGCCTGCAGGAAGCGACGTCGCCAACATGTCAGTTCTTGGATATGATCCACGCCTTTATTATTCCGGACGATCACCATTTGAAGCGTTAAGTATCGGAATCGATTTGAGGCCAGAAGATGTAACTTATCGATGCAATCTGGTTACTTTATCGGAGGAGAACCGGATGGCAGATGCAACGATGATTGATTACTCAGCCGGAGAAATTGATTCAGAAACTGCCCGGGCAAGTATTGCCTGGATGCAAAAAGCATTTAATTCTGAAAAAGTAGAATTTTTTCCAGGAATCAGTTATCGCCATTGTCTGGTACTGCGTGATGCTGCAATCGGGGCTCAAACAATTCCTCCGCATGACATCAGTGGACAGCCTGTACGAGAATATCTTCCCAAGGGAATGAATGCTGATTTGCTCAGTAAAATGATGGAATTTTCTTATCAGGAGCTGAACAAACTGCCAGTAAATATGGAACGATCCAAAAAAGGTCTGAATTCGCCCAATGCGGTCTGGTTGTGGGGCGAAGGACGCAAACCATCCTTACCATCGTTTAAGGATAAATATGACGTTCGCGGAGGGATGATTTCTGCGGTTGATCTGCTGCAGGGAATTGCGAAAAGCATTGAACTTGAAAAAATCCCTGTCAGCAACATCACTGGTAATTATCATACGGATTTTGGAGCAAAAGGGAAAGCTGCCATTCAGGCACTTGAAAAAGGACTGGATTTTGTCTACATCCATGTAGAAGCGCCTGATGAGTGCGGCCATCATGGCGAATTAAAAGAAAAAATTTGGTCAATCGAACAGATTGATAAGCGGATCGTAGAGCCAGTTATGCAGTATCTTGAAAGCTGTGGAGAGGATTTTGGTGTACTGGTTATGCCTGATCATCCCACTCCGCTAAAAATTTTAACCCATTCATCCGATCCGGTACCTTTTGCGATGTATTTTAAAGGGGATCGGGGCCAGCGTGACGTACGGTTTACAGAGCAGGATGCCGGAAAAACTGGAATATTTGAGCCTGAAGCGTTTCAGTTATTAAACAGGTTAATTCGGAAAGGTTATTGAAACCAGCCCCATTGCAGCCAGGGCAGATGCCAGTCAGCTTCTTGAAACATCAAAAAAAGCGTAATCAGTAAGAAAATTCCGAAGGATCGCATTGCTTTTGCTGAAATTTTTTCCAGCTTTGGATCTTTTTTACCGATCGGTTCATCGTCATCCTCCCTTGCGTAGATGACATCTTGCCCTTTCCATTTGCATCGATGCCAATGCAAGTAAGCCTTCGTAAGCCGAACTTCCCTTTGGATATCTTCGATAGCGTTGATTGCGAAAAAAATGCATAATGGGAGCAATGTGAGCGCTGCAGCCCAGGCAGATGTGGGCGGGATATAAAAAGAAAAATTCTGAAAAAAACTTGAACCTGTGACCAACATGACTGAAAACGCAACACATAAAAACACAAAGAAAATTTCACCGATGATCCAAATATATCGGCCTGTCGCAGCTAATAGAATCAGAAAATCCAACAGAATCAATTTAAATTTAGATATGTGCTGAAATCTGCCGCCCGAATTTTTCATCAATCCAGGAATTCCGGTTGGATCTGCGGGTGTAAAGATTTCTTCCAGGTTTTTCTTTGTGGTCATTCGTTTTAGTCCGGTTTTGTTTCCTTTCAAAGAATTCGCGTCGTTTTCCTGCTGCCAGACAGCAATTCAAAAAAAGAGAGAAAAACTAGTTGTTGTGATGTTTTTGCGCGAAGCGCAAAAACATCACAACAACAAAGATTCCTTACCTTATTCGAATTGTTGCCGTTATTTGAAAAATATATTTATCGCTCAGACATGTTCAAAACAGGCGACAAAATGTCCCGGATTCACTTCAAGAAGCGGCGGAATACCAATGCGGCAATGATCAACACATTCATAACAACGCGGCGCAAATCGACATTCATTTGGCAAATTGATCGGACTGGTGATCTCCCCTTTTAATGAAATACGCTGTCTCTTTTCCAATAAAGAAGGAACCGGAATAGCTGATAACAGTGCTTTTGTGTATGGATGAATTGGATTGGTAAACAATTCTTCAGTCGGTGCTTTTTCCACAATTTGTCCAAGATACATGATCATGATTTCATCTGAAAAATGGTTTACAACGGATAGATCATGTGTAATGAATATGTACGTCAGACCCATCTTTTCTTGCAGTTCTTTAAGAAGATTCAGAATTTGGGCTTGAATGGAAACATCCAATGCCGAAACCGGTTCATCACATACGATTAATTTTGGTTCCATAGCCAGCGCACGGGCGATCCCGATACGTTGTCGGCGTCCGCCATCTAATTCATGTGGATACGTATTAATCAAACGTTCTGCAAGACCAACCGTCTCCATCAATTCAAGAACACGGTCTTCTCGTTTCCGTTTATCGCGAATAATTTTATTTTCGCTGATCGGTTCTGATATGATCTGATTGATCGTTTTCTTTGGATCGAGTGATGAGAAAGGATCCTGGAAGATAATCTGCATATCTTTCCGTTGTTTTCTCATATCGTTCTTGGACAGTTTGCAGATATCTTTTCCTTCGAATAAGATCTCTCCAGATGTTGGTTCAATCAACCGCAGTACCGCTCTTCCGGTCGTTGTCTTTCCGCAACCGGACTCTCCCACCAATCCAAGCGTTTTATTGTGATCCAACGAAAAACTGATATCATCCACAGCATGCAACAACCCGCGGGATGTTTTAAAGTATTTTTTCAAATTCCGTACATCTAAAAGCGTCTCAGACATTAAAGAATTCTCCTCTCGATGTGGAATTCGGGATTATCATACGCTGTGCATGCAACACGATGTGTCTGACTGATTGAGCGAAGTTGAGGTTGGGCTTTCAGACAGGCATCGGAGACATAGTTACAGCGTGGTGCAAATGAACAACCAACGGGCAGATTAGTCGGATCCGGCATTAATCCTTTAATTGGTTTTAATTTTGCCTTCCGGTCTTTAATGTTTGGAAGAGAATTGAAAAGTCCTTCGGTGTAAGGATGTAATGTCCGATTGAACACATCCTCCAGGGTTCCTTCCTCTACAATTCGGCCTGCATACATCACAGCAACTTCGTCACAAACCTCAGCAACACATCCAAGATCATGTGTAATCATGATCATTGACGTATCATACTTTTCTTTGAGTTCATTCATGAGCTCAAGAACTTGAGCCTGTATGGTGACATCCAACGCTGTTGTTGGCTCGTCTGCAAGCAAGAGTTGAGGATTACAGGCCAGAGCAATTGCTATAACCACACGTTGTTTCATCCCGCCTGAGAATTGATGTGGATATTCATTTGCCCGTTCCCTTGGAATTCCGACCAGTTCCAGCATATCCCCAGCCCGTTCTTTTGCATCTTTCGACGAGAGATGTTCATGGATTTCAAGACTCTCTGCGATTTGATCACCAACGGTAAAAACAGGATTCAAAGCAGTCATCGGATCTTGAAAGATCATTGAAATATCGTTACCACGTACATGTTCCAGCTTATTTTCCGGTAATGATAAAATATCCTGTCCACTGATTTCAAGCTTGTCACATTCCACAATCCCGGGTGGATCAGGGACTAAGCGCATGATGGCTAATGCCGTTGTTGTTTTCCCGGCGCCGGTTTCACCAACCAGCCCTAACGTACGTTTTTTTCGTAAAGTCAGATCAATTCCGTTAACCGCTCTAACAATCCCATCTTGTGTTTCATAACGGACTTTCAGATTCTTAATATCGAGTATTAAATCATTTGCTTCCTGGTTTGTCATCATCGCCTCATCGTTTCAGTTTAGGATCCAGGGCATCCCGGATACCGTCACCAAGCATATTCAGCGAAAGTACTGTTAACATGATTGCGAGACCGGGGAATAACGTCATATAGCTGTAATCACGGATATATTGACGTCCTGCAGATAACATACTGCCCCATTCAGGTGCCGGAGCAGGAACCCCCAGACCGAGAAAACTCAGTTGAGCAGCTGCGATAATCGCAGAACCAACACGCAGAGTCGCCTGCACAATAATCTGGGATAAACAATTCGGAAGGATGTGGACCCAGATGATTTTCCAGTCCGGCATTCCAATGGCACGCGCAGCTTCTACATATTCTTCATCGTGAACAACGAGAACAGCTGCTCTGGCTACCCGTATGAATGGCGCAGTACTGGCAATTCCAACTGCAAGCATGAGGTTAAACGTACTTTTTCCAAGAGCGGAAACAACCGCAATTGCCATCAAAACAGAGGGAATGGATGAAAAAATATCACAAATCCGCATCACCACATTTTCAAACTTGCCGCCGATATATCCGGCTGCTGCGCCCAGTGTAATTCCAATCGCCAGTGCGACAAAAACTGCAACAACTCCAACTGCAAGAGAATAACGGGCGCCATAAATTACGCGGGAAAAAATATCGCGGCCAAGTTCATCCGTGCCAAACCAATGATCTGCAGAAGGTGGTTTTAACCTTTGTTTGATATGTTGACCGATAACATCTTTATCATAATCCAGTAATATAGGTGATAAGATCGCAACCAGAATGATCACAACAATCAAAATCAAGCCAATAATCGCACCTTTATTTCTACGTAATTGCCGCCAAACATCTTCCAGGGCGCTGCGTTTTTTATAGAGTTTCGTTGCTCTCTGTTGATTTCTATTCGTTTGGTTAATTTCCATTCAGTTCACCATTTACTTTGTATATTGGGCTTTAATTCGCGGATCAACAAAAGCGTACACAAGATCCACCAGCAAGTTTACAATCGTGACCAGCATCGTTGTCATAACGAGCGCACCTGTTACGGTTGGAATATCACGCTGATCGATTGCATCCACTACAAGCCGGCCAACACCCGGCCAGGCGAATACGGTTTCAGCAAGGACCGAACCACCCAGAACATTGCTAAATTGAACACCAAAAATTGTGATAATCGGAATCAGAGCGTTTCGCAATGCGTGTTTCTGAATTACATTTCGCTCAGAAACACCTTTCGCCCGTGCTGTTCGAAGATAATCCTGGCGAAGAACATCCAGCATCGAAGATCGTGTCGTACGGGTTAACAATGCTGCCAGACTTGTCCCCACGGTAATCGCAGGCAGCACGATACTGCGAAAACCTTCACTGCCTCCTGTCGGAAACCATCCAAGCTTCAACGAAAAGAATAGGATCAATAATAAACCGAGCCAAAAGTTCGGCATGGATAAACCGATTAATGCCAATACCATCGACGTCGTGTCGCGGATCGAATTTTGATGAACGGCTGCAGTGATTCCTAAGGGAATTGCCATTCCAACAGCAACAATCATCGTTAATGTAGCTAATTTCAAAGTATTTGGAAGGCGTTGCAAATATACCTTCATCACATCCAATTTGGAAATATAGGAGGTACCTAAATCACCTTTCAGCAGATTGCCGATGTAACGGATATATCGTTCAATCAAGCTTCCATTTAATCCCATTTTTTCCCGCAACGCTTCGATTTGTTCCGGAGTCGCATCCGCTCCGGCGACGGAATAAACCGGATCTCCTGCCGCAACATCCATGATTGCAAAAATCAGGAACGCGACACCTAAAAGCACAGGAATGAGCATCAGCAAACGTTTCAAGATATAGCGATACACAAGATCTCCTTATAATTTAATTGCAGGTGATACGTGAAATCCCTCGCATATCACCTCGGCAATTAATTGTTGATTTGCCGGAAAATCATCCAGCGTCTTAACACAATCGAAATGGAGAAAGGACTTAATGGACATGTAATGTCATCAGAAAAAAAATACATGTTTTCTCGTTTTCAAAAAATTACTGGAACAAGTTCGTGCTAACTTGTTCCAGTAATTTAAATTTAATTATTTTTCCGGAATGCAGATGAAACGGTAATCATGCTTTGCAGTAGGACGCCATACTGCACCGGTTATATCTTTCTTAATACCGATATTGATGTAGGATGTGCAAATCGGGACAATCGGGACAATCTCGTTCAGATAATCTTCGATGGCAAAATAAAGTTGTTCTCGTTTGGAAGTATCGATCTCAACTAAAGCTGCATCGATCATTCCATTCAACGTAGCATCCGTCAGAACACAGCGGTTGCTTCCATTTTTCACGAGCACACCATCTTTCATGGAGCTTCCATACATGTTGCGAACTGTGAAATCGGTTCCATCTGCGTCCGTCCATTGATAAATGCAGAGCTCATAATTCAATGCGGGATCATTCAGCGTACTCTTAAGAGCGGCTGTTTCCATTTCATCGATTACCAGATTGATACCAATCTCACTCAAATCAGCTTGTAAAACGAGGGCTGCATTTTTCTTGTATTCTTTATCAGTCATCACATGGAAGGTCAATTCACCTTCTTTATACCCTGACAAGGCAAATTCTTCCTTGGCTTTTTCGAGGTTGTATTCATAGACAGCAATGTCTTTTTTCAGACCGAACTGATTTACATTAATGTAATTATTATGGACAGTACCCTTGCCATCAAAGCCTACTTCGATCATTGACAATTTGTCTGTTGCATAAGCAAGTGCTTTCCGAATATGAACATTGTCCAACCCTGGTTTTGTTGTGTTGATCGCTACATATAACATAACGACATTCTGAGTCTGGATTAATTGTAAATTCGAATCATCTTGGATATAACCGAGATCGATTGTTGAAGGGTCAATGCAAACATCGATTTCGCCGGCCTGCAGGGCAATCAGACGTGTAGATGCTTCCTTGAACAGCTTAAACACAATATGTCTTGTTGGAGCTTTTCCACCACGATAGTTTTCATTGCGTACAAAAGAAATGAAATCTCCCGGAGCCCATTCTTCAACTGCGAACATTCCGGTACCAATTGTCGGACCGTTGGTCTCATCAGCAGTACAGAGTGCCTCAGATAAAATGCTCATTCCTTTGTGAGCCATCAATAATAAAAATTCCTGGTTTGGTCGTGACAGTGTTATGGCAATATGAGCATCATCGATCACATTAATATCGACTACATCACTGACTTTTGCGCTCGCAAAGGATGAATCTTTTGCCCGAGTGTATGTATATTTAACATCATTTGCTGTAAATGGAGTTACTCCATCCGTGAATAACACACCGGAAGGCAGTGCGAATGTAAATATGAGTCCATCTTCCGATACTTCCCAGGATTCTGCCAAGCCTGGCACAATTTCACCTGTGGCGGGATCAATTTGGACCAATGTTTCATGTGTCAATTCAAATGCCATCATATTTGCATCGGTATTGGATGCTTGCGGATCCAATGTGGTCACATCATTTGCGACGCCAATTGTAATAGTATCCTGATAAACAGCATTTGGATCTGCAACCAGTTCTTGAATGATTGCACCCGTTTTTGAAGGCACAAAATCACCTTCAGCTGATACAGGACTAATAGCTATCGATAGGACAACAAAAACAATACACAAACCCAGAGACAAAATCTTGGTATGCTTCTTCATAATATTCTCCTTGTTCTTATAAATGATGGGTTCTACAACTGGGATCAAAGGTGTTTTCTTTTTCCCATAAAGTATTCTAACATTAAGATTCTATTTTAGATATAAATTTTCCGGCAAACAGCGATTTGAAATATGGATTGAATGACTTGTCCCTGTGTTGTTTTTACGCCATGGATCGAACATTTGATTGCTTTCCTTAGTAATCAGAACTCTTCAAATTTGTCTCATTAAAAGACTATCCTTAATAAATGAAAAAAGATTCGTTTTTTATAGACTTATACGATTAATTAATCGTATAATATTTTTAATTTCGAGGAGTTTTATGAACAACAATACAAAAGATCATCCACAAAAACGAAAAAAAGGCGATGAGACGAAGAATAGGATTCTGGATATCGCAGCCGACTTATTTGCTCATAAAGGGTATGACAGTGTAACAATCCATGAAATTGCTGATGCTGTTGGAATTCGCGAAAGTTCCATCTACAACCATTTTCAGAACAAAGAAAGCATCTTAGACACCCTGTTTTTATTATTTTCCCAGAAAGCACAGGAATCACGCCCATCAGAAGAAGAATTGGATCAAATGCTATTAATCATGCAGCCGGAAGAAATTTTCAAGAATATTCTTTTTTACTTTGGGAATCACACCAACAAAACCGTGGAGCATGCAGCAATGGTTATCAATGTCGAAAAATTCAGGAATCCGCGGGCTGCTGAGATCTATTTTCAGAATGTCGTCCACGAACCATCGGAGTATTATGAACGATTGTTACGGAAAATGATCGGGAACGGAATGATAAAACCAGTTGATGCAAAACTGTTTGCTGAACAATACAATTATGTTTCAATTTCTCTGACAAAAGAGTACTTCATGGCAAAGAACGGATTGGCAGATTTGATGACTGTTGTGCAATATATGGTGAAAACCATTCATTTTTTCTGCAATTTGATGAAAGAACAGACATGAGATTATCCCATGAAGAACCAACACAACCGGTCTCTTGCAGATTTATATCCGCCTTCAGAATCATGTACCTGTGAAATCTGCAGATCCTATTGCATACGGCCAGGCTGGTGGACAGTAAGCGAGGCGGTGCTTGTCATCGAAACTGGATACGGGAATCGGATGATGCTCGAAATCTCACCCGAATTAACCTTCGGTGTGTTATCTCCCGCGTTTCGGGGGTGTGAGATGAATTTTGCACTTCAAGAATACCGCTATCAAGGTTGTTCCTTTTTATTTGATGGCTTGTGCGTACTATATGGGACAGGCTTGATGCCGCTGGAATGCCGGTTCTGTCACCACACCCGACAAGGGATGGGTCAACAATGCCATAAAGAGATTGAGAAAAACTGGAGATCATCCCAGGGACGGACATTAGTGAAAAAATGGGCAGAAGAATACCTGAAGATGGATATCCAACAAATATTTTCTTTTACCCCTTATGCAGCAGTAGTGTTTAAAAACTGGTCGATACGGAAAAGGTGAGTCTTCAGAAGAATATTTCTAAAGTTTATCAACGATCATTTCATATTCTTTTTTTCGCAAGTACTGTTTTCCTTTTTCGTTGGTGATTTTACGCCCATCCGGAATTATTGTTGAAATCAGAATTGCAGAATCCAGTTTTTCAGGAATATTCATCGCGTTCAGAATCGTATTCCCAAGCTTGCAATTCAGCAGATTTGCACCCATCAAATAGGTATCCAATAAATCTGCCTCACGTAAATCTGACCCTTCAAGATCGGCATTTTCCAAATTTGCGTTCTGAAGATTCGCTTTTCGCAGATTCGATCCTCGTAAATTTGCATTTCGAAAAACAGAACGTCGCAAATCACATCCGCTTAAGCAACTACTCTCCAGATCAGTACCGGTCATCCGGCTTTTTCGAAAATCGGTATTTCGCAAGCTGATTCCAGGAAAATACTTATCGGATATTTCAGTTCCAATCCAGGAAACAGCTTCTAAAGCAACCATGGAATTTTCATTGCAAATCAGTTTATGATCATAAAGAATGGATAAAACCGTCCCTTTTGATTTATCGTTGAGATCCGGAAATATCTTCTGAATTAAATCAATTATCGGATGTCTTTTTATATCGCCAGTATTTACAGCGTTTTGATCCAGCAGCGGAGCAATTTTCTCTATTTCAGTACGAAATTGATCCAGCAACAATTCCTGGTGTCGCCTTTCTGCTGCATGCAGTTCGTGCAATATTGCCCTTTTCCTGATTTCCTTTTGTTCCATCCATCCTGAAAAAAATGCTCCTGTGAAGAAAAGCAGAAAAAAATCCAATATTTCCAACAGTAAGTTTGAATTTAATACAGAATCGCCTGATAATGATCGAAATAAATGAAAAACAATCAGTAAGCCTGCCACAGTGAATCCTAGCATACAGGTGAATCGTAATTTTCCCCATACATTTTTTGGTTTACTAAATAGGTCCATTCAAATTCCTCGTAACTATGGCTTGAATTTTTAAGAAAATTGATTGTTTAAAAATGAAGGGAAAATCTCAATTCGAGACAATCCCTTCATTTAGCAGAATTCCCGTTAATGGTTTAGATGGCGCTCAGATATCGGTCAACTTCCCAGTCGGAAACCGATGTCCGATATTCATCCCAATCACTCCACTTCCCACGGATGTAAGAATCAAACAAATCATCGCCCAGTGCTGACCGAAATAGTGAATCACTTTCGAGAGCCAGAAGTGCTTCTTTTAACGATCCGGGAAGTTCTTCAATTTTCATTTCACGTCGTTGCCTTCTCGATAATTCAAAGACATTGATATTGTTCATCGGAGCTTCCAGCGGCAAATCCCTTGAAACGCCATCCAACCCGCAAGCAAGCATCGCGGCTATTGCCAAATAAGGATTACAGGAAGGATCCGGACAACGCAGTTCAACTCGGACTCCATTAGCTTTCCGGCATGAACTAGGAATACGAATTAAGGCAGAACGGTTCGTCTGAGCCCAACCGATATAGACAGGTGCTTCATATCCTGGAACAAGCCGTTTGTAACTATTAACGCAAGGAGCAACCAATCCAGTTAATCCCTTTGCATGTTTCAATTGTCCGGCAATAAATTTATGTGCAAAATCAGAAAGGAACATTTCATCATCAGGATCATAAAACAAATTATCGCCGTTTTTACTGAAGATTGACTGGTGGCAATGCATACCGGAACCAGCTTCACCCATCACCGGTTTCGGCATAAATGATGCAATAATCCCTTCCTGCGCAGCAATAGCCTTGACGGTATATTTCATCATCAGAATATTATCCGCTGTTTTTAAGGCATCCGCAAAGCGAAAATCGATCTCATGTTGTCCCAAACCACATTCATGATGTCCAACTTCGACATCCAATCCAATTTCATTTAATGCCAGAATCAGTTTTGTACGGATCCTGACCGCAGTATCATCAGCAGAAAAATCAAAATAACGGCCGGTATCAAATGGTACAGGATGCGCTTTTTCTCCATTGACTTTAAAGAGGAAAAATTCCGGTTCTGGGCCGACATTGAATACCATCCCTTTTTTATCAAGCTCAGCGCACATACGCTTCAAGACTCCGCGAGGATCCCCTTTATATGGCTCACCATTGGGAAGCTCAACGTCACATATGATTCGTGATCGCCGCATATCCTCCGGGGACCAGGGCAAAATGGCATACGTGTCCAAATCCGGACGCAGATGCATATCACTTTCCTGGATACGGGCAAAACCCTGAACCGAAGAACCGTCAAACATAATTCCCTGATCCAAAGCCTCAGGCAGCTTCGAAACAGGCAGATCAACACTTTTTACAGTACCGAACACATCTGTAAATTGGAGAGAAACAAATTTTACACGGTCTTCTTCGACTCGTTTGATCAGAGATTTGGCATCCATAGAATTCCTTTATGATAGATTCGCTGCGGTATATTATGCAAGATTTCCAAACAAAAAAATACTTTTCGAATTATAGAGTTTCGTTTTGATGTGTCAATAGTTTTTTGTATACGTATTACTTATCGACTAACTTTTCTGCACAGCTTATTTGTTTTCCTTATATTTACCTTCAACGACATTTTCTTCAGCTTTTTTGGATGCATCATCAACAGTCTTTTTTATCCTTTTTTCAACTTCTTCCCTGCACCGTTGCATCACATCCGATGGAATGCCTTTATTTAGGATAAATATCATTAAAGATAAAAGTGTCAGATCATCCAGATATCCAACAAACGGAATATCCGGTATGGCATCCACTGGAGACAAAATATAGATTACTGTTACTACAACAGCGATCTTTATCCATAAAGGGGTCTCTTTTTTCGTTAATGCCAAATAAAGCGCGGAAAAACTCATTTTTATTTTTTCAGAGAAATTTTTCATTCTGGCTGCCTTTATTTAGATATATCTTTTCATCAAATGACGCAATCCTTTTACCATTTTACTTAATAATTCAGAAAAAAACATAGAAACAGACGATTATTCCCAAGGACCCAGTCGTAATAATCAACCATGTTCACTATGCAGTAAAAAAATAAAAACACTGCAAAACCAATGGAACAGAGCGATCCATCACTTTTCGCCCGAAATCAAAAAAAAATTTAAAAAAGTTTTTTTGAGAAATAACAATCCCCGATCGATTAAGTCAAAATATCCAGTAATAAGAATTGCATGCAGAGGTCTTCATCACCTTTGGCAGTAATTTGAAAATAAGACTGACATTTTTATGATGAGAGAGTTCTATAAATTACTGAACAGTCGGGGTTTGACCACTGTTATCTAAATGAGAGCCATCCTGACCATTAATCGTAACGTCAATGGTACCTGGCATGATGGATTGAATCGTGACACCTTTCCAGGATGAAATATCTATGTTTGGTTCTAATTGATAATGTCCGAATTGATAATCTTGTAAATCCAGCACAGCGTATAAACCTTCATTCTTGACTTGATCCAGCATTGGTTGAGGCCCACTGAGATAAACGTCCACGACCTCAGGAGAAAGAATGGTATGGACCCCTTCATCCAGCCCGATCACGTAAACCGGAATATCGCTCAAAGTCATTGCACCTTCTATCGGATCCACTTCGACATTCACCGAGACTGATTGATCCCCTACAAGTGAGACTCCCGTTGGAAGATTCAGTCCAACTTTTATTTGAGTATCTTCCGTCGTTGAACTTAAATCAACTGGTTGTGTCTCTAAATAACTCTCCAAATTTTCCAGTAACGTCCTGTCAGACGAATAGATCGTAACCACACTGGGATCAACACCAATCTTCGAAACACGATAACCGTTTGGAACAGTACCGGGAGTTACAACTTTTACTACAACGACGCGATAACCACCGCGCAGACTGATATCCTGACTGACACTGACTCTTTCAGGTGAGTATTTCAATCCGGATGTAATCACGACGCCTTCCTGATTAACTGCTGCAATTGATAAATCTTTCTTGATAGATTCAGTTGCATTGGAATGATCTAAAACAACACGCACAGATTCGATCTGATCCAGCAGTGAAACCGAACCGCTAACCTGAACCTTATTCACAGAGAGAGCAGGCGGGTCCACTTTAAATGCAGTCGGCACATCACCTTTCTCATTTACTGTAATATCATATGTCCGGGTTTCATATTTCTCTAAAATAATTTTTGCAGTTTGCGGAGAGTAAGAAGAAATCATGATTGGTTCAATACCAATCTGAATTTGAACGGGCACCTCATGTTCACCAGCTTCGAGTCCGGAAACATCAATCAGTGCTTTTCCCGAAATTCGGCCATTGATAATTTTCGTCCAGACTGAAGCAGGAGCTCTTAAATCAACCGAAATCATATCCGGAAGTGAATTGGTCATCACCAATCCGTTGGATAAACCGACCAATTCAACACTGATTGGATTGGTAAAACGCCTTTCTTCTGTCGGATCGGTTGACGTAATCGCAACGACCCAAACTGCGAGTGCCAGGATTAATGAAACAATGAAGGTGGATATCCTTCTCATAAATGAAACAAAGTGTTTATTCATTCTTTGTTTGCTTTCATGATTTTTTTCCATACATAAACAAAAAAACCTATCAACCGTTTTTTAAATGGAATCGGTTGTGGGATTGCATACAACTCTGTTAATAACTTGTTCAAACGTTCAGGACTTAGCCCGCGCGTTATCTTCCCTTCATAGGCAACCGATATCAATCCTGACTCCTCAGAAACAACAACAGTGATGGAATCATTCGTTTCAGATGTACCTAAGGCTGCACGATGCCGCAATCCCATATGCCGATCGGGGGATTTATCCAGGACATTCCTCGATGACAGTGGCATCACACATGCGGCAGCGGTTATTCGGCCTTTGCTGATGATCACCGCACCATCGTGAAGCGGCGTATTTGGGTAGAAAATTTGCAGTAAAGTTTCAGGCGAGACGATTGCATCCATCTCCACACCTGTCTGGATATATTTCTGCAAATCATCACTTCGTTGCATCACGATCAACGCGCCATGATTGCGCTCCGCCAGACGGGAACAGGCAACAGACACCGCCTTGACAACTGAATTCATCTCTTCAGCATAGGGAACTGGTGCAAAAAAAAGATCATGCAGCGATTGGACACGGCCCATCCTTTCAAACGCTCTTCGAATTTCCGGAGAAAAAACAACTGGAACAACAATCAGAAGAATCGGGATCATACTGCCAATCAGCCAGGAAAAGGCAGGAAGATCTGTCAGGACAAACAATAATCCCAAAACCACCATAATGATGATCGTTCCCCGAATTAATGTGTTTGCCTGTGTTCCTCGAACAAATCTTAAAAAGAAATAGATGATGATAGCCACCAATAAAATATCTATGATACTTTTTCGATTAAAACGTTGTCCAAGGAACAATATTTCAGAGATTAGCTGCTGCATAATTGACCTTAAGAATAAGTTATCAAAAATAATAAAATTATTGAACTATTTGATATTGTATCTAAAGATTTCATGAATCGTCAAGATAATCCGTGATTCGAAATAAGGAAAGGCTTTTCGAATTGAGAAAGGAAATTTGTAGTTGTAGTGTTTTTGCGCTTCGCGCAAAAACACTACAACTACAATTATTTTTTTTGTTTTTCGAATCGCTTTTAAATTGCTGCCTGTGATCGTTCTGAATGATTCAATATTTACAGAAATGTCCTGGCAGATTGAATCGGAATCAAGATTTTAAAGTTCAATTTAAGTGTAAATCGCTTTAAAGCGCATTAATGCCAATTTTCTTTAAATGGAAAATTACTTTTTTACGCAATTCTAAGAGCGTCATATCGGAATTGATTACAGCATCAAATGCTGTAAAATTCCAGTGAATCGACTTCTGAGCCGTTACACGAATCTGTGATGCTTCAAAAGATAACCCTCTTTTTTCCATCAGTCGTTTGATTTGAGTTTTTTCGTCTGCCATGACCAGCCATTTCTGTTCGCACAAAGAAACTAAATCCGTCTCCATCAGTTTTATCGCCTCAATGACAACAGGCTGATCAACCTGATCAATCAGCGTTTTGATGCGCGAAATGATGTGAGGATGTGAAACAGCTTCCAACCATCGAAAGGATTCCTCATCTGAAAATACGATTTCGGATAAACGTTTACGGTTAATGAACGCATGCTCCGGATCATCCGGAAAATCCAGAATTGTATTGCCGAAGCGGGTTACAATTTCATTAAAAACAGGGGAACCGTTTTGCATAATTTCATGTCCAATTTGATCCGCATCAATCCCGAAAAATCCAAGCGATTCAAGAATCTTCCGCACCTCACTCTTTCCGCTGGCGATTCCTCCTGTCAAACCAATAATGATTTTTTGTTTCTGGTCACCCATAATTTTGCCTTTATCAATATCCATAGGAAGCACAAATAGCCTGTCCATCTCGTACAATTGACATGACTGTGTCATCATTTGCATAAACCATTTCGATGTCTTTTGCTGTTTTCACAGCATCTTCACAATATCGATTCACTTTGGTGTGCATGTACGCCAATGCCCCGACATAACTGAAGTAATAGGTAACACTGGATCCTGACAAAGGAAGACCAGTGATTTCGATTAACGGATTACCGGCATCATCACATTCCCGCACAGTACAGCTTTCCAGGGCGCCACATCCATATGTTGCACATTTAAGTGCTTCGATGGCTGCTTCATAATTTCGGGCTTTGTAATAATTGACCCCAAGACGGCCATAAACATCTGCGTTATAAGGATTGATTTGCAGTGCTTTTTTTATATTTAAGCCTGCCGCATAGAAATCTCCCGTTTGAGAATACGTGTTTCCGATCGCTAAATATGGCAAGGGATCTAAAACACCTAATTGGTCATTAATGCGCGCTGCCTTTGCAAACATTTCAAGTGCCTTGTCATAATCTTTAATTTGTCGCCAATTGACACCAACCCGTATCTGAAGAAAAGTCATATTGGGCGAGCGTTCCAATGCACGATTATAGGCATCGATTGCACTACGATATTGTCCATAAGATTCAAGAAGGATTCCTTGTACGCGATAAACATCAAACATTTCCGCATCCGCTTGTTTCCCATATTCCAGGGCTTGAGCCATCATTTGTTCAGCTCGCTCATAATTAGCCTGATCGAGAAGTATTTCAGCGTAAAAAGCATATGCCATTGCATTTCTGGGTCCATAATCGACCGCTCGACGAATATTATCCTCTGCTGTTGCCAGATTCGTCTCAACCATGTCCGGGCCGCAAAGGTCTTCATCTGCATACCACAGATAGACAAGTGCCAATACAGTATACACATTCGAATCTTCCGTAAAAACGCTCTTAGAGGATTCCAGAAGATTGATTGCTTTGGTCAATGTTTCGATTTTTTCAGCATCAGTGGTTTGCGAACCAGTCATGTAGGCTAATGCCCGACCTTGTTTCCAGATATATTCAGCTTTTCCCGGATCAATTTTTGCAGCCTCGTTGTATGCTTCCACCGCTTTTTGCAAGTTACCCGATGAAAAATGAGCTTCTGCTTCCAATGCATAGGAGGCAGCGTCCCGGGTCGGGACTAATGTAGGAAGCCAGGGTGAAACAATTTTGTTCGTAAGAACACCTTTTAGCAAAAAGAAACTTAATACACACAAAAACATCAATAAGATCACTATTCCGGGGTTGGATCGGTTTTTGTGTTTAAATTCCAGATTTTTTCCAGTTAAATTCATAATCGTATTTTACTTCATCTGATTTTTCCATATTTCTTATGGTTTCCTAAAGAAAAAAGAATGTCACGCATCACAAGCTCCTTGATGCCTTGCTGCCCGATTCTGAGCAGAAGAATCATCAAACTTTTATCAACATGAGGAAAACCAAATTTTCCAGTCGATTGGAAAATCTAGTACCATCTGCTATTCTATGAGGAGGATTCTATTAAAAACAACTGATCAGAATTGCCCCTGTCAAAACACACTCAAATTCTGATCAGTTCTCTTTAATTCAACGCTGAATTTTTATTCTTCATTCAATTGATTTTTTAAAAAGCCATAAAATTTCAGCGATCAGGGTTTGTCATTGCATCCGTTCATATTATTACCGTATTCACAATACCAGCAGCTCCCCTGATAAAAGCTTTGCTCATCGAAACAATCAGCATTGTATAAACCAACGATATAACCATTTCCGTCAAACACCAGGTTCCCGCCGATAAAGCAAGTACCGTCATCCACATAATAACCTGCCGCTACGCACTCGTTAAAACTCGCAATGGATTGAGGCGGATTTAAGATACCATCAATTTCCGACATATATTGGTAAACTGTCTGTCTCATTTGCTGACATCGTGATGCCGTTTCATTGGCGGAAGCAACATCAGGTGAAAAATTGTTGTAGATATCCCAAAACGTGCCAATCAGTTCCTGATGGAATTCCCCGATTAAATAAGTGAAATTTTCAATTGAAACGGAGAACTCTCTTTGAACCGAAATAAATGTCGACATGTCCCCAGATGCAGCCCGATTGGCGAAGTCGAATAAATTCTGGCATTCGATCGCCAACAGATTCAGAACTTGCTGTGCACGATCTGGCGGAATTGTTGGTTGGGCACCAGCGACCATATTCGGTAATAATAAAACCAATAGACAGATCATCAGGAGGATTTTGTAATTTGTCTGTAATTTCATAAAGACCTCCAAAAAATAATTTCTCTTGATTATCAGACGTATTTCAGTAAAAGAAAGTTTAATTAAGAGAATTTTAAATCAAATTCACAGGTTTTTTTTATCTGTATTGAATTATCAAAAACATCGAATTCGAATCAACAGAATGAATACTGCAAAATTTGTGCTGATAATTCAATAAATTGGTCAGTTCGGATGAACCATGATAGGATTCTCTTTTATTCTGTAATCAGTACATATCCGCATATTTTACTTGTCTGTAAAAACAAGAAACTACATCATTTCTCTGAAACCCCAAATGGTTTATGGCGTGAACACACTTTTTTTGAGATATTAATGTAGAAATTTGAAATATAGACTTGAATTTCGAAACGTCGTATTCATCCGATTATCCAAAAAAACAGCTCATCAGTAATATACTATAATTTTTTTATATGAAACATTGTTTGAACTGTTACCGGATGCTGCCGAATAATGCAAAAGTCTGTCATTATTGTGGGACTGAACAGGCAGAGAATAAACCGCTGCCAGGTAAAAAATTTGACTGTTGTCCGCAATGTATGTCTTTCTTGTATTCAGAGGAAAGCGGATGTCAGTCCTGCGGCTATATTCATCAATCCAGGAAAAAATATTCGGGTTGGATCATTGCTATTTTGGCTGCCCTGCTGATTCTTTTCCTATTGTGGCAAGCCGGATTTCTTCCATGGATACCACATGGTGGAAAAGCCGTGCGTTTCGTCATTCAAAAAGAAGATGTGACATCCGTAAATCCTCTCGAACTGGGAAAAACAATCACGATCCAGACAACCGATGATTTGGTTTCCCCAGAAAATCCAACACAGGAATTCACAGTTGTGCCGCAATCGGCAAAAATGTTGCTTGAAGAAACCATGACGAACGCCAAAACAACAGTAACACCTCAGGCATCGGACACTCCTGAATCTGTAATTTGTGCGAATTGGCAAAACCGTTTGAAAGAAGGAATGCACGGGAGCATTATCACTGGTGGCAGATCCAGTAAGATTCGAAAAAATCCATCCACGGGCAGTGAACTCGCTGGAATTTTGAGATCCGGACAGGAGTTTGTTGTACAGGATGAAAAACCAGTCTGCGTTGAAGGTTACCTTTGGATAAAAATCAGCTTGATTTCAGATACATTATCCGGTTGGACGGTCGAAGCTGACCAGACAGGTTACTGGTTGAAACCATTGGATAAAAAACCGGAATGATGATTTTTGTATTCGTTTAAACAATGGATTGTCGAAATCATCGAGGTGTTCTTTAGTCAAGAGTGTCTTTGCTTCAGTTTTCTTTATTAAACTTGTTAATTGATTTCGCAGTAATTCGAAATACAATTCGATATTTGAATTAATTGCTATTGATATTTTTATTTACTAATTTCGATTACAATAAAAAAGAAAATTCCTGGTAATTTTTATTCTCAATTATTACTGAATTTTTATCAGTATGTGCTGTTTTTAAATCGTGCATCACAAAAATAATAATGCACAGAAATACAGGATTATTATTGCACAAAATTTGGCGGTCCAATTGACTGTCAGGCGCATACGACATTCAAAATAAACACATGATTCGATAAAAATATCATGTATAAAGACTACAAAATATTAAGATAACCGGAGGGTTTTTTGAAAACAACAATTCGCATCGAGGTTTTCGATAAGGTACTGATCAGAGGAAGTATTTTTTATCTGATGCTGCCGCTCCTTCTGTTCATTTTCTTTTGGATTGACGAAAAAATTGCATTTCTTTTGCTGATCCTATTAGTTTTCTGCGGTTACCGAATGGATCGATCAATCACCTATCGAAAAAGTGAAATCCAAATAACAAAAAGGAAACTGCTTTCATTATTCGCGATTTTTCTCCTGTTGGCTATTTGGCTCTATTTTTCAGGAATTGGTCGATTTGTCTATCAGAATTACGATCATCGTTATAAAAATGCGATTTTTCAGGATCTGATCGCTTATCAATGGCCAGTGCATTTTCATGATGCGGTTTATAACAAACCGGCTATGCTCTGCTACTATTTCTTCTTCTGGCTTCCATCTGCGCTGCCTGGAAAAGCTGCAGGACCTTTTCGGTCTAATATTTTACTTTTTCTCTGGAGTTGGATCGGATTGATTCTGGGATATGGTCTTTTTACCCGGCTTCGCAAAAAAATTTCAGTTCTTGATACCATTGTTTTTATTCTTTTCAGCGGGCTCGATATCATCGGATTTATACTGATCCATAAATCAATTCCCTCTTTCGGGTTGCACCTGGAAACTTGGATCGAACAAATTCAAGTAAGTTCGATCACAACACAATTATATTGGTCTTTTAACCAGTTTATTCCGGTTCTGATCGGTACATTTTTGCTCTTAAGTATTGACAGAAAAAAGAATTACATAGCGATTTTCTCCTTATTATTTCCATATTCACCGTATGCTGTAATCACATTAATACCGCTGATCATTTTTTGGACAATCTCAAATGATTATGGATTGGAATCAAAATTTCAACCAGGATTCAGAATAATCTGGCAAAAAATAAAAGATGCAATAAATACTGAAAACATTTTAACGCCGCTTATTATCATGTTTATTTTTATTCCATTTTTCCTGATAAACTCAAAACGAGTCCCAACAGAAACTGCAACAAACTGGATTTCTATTACAGAATATCTTTTTGCCATTTTTTTTGAGTTCCTGATTTATATCATCATCATGCTCGCTAAATTCAAAACTAATATATCAAGCTGGCTTCTCATCTCTGTTTTATGCGTTTTACCGCTCTTTTGCACCACGGATTTAAACATAATTCTTAGAGGAACTGCTCCGTTGGTATTAATTCTGTTGATATTGGTTTTGGATTTTTTATCGGAAAAAAGATATCTTTATCGAAGAATTTTATTAATTTTTCTGCTAGTTATTGGAGCATGGACGCCCATCAGTGAGATTTACCGAACAATTGATAATTCAATTCATAATTCAGAGGATCAGGAAGTTTTAACTTTCAGTAACAATGAATTTACTCCAGAATCAGGAGCTGTTGGAATTCTAACATTTGTCAATCCCGCTCAATACTTATCATATGAAGAGGATTACCAGAATAGTTTTTTCTATCGTTATTTAATGATTCATTGAAAAGCACAATTTTCTCATAAATTATTGATTTCATCACATGATACTCAAAATCCGTCAGAAGCATCTTTTTTATTTCTAAAATAGAAACTTACTGGTTTTTTTCTCAGCAATTTGAAATATGGATATGTATTTCTTGCCATATTTGGAATCGCTATTTTTTGCTACATATTGGAATTTTATTGCAGATATGATTAAAACCTGGTTCCTAAGACAGATTTTTTTTGTATTGCATTAAGATCATAAAGGAACAATTCGAAATTATGTGATGATTTTTTGTTTTCATAAATCAACAGAACTGACCAAAAATCAATAATTCCTATAAAAATCGAATTCAATTTTCATTATCGGATGTGTAATTTTTTCATCTGCTGTTCGAAATTTGGAAAAGCTTTTTGAGAAAAAAGAGGGAACTTGTTGTTGTGTTGTTTTTGCGAAGAGCGCAAAAACAACACAACAACAAACAATTCTCCTCATATTTCTGTCAAGGCAATTTAGAAATGTCCTAATCACAGCAATTTAGAAATGTCCTATTGTGTTGTAAATTGAAAAAG
>JAPKMT010000038.1 GCA_026645735.1 Flexilinea sp.
TTCGTGGCTGTTGGGTAACATTTTTATTTGATTCTTCGATCCCCGCAAAGTAACATTTTCTTTTGATACACACCGTTCCTACGAAAATTGAATTCAATTTTCATTATCGGATGTGTAATTTCTTTCATCTGCTGTTCGTAAGATGGATTAACCTTTCGAATAAAAAGAGTAAATTTTGATTTGACTTCTGTGATTCGAAATTTGGAAAAGCCTTTTGAGAAAAAAGAGAAAACTTGTTGTTGTGTAGTTTTTGCGCTTTGCGCAAAAACTACACAACAACATATATTTCTCCCCATATTTCGAATCGCTGAATTTCGGAATTAATTTGCATTATCTGTATGATTTATGGTAAAATCTTGGTAATTGAATCTTTAAGCGCGATACGGTGATATCGGCAAGATGAACATAAACCTCAAATAATTTTTAAATACAGGAAATCTTGCCAGATCATTAACAATCTGACAAGATTTTTTTTGTATCAAAATTTGAATTTAGGGACAATTTTATGACGAATATTAAAGCGGTCATTATGGATGAAGCCGCTATCAATCGGGCGCTGAAAAGAATAGCTCACGAAATTATTGAACATAATCGTGGTACTGAATCTTTGGCACTCGTTGGAATCAAGCGCAGAGGCGTGCCATTGGCAAAAACAATAGCAGAAAATATTTTTGAAATTGAAGGTGCAAAAATTCCTGTGGGCATTCTGGATATCACATTCTATCGGGATGACCTGTCGAATATTGACGCAATGCCCCGTTTGAACGCCACCGAAATTCCTTTTCAAGTAGCCAATAATAAGATCATTCTTGTGGATGATGTTTTATATACCGGCAGAACCGTACGGGCAGCAATTGACGCGTTGTTTTCTTTAGGACGGCCAGCAGCCATTCAGCTTGCTATTCTGATTGATCGCGGACACCGTGAACTACCCATTCGGGCTGACTTTGTCGGGAAAAATATTCCTACATCTCAAAATGAATTAATTGCTGTCAACTTACCGGAATTTGATCACAGAACCTCGGTAGAAATACATGACATCACGTCTGATAGTCATGATTCTTTATTCTCGTTTGAAATCGATTGAGGAGAAAATATGATGAAACAAAATGTTCAGACCTTAGGTTATTTGCCGGACGAACGTCCCCCCTTTATTAAGCTGGTATTGTATGCACTCCAGCAAGTCGTCGTAATGTTCCCGGCAACCGTTGCCGTGGCGCTTATTACTAACTTCCGAATTTCAACAACAATTTTCGCCAGCGGTCTGGCAACACTCTGCTTCATTCTGATCACCGGAAGACAACTGCCGCTTTACTACGGATCAAGTTTTTCATACATCTCCGCAATCGCCGGAATCATGGCAGCCGAAGCGGCAGCAGGTGCAGACTTATCCAACCAGATTCGTGTTGCACAATTCGGAATTGTGATGTCGGGTTTTGTTTCAATTGTCGCCGGTTTTATCGTCAAGCGATTTGGCAGAGAATCCATTGAAAAAGTGCTTCCGGCTACAATCACCGGACCGATCGCCATGGCAATCGGTCTGACCCTGGCAGCCAACGCGCTGAAAGATGCCTGTGCAGTTCCAGCCGGAGTCGCAGAATCCTCAGCAGCTCTTGCCAGTAACCTGGCCTGGATTATTTCACTGGTCACCTTGCTGACGACAATTCTCCTCTCGGTATATTTAAAAGGATTTGGCAGCCAGCTTACGCTGCTGTTCGGACCCATTGCCGGTTGTATTGTCGCATTAATTTTGGGAAAAATCACCGGAATTAATTTCTTCCGCTCACTCTCAGAAAGTGCAAACAGCGGCTTTTTTGCACTGCCGATTTTCACGTTGCCCAAACCGTCCTGGGCCGCGGTAGCCGCAATTATGCCAATAGCGATTGCGACCATTCCGGAATCCACCGCGCATGTCTATCAGTTGGATATTTATGTGAATAATCTCGCAAAAAACAAGGGATCAAAAAAACACTACAATATTGCAGAAAAATTAGGCTTAAATCTGATCGGTGATGGTATTGGTGACATCGTTTCTGCCATGATTGGTGGTCCTGCCGGAACAAACTATGGTGAAAACATCAGCGCGATGACCATTACAAAAGTTTTCTCCGTACCGGTTTTGATTGGTGCAGCCATTATCGCCATGATCATTTCCTGTTTTACGCCTTTGATCAATGCGATCTATGCCATCCCGACAGCCGTGATTGGTGGGTTGGAAATTTTCCTCTTCGGAGCCATCGCAGCGCAGGGTATTGCCATTATGGTTGACAAGAAAGTCAGCTTTTTTGAATCAAAAAGCATTGCACTCATCGCAAGTATCATCGTGATCGGTGTCGGCGGACAATACGCTTTTGGCGGAAGCATTCCTTTCTTTGGCCTTCAGGTTCCTTGTATCGCAGGAGCTGCAATTTTCGGCATCCTCCTCAATCAAATCCTCAATCTTGGTCAAAAAAGTGCTCCAGCCTCAGAAAACGAGAATGCATAATCATTCCTCTGTTTTTTATACGGTTTAATCTTCAATATGGATTTTCTTTGGAGTCTACAAGAAAATCCATATTTTTTTATCAATGAATCAGAATTAATCAAATGCCACAGGCAGCTTCATTTTAAATTTCAATAGAATTTGTTGTTGTTTTGTTTTTATGCGAAACGGAGAAACAATATGACAACATTTTCTTCCTTTTTTCAAAAAGTTACGAATTTTTAGAATAGATGCTGGGATACAAAATATAGATTTGCTATTCAAATCAATCGGGAAAAACTTGTTGTTGTGATGTTTTTGCGATTCGCGCAAAAACATCACAACAACAATAACGCCTCCCCATATTTCGCATGGATTAACTGCCTTTGACAAGATGAACTTATTCAAATAAAATTGATTGGCTAAGAAATACATCATTTGACTGCTTGCCAGTTAACATTTTCAGAAGGACGAAATAATGAAAGAGTATTCAACCGAATCGATTCGTAACATCGCACTCGTGTCCCACAGCAGTGCTGGTAAAACCACGATGTCTGAAGTTTTTCTTCATTTTACAGGTGCAACAACCCGTATCGGGAAAATTGAAGATGGAACAACAGTTTCAGACTTTGATGATGAAGAGAAACGTCGAACGATTTCGCTTTACAGTTCTGTAATTCCGATTGAGTATAAAGATACAAAAATCAATGTGCTCGATACCCCGGGATACAACGATTTTATTGGCGAAGTGATTTCGGCATTAAGTGTTGCAGATGGTGCGTGCATTCTCCTGGATGCAGTATCAGGACGGGAAGTCGGAACAGAAATAGCCTGGAAATACACTGATAAATTCAATCTGCCACGAATTGTCGTCGTCAATAAAATGAACCGTGAGAATGCTGATTTCAAAAAAGCACTTGCAACACTGGCTGAATATACGGATGTTCGCCTGATTCCGACACAGATCCCGTGGGGTGACAAACTCGAATTCAGAGGTGTCATCGATATACTCTCTATGAAAGCGTATGATGGAACTGCCAATAAAGTGGTTGACATCCCTGCGGAATACCTGGAGGAAGCTCAAGAGCTACATGCTACGTTGACAGAAGCCGCAGCAGAAGGTGAAGAAGAATTGATGGAAAAATTCTTTGAAACCATGGAATTATCCGATGAAGAGATCCTGCGAGGATTTTCAAAAGCTGTGAAAGCCGGTAGTTTTGTCCCGGTATACTGCGCAGCAGCTGGAGCAGAGCTAGGAATTGCACCGATTCTGGATGCCTTTATCAACTTGATACCTAATCCGGCAGAAGGAAAAAAGGTTGTTGCAAAAGGGAAAAATGATGCAGATGTTGAAATAAAATGCGCAGACTCCGGCCCGTTAGCCGCTTATGTCTGGAAAACAACAGCCGATCCATTTGTAGGGAAACAGACATATCTGAGAATTTATTCCGGACAAATGAACTCAGATTCCAGAATTTGGAACAATTCACGCTCGGTCGAAGAACGATATGGCAACATCTATGTTCCATCCGGAAAAGACAATATCTCTGTAAAAACGATTCATGCCGGAGATATTTGCTGTGTTTCGAAACTCAGCGAAACCGTTACCAGTGATACCTTCTGCGATAAGAACAATCCTCTGATTCTGCCGATTCCGCAATTTCCAAGCGCATTATACCGTGTCGCGGTTTTCCCGAAAACTCAGGCTGACTCCACAAAAATCAGCCCGACACTAACCCGCCTCTGTGAAGAAGACATGACCTTATCCTGGTATAACGAAATGGCTACCAATCAGACTCTTTTACAAGGTATGGGTGATCAGCATATCGATGTCGCCATCCGGCGTGCTGAAAGCAAATTCCAGGTGAATTTACTGATAAAAGAACCGCGAGTACCTTTCCAGGAAACCATCACAAAAGAAGCAGCTGCGATGTATCGCCACAAGAAACAATCCGGGGGGTCCGGTCAGTTCGGAG
This sequence comes from Flexilinea sp., assembly GCA_026645735.1. Classification (GTDB taxonomy): domain Bacteria; phylum Chloroflexota; class Anaerolineae; order Anaerolineales; family Anaerolineaceae; genus Flexilinea. Next base: position 4,438 of record JAPKMT010000038.1, read on the forward strand.
AAGTTCATCTGCGAGTTAAGCCGAATCGTGATGCCGAATTTGAAATTCATAATGACATCTTTGGTGGAGCCATCAGCGCCAGCTACATTCCGGCAATTGAAAAAGGCATCCGTAATGTCATGAAAGAGGGTGTTCTTGCCGGATTCCCGATTCATGGAGTTTATGTTTCGGTATACGATGGCAAGGAGCACCCGGTTGACTCGAAACCGATTGCTTTTGAAACAGCAGGCCGCGAAGCCTTCAAACTGGCATTTGCGGATGCCGGACCAGTTCTAGAAGAACCCATTTATACTGTACGGATTACAGTTCCTGAAGAATATATGGGCGATGTGATGGGCGATTTGAATACACGCAGAGCACGAATTCTGGGTATGGATACTGTAAAAGGTGCAAGTACAGTAACAGCTACAGTCCCGTTGGTTGAGATGCAGCGGTACACCACCCAACTCCGATCGATGACTGGCGGCCGCGGCGTGTTTGAAATGGAATTTTCATCCTATGAAAATGTACCACCTCACATCACGCAGGATATCATTAGCGCTCAGGAAAAAGAAAAGAAAGAAAACGAAAAATAACCATCAAAAACAGTCCGGAAAAACCGGACTGTTTTTTTTATTCATTACCTAACGCTGGATTCTTTTGTTGATTATTTCAGCAATTTTTCTAACCTGCAGAATATCCGGAGCGGTTATTCCAGCAAATAATTCTGCAGCTCAATCATAGCAGTGCCGGCTAATGTGTACTCATCAAACATTTTTGCAATCCGACTGAAGTCCTGGCCAGGCCAGGTTTCGATCATCTCTTCAAACCAGACTACAATCAAACCATTATCCAGCAATTCAGGAATTTTCCTGGGATTCTGAACCAGTTTTCTGAGTAAGGCTTTTTTTCTTAATCCGTTGTAACGATTTTGCGCATCGGTATGCAATTCCATCAGGCTGTTTAAAAAGGTGTCTGTGTCATAAATCTTATATCGGTCAAGATTGTAGATTTTTGCAGCTGTTTCCAATCCGTAGATTACATCCAAATTGAAGTTTCTTAACAGTTGTTGAAATGATTTCGGTGAAAAATAGTAATAATGACCTTGTAGTTTTTGAAATGCGCGTAGCGTATCCAGGTAACCCATCTTGATATTTCTTTGAATTATTTCCTGATCAAAGTCAAAAGTTCCACCCAAATCCTCGCTGCATCGGATCATTTTCAAATATACATCCTTTTTCTTTTCGAGTTTACGGCGTAATCCCATACCCGCTATATCGATGACTATAATTTTCTTGTATCCTCTATCCAATAGCATATTTACCGGCATATTGTCGTATACGCCACCATCAATAAATCGCTTCCCCTCCATTTTTTGAGGCTTGAAAATCGGGAAACTCGCAGAAGCCAATAAATATTTAACCATTTCCTCTTTGGGAATTTCATTTTTGAATTTTTCGATTGATGTAAAATCTTTTATGGAGTATGTGACAATACCAAAGTCGACTTCAGATTGGTAAATTTTATCTAAATCTATATTTGAACGGATCAGGTTTTCCAAGGGTGCTGTGTCCAAACCACGTTGCACAATGTATTCTTTTATTAAGCCACGAATATTGTCCAGGCTGAATAAGCTCTTTGACGAATCAATAACTTCGTTGGTTTCAAAAATATCGGACATTTGAATCTGCGAATAAATTTTTTCAATTTTTTTCAGATCGTCTTGAAGCATCATAGCACCGTTGATTGCTCCAATGGATGTTCCCACAATAGCAGAAATGGGAATATTCATCTTTTTCAGGGCTTTCCAGGCACCCACTTCATATGCGCCCTTTGTTCCGCCTCCGGAAAGTACTAATCCGTAACCGTCCTCCATGATTGTATCCTTATGATTCAAATGAGTTTAATATAATTATATGAATGAATACAGGATAATGATATGATCCTTTTCCTGTATTTCGTAATATGTCGAATATTATTTTAACGTTCACGCTAAATCAAAAAATTTTGATTCAATCCATCCAGCTTTATGAACAAGGCTGATTAATTGACTGGTAACACGCATTGGCCGTTTACTTCTTTTGCAGTAGAAGCAATTTGAAATATGAGAAGAAGTATACATTGTTGTGTGGTTTTTGCGCTTTGTGCAAAAACCACACAACATCATTTATTCTCGATCGATTCGAGAGGTTGGTCCATATTTCGAATGACTGTTGCAGTAGACCTTATGTATGGTTAATCAAAATCAAATGTAAAAATAAAAGCCAATTCAAGACCATTTTTTTGAATTTGATTTAATTAAGTCACATGCTTTTTCAATCATATGGAAATCTTTGGCAAAACAGAACCGGGCAAGAGTCTTTCCGACTAAGTCTTTATAAAATGCTTCTCCAGGCACAGATGCGATTCCGGTTTCCTTCAGGAACCACATCGCCTTCTCTTTACTGTTTTCTCCCGGAATTTTCGACATGTCTGCCAATACATAATAAGAGCCTTGAGGAACATAGGGAGTCAATCCAACATCAGACAATGTTCCGCAAAAGAGGTCTCTCTTTTGTTGATAACCTGCTCGCATATCCATATAGAAATCATCGGTCAAATTTGAAATTGCGGCAGCAACGGCATGCTGCAAAGGCGCCGGTGCACAGACATAGATCAGATCGTTGGCACTGCCGATTAAGGCAGTCATCTCCTCATTGGCTATGGTATATCCGATCCTCCAGCCCGTTATACTGAATGTCTTCGAATAACCTGAAACCGTAACAATCCGGTCAGCAGCTTTTTTGAAGCTTCCTAAACTGATATGCATTTTGCCTTCATAGGTAATATATTCATATATTTCATCCGTAAAAATCAACAAATCATTCTTAATTGCAAAATCAGCAATCTGCTCCAATTCATCTGCCGAGAAGACCTTACCGCACGGATTCGATGGTGTATTGATTAAGATGGCTTTCGTTTTTTCAGTAATCAGTGATTCCAACTGGTCAAAGTGAATGTTCCATTCCGGAGGAGTTAAAGTCGCATAAACTGGTACAATGTCCAACGCGATTAGAGTGGCTTCGTGATATCCGTAATAGGGCTCAAAAAGGATCATCTCGTCGCCCGGGTTTAACAGCGCAAAACAGGCGCTATAGAAAGCGCCGGTGGCGCCTGCGCTGACAATAATATTTCTCTTAGGATCAACTTGCAAATGGTTAAAATTCGTTGATTTTTGTGCGATCTGCTCCCGCAGCATATCAATACCATCAAAACGCGTATAGTGATTATGATCTTCTAATATCGCCTGATAAGCGCTGCCTGCCAGAATATCCGGCAGTTTTAAATCGCAAATTCCCTGTGAAAGATTGATTCCTCCCACTCTTGCACATTCCAGCGACATATTTCGAATTTCAGACTGTGACATCTGCGACATTTTTCGAGATTGAAAACGATTCATTGAGTTCCTCCAGAGTATCGAACATCCATCTTTTTATATCATGAAAACAGCACATCTTGAAAAAAAACAGGAATGCAGGCAACCGCGGTAATACAAAATATCGACAAGTTTTCGAACAACTCAGTAATCGATAATTCTCTCCATAATTTGAACTGCTATATTTTAATCCAGCGATTCAAAATTTGGAAAAAATTACTTGTTGTTGTAGTATTTTTACGCTACGCGCAAAAATACTACAACAACAAATTTTCTCATTCAATTCGAGATGCTTTTCCATAATTCGAACTGCTTGCTATATCTTGATCAACCTTATTTTTCCAATGGTAAAATTCTGCATAATTGAGAAAAAAAGGAAAAAGTTATGGGAAATCAGGAAGAAGAACAATTAGAATGGTTTTGGGCCGGCATTTTTTCTCGCAATCCGGAAGAGATTATGAACGCGTTTATGACAGTCCCGCCAGCCATTCAAAAAGATTGCCTTAATCATCTTAAGAAAATGACGATTGAAAATGGATGGCATGTAGAACAAGTCAAATCGGCTCAATTTGCATTAGAAATTTTGAAATAACAGAATTCTTTTCCAAATCCTTGAAATCAGAATGTCGTTATTGAATAAAAAAAGTTACGGAAATGATTTCTTTCGAATTCTCTGAAAAAGATTATTGGCGTATATGAAATCAGATATTATCCGGCAAATCGACATCTTTATCGCCTTTTTGGATTTGGATAAAGCAAGCAAATAATCCTCCATGAATATCGGGAAAAAGGATGTCGTTAAATACACTTTTAGAATTGAAAGTATAATGGTTTCAAAATTCATAGAATAAACGGGTACGAAAATGGCTGAAGAAAAATTAACTCCCAGAAGTGAGAATTATTCCGAATGGTACAACCAGGTTGTTTTAAGGGCAGATCTGGCGGATTATGCTCCGGTACGTGGCTGCATGGTTGTAAAACCATATGGATGGGCTTTATGGGAAAACATGCAGAAAGAATTGGATCGGCGTTTTAAAGAGACAGGTCATGTCAACGCTGCTTTCCCAATGTTGATCCCCAAATCTTTTTTTGAAAAAGAAAAAGAACATGTAGAAGGATTTGCTCCAGAATTGGCAGTGGTCACAATCGGAGGGGGACAGGAATTGGATGAACCGCTGGTCATTCGCCCGACATCGGAAACCGTAATCGGATATATGTATTCCAAATGGATTAAAAGTTACCGGGATTTGCCGGTTCTGATCAACCAATGGGCAAATGTCGTTCGTTGGGAAATGCGAACGAAATTATTTCTCAGGACATTGGAATTTTATTGGCAGGAAGGGCATACAGCGCACAGCTCAGCGGAGGAAGCTCAGGAAGAAACAATCCGCATGCTGAATGTGTATGCAGATTTTGCAATCAAAGAAGCAGCAGTACCGGTTATCCGGGGTGTAAAAAGTGAAACAGAAAAATTCGCTGGTGCTGTAAATACCTATTCGATTGAAGCCATGATGGGTGATACCAAAGCACTCCAGGCAGGAACCAGCCATAATCTAGGACAAAATTTTGCAAAAGCATTTGACATTAAATATTTGGATCAAAATAATACACAACAGTATTGCTGGACGACATCCTGGGGTCTCTCAACCCGTTTTATCGGCGCAATCATTATGACACACGGAGATGATAATGGACTAATTCTGCCGCCACGCCTGGCACCATATCAAATCGTCATTGTCCCGATTTATAAAAATGATACAGAACGATCCAGTGTTATGGAAGCCGTTGAAAAGGTCCAAAAACAACTTACCCAATTCCGGGTCAAATTGGACGATCGCACAGAAGTTACCCCGGGATTTAAATACAACGAATGGGAGCTCAAAGGAGTACCGCTTCGGCTTGAAATAGGACCAAAAGATGTTGAAAAAGGCTCAGTAATGGCTGCCCGCAGAGATATGCCCGGAAAAGCCAGTAAAAGTTTCATGCTACAGGAAAATCTTGCGCCGCAGGTGCAAACAATGCTGGAAACCATTCAGGCATCCATGCTGCAGCGTGCCACCGATTTCAGGGATTCTAACATCCATGAAGCAAACAGTTATGATGAGTTGAAAGATATCATCCAGAATGGTTGGGCTGAAAGCTGGTGGTGCGGTTCGGCAGAATGCGAGGCAAAAATCAAAGAGGAAACGAAAGCAACTACACGCTGTATGCCTTTTGACCAGCCTCAAGTAAAAAAAGAAAAGTGTGTTTATTGTGGTGCTGAAGCAGTTAAAAAAATCTATTTCTCAAAAGCGTATTAATCCAACAAAAACTGCTGCAGAAAGACAAGAAATGTCTGCAGCAGTTTTTTTACTATCAACATGACAGCTGTAAATCTTCTTCAATTAAAAAAACAAATCAATGCACTTCTCTGGACTTTCATGGATCCGGATGCTTTTTGCAACAACCTGAAAAAGTTGATTGAACAGTATTCAAATTTATCCTACAAACCGGGCAAAGGCGCTATTTCTTCAATCCAATCTTCGGAACTGCATGTCCCGCCGCTTGTTTTACGTGCCCTGGAACTGGATCTTTTCCAAACCGTCCGTGAGCATCCACAGGCAGCGTTGAATAACTGTGACAGTTTATGGAAAGATCCAAACCATGAAATGCACATTGTCGCATTTAAGATGTTGGGGAACATTCCGCTGGACTATCAGCAGGAAATTTTTCAGAGAATGGAACAATGGGCCAAAGAACCCTCCGAAGTCTACTCAGAAAAAACGATTTTACTGAACACATCATTAACAATTCGTAGAAATGAACCAGACCGATTATTGGAAAAAGCGAAAGAATGGTGTAAAAGTACATTTCTAAAGGATCAATCAATCGGTCTGAAAGCGCTGATCATTCTGGCTGAAGAACCCTCTTTTGTCAACCTTCCTGGAATTTTTCACACGATGGAAGGAATCCTGCCGAACACACCGCCGGTCTTACAATCTGATTTATTCGATTTGTTATTTGCTTTATTGCAGAAATCAGAAATCGAAACAACTTTTTTTGTTCGACAAAAACTGGAACAGGAGGCATCCAAACCGATTATCAGGACAGCAAGAAAACTGCTCCCGTATTTTCCGGAATCATCCAGGCAATCGATTCAAACAATACTGCGAAATATTCAGGGCAGTTGAGAAAAGGCTGTAGATCACTCCTCAATATCAAATTTATTTTTACGATGTTTGTTTTAAAATAAAGTCCAAATCATCCTTTTGAATACTTCTGGTAGATAGATTCAGCAAGTCGAAATATAGATCAGCCCCTCGAAAAAAAGAAAAATCGTTTCGAACAGCTGCGATAGCTCGCTGTAACGGTAATTCGAAATATGAACCAACCTTTCGAATCGATCGAGAAAATTTGTTGTTGTGTTGTTTTTGCGCGGAGCGCAAAAACAACACAACAACATTTATTTTCGCCCACATTTCGAATCATTGTCGCTGTAATAGCATGCTGCTATTTTATGGTATACTAATCGCTATTGACTGGTCCTTCTTCAGGATCATCTTGAAGATTGGAGACTTGCAAAATTTTTATCAGGAGCAATGTCATGGCTTTGACAAAGGAACAAAAACAGGACTTTTCGAAGAATTTCGGAAAACATGAAGGCGATACCGGATCTGTAGAAGTACAGATTGCCATGTTGACAAAACGAATTGCTGATTTAACACAGCATCTTCGTTCGAATAAAAACGATGAATCATCTCGTCGCGGACTCTTAAAAATGGTCGGACACAGACGCCGGCTGCTGGCTTATTTGAGGCGATCCAATTATGCCAGTTATGTTGCGCTGAACGAAAAACTTGGACTTCGTTTGAAATAATATTGAGAGATTAAGGAGCAGATAAAATTTCAAATATCTGCTCTTTTTATAAATATGGGGATTTTTCCCTGAAAATTTGGTGCCTCGTTTCGGTTAGGCATTGAAATTAGATTGGAATTTCGCAAACATCCTTGAATTCATGAGTCAGTAATTCGAAAACCTTTTGATGAAAAAGAGAAAATTGTTATACTTTTGGTTTTGCATGTAATACAAAAGCAAAAATATAACAGAAAATCCTTCTTTCAGTTCGATTTACTGTTCATGGATAAAAATTCAGGATGTTATATAGTTTAATGATCTTCCCGTCTGATTTCAGTCCCTGACCAAATGAGAGAAATAGGATAAAGAATGAAACCAGAAGTAAAAAAATATACCGCTGAAGTGGGCGGTAAAACAATCACGTTTGAATCCGGTAAATTAGCCGGACAGGCAGGTGGAGCTGTAACGATTCAGTTAGGAGAATCGGTCGTTTTTTCTGCCGCAACCATGAGTTCGGAAACCAAAGAGGGTCAGGATTTCTTTCCGCTGACCGTTGAATATGAAGAGAGAATGTATGCCGGAGGACGCATTCCCGGTTCATTCTTCCGCCGTGAAGGCAGACCGGCCGGCGATGTGATTCTAACCAGCCGTTTGATTGATCGTCCGTTACGACCTCTTTTTTCTGAAGATATTCGCAATGAAGTTCAGGTCATTCTGTATAGTCTTTCCGCAGATTTTGACAATCCACTGGATGTATTGGCCATCAATGCTGCATCCGCATCTCTCATGATCTCTGATATTCCGTGGAATGGACCCGTTGGTGCCGTTCGCATCGGAAGAATCAACGGGGAATACATCATCAATCCGACTTATCCTCAAATGGAGGATTCTGACCTTGACCTGCGTATTGCAGGTACCAGTGATGCGATTCTAATGGTAGAAGCCGGATCCAATGAGATCAGCGAAGCGGATATGATTACAGCAATTGCTTTGGGACATCAGGCAATTCAGCCATTGGTCGAAGCACAGCTGCGGATGGCTGCAGAAATCGGCAAACCAAAACGCGAAGTGACGCACTTCTCAATTGATCCATCATATATTGATGCTGTTTTCGAGAAATACAATCTGGCGATGGAAAACCTGCTGGATTCACCGCATACAAAGGCAGAACTTGCTGACGGATTGAAAGACCTTAAAGAGGATACCATCGAATTCTTTGCCGGTGAAGACGAGGAAAAAGCATCACAATTTGCAGAAGCATTTGAAGAAGCATACAAAAAAGTTGTCCGCAGCCGAATTTTGGATCGCCATTTGCGACCAGATGGTCGCGATCTAACCGAAGTACGTCCAATCTGGTGTGAAGTCGGTGTATTGCCCCGGGCACATGGATCTGGATTATTTACTCGCGGAGAAACGCAGGTTCTTACAATTGCCACACTAGGCACTCCTCGGGATGCTCAGGAAATCGATACGCTTTCACCGATTGATAACAAACGGTACATGCATCATTACAACTTTCCACCGTTTTGTACTGGCGAAACAAAGAGATTAGGCGGACAAAGCCGACGTGAAATCGGTCACGGCGCATTGGCAGAACGTGCCCTGGTGCCGGTTATTCCCAACGAAGAAGAGTTTCCATATACAATCCGGCTCGTTTCCGAAGTATTAAGTTCCAACGGTTCCAGCTCGATGGCATCAGTCTGCGGATCGACACTGGCGTTGATGGATACGGGTGCGCCGATCAAAGCACCAGTCACCGGCGTCGCGATGGGATTAATCAAAGAAGGCGATAATTATGTCATCCTGACCGACATTCAGGGAGCAGAAGATCATCTTGGAGACATGGATTTTAAAGTTACCGGTACCGAAAAAGGAATTACTGCTTTACAGATGGATATCAAGATTCGTGGAATTACTACTGAAATCATGACAAAAGCTTTAGCGCAGGCAAAAGAAGGCCGTAAATTGATTTTAGGAAAAATTCTGGAAGTGATTCCTCGCCCCAATCCGGACTTGAAACCACACGTTCCAAGGATCACCTCAGTGCAAATCCCGGTTGAAAAAATCGGTGCAATCATCGGACCTGGTGGAAAAAACATTCGAGCATTACAGGAGAACACCAATACAAAAATTGATATTGATGACAATGGATTGGTTTATATCTCTGCAGCAAATGCTGGGGATTCTGAGACCGCCCGTGACCAGATTTTATCGATGATTGAAACTGCTGTATTAGGTAATATTTATACAGGCAAAGTAGTCCGCGTTGCTGATTTTGGCGCTTTTGTTGAAATTCTGCCAAATATTGATGGAATGGTTCATATTTCACAACTCGATTCCGAGAGAGTTAATAAAGTTGAGGATATTGTTTCTGTTGGCGATGAACTAACTGTCATGGTGACTGGAATTGATGACAATGGTAAAATCCGGCTTTCCCGCCAGGCAGTCCTGGAAGGATGGACGCTGGAGGAAGCTATCGCCGCTGATTCAAAGAAATCTGGCGGCGGACGCAGCGGAGGCGACAGAAATGACCGCGGAGGTCGTAGTGGTGGAGGGCGTAGTGGAGGTGATCGGAATAATGATCGCCGAAGGAATGACTCGTTCCCCCGCAGGCAGGGATCAAAGTAATAGAAAAAAAAAGGCTCGACAAAATGTCGAGCCTTTTTTTTTTTAGTTCTAAACATAAGGGGAATTCCAGGTCATTCCTATCGTTGGTTTAGATTTTATATCGCTGTCTGAAATTGCATGTCTTATCGGATTAAATAAATAAGGCAAAAATTAAGTCTTTATTTATGGTATGAAATGGTGATTTTTTTCATTTATCCAGCTGATTCGTTTTTGTCATTTTAGACGCTCACGCAGTACATTCCGCAGAATTTTTCCAGCATTATTCCTAGGAATTTCATCAACAATCACAAATACCTTGGGCGTAGCAATTGGTGAAAGATGACTGGTAACAGCCACCCGTAATTTACTTTCCAGTTTGTCACTCCAGATAATATTTTCTTTGAGAACAATAAAAGCTGCCACTTTTTCATATAGTAAATCATCAGGTGCTGCTGTAACGCCAACATCCACAATTTCATCCTGAGCCAGCAAAACACTTTCCACTTCAAATGGGCCGACCAGGTGTCCGGAAGTATTAATTACGTCATCGTCTCGGCCTACAAAACAAAAATAGCCCTCATCATCCTGATACGCCAAATCTCCGGTTTCATAAAATCCGGATTGAAATTTTGAAGCAAATGCAGATCGCTGTTCAAAATAATCGATAAAACAGGATTCCCAGCCTTCTTTCAGACATAATCTTCCAACTTCATTGGGCTGATTAGCTTGATTTTTCTCATTCAGAATGACAGGCATTGCATCATCCACCGCCTTTCCCATAAAACCCGGTTTTATAGCGGTTCCGGGAACATTGGCAATGCGTATTGTACCTGCTTCTGTCTGAAACCAGGTATCATGGATATCTTGATTAAAAATCTCTTTCCCCCAGAAATATACAACCGGATTTAACGGTTCACCGATACTGAAAATTTTCTTCAGAGCACTGAAATCAAATTTTTTATAGAATTCCGGGGATTCGTGCATCAAAGACCGAAAAGCGGTGGGAGCGGTATACCAGACAACCACTTTCTGATCCTGTAGAATCGGCATCCAACGTTTTGCATGGAAATTACCGGAATACTGAACTGATTCAATTCCACATAAGAGAGGACCCAAGATGCTGTATACCGTTCCGGTAATCCAGGCAGGATGAGCAGTGCACCAAAAAAGTTCATGCTTCTCAACCTGCAGCACCTGCTGCATGCTTCTCTGTATTGATTCGCCTATTCGATGTGCATGAATCACAGCTTTTGGAAATCCGGTAGATCCGGATGTAAATACCATAAACGCAGGATCATGAGGATTGACACACCGGGGAGTAAAGTGTTGAATGTTTGAGGCTGACGCACTATGGAAGCAATGGAGTCTTTTGTTATCTGATGACGGAACTTCTGCTTCATCCACATAGATAATTGCATCAATCGTAGAGATTGATAAGAATAACGCTTCAAATTTTTTAAATGACGAATCTGTAATCAGACAAGCTGCCTTCCCAATGATCAATCGGGATCGAATTGCATCTTCTCCAAAATTTGGAAATAGAACACAAGGAACTGCACCGCATTTCAAGGCTCCAAGGAAAAAGAACCAGATTTCCGGAGAGGATTGCAAAAAAATAAAGACATGATCTCCTTGTTGGCATTGCTTTTTTGTTAAAAAATCTGCTCGCAGGTTGCTTTCCTTCTCAATTTCTTTCCAGGTAATTTGTTGACAGCTCAGAGATGAATCAATCCAGCGAATTGCTGTATCAGTCCCTTTCAGTGTTCTCATTTGTTTTTCATAGAGCGAAAGTATTGTTTCCATATTAATCCTGTGTACTTCCATGGAAAATTAATTCAGTCATCGACCATAAAAAGCGATCAGATTGTTCCGTGTTTTTCATTTTTAAAAACTTCATCCGTTTTTTATTAAAAGTATAATCGGTCAAATCCTCACTGACGATATCTATGGGGTCCCAACGAATTCCATCCATCGAAGAAGACAAACTCAATGAACGGGGAAAATCGGTCTCATCGCTTACCAAATAATAGGTCAGACCCCACAAAGTGACAGGATTTTCGAATTCAATTTCAAGATAATCCGAATTGTTTTGAAATATTCCAGTGGTCCATGCAGTGCTGAAATCACCATCAAATAAAGAGGTTACCGTATCTTGATGAATATTGGATTGAATGCGATCTACAAGTTGGTAAGCAGGTAATTCATCTTCACCGCTGCGCTGATAAACGGAAGCAAGGATCATATCATCAACTTTTATGTCATAAATTGGACGATAGTACGGAAAATTCAGATCATTTCCGATAATTCTTGAATAATTTGCAGCAATATATTCAGGAGGTTGCACTCCTTTTTTAAATTGTTTAATAATTAATCGATCGCGGTCTTTCTTCTTGAGTGAATACTGGGTTAAGTCGATCGATGATTGATAATCTCCTACCAAAAACTCAGGATCTTTATCATAATTGAGCAGAAATTGCAGGCTATCCCGAGTCGATAAAGTCCAATAATCGCGCTCAAACAGTCTGTCAGCGATATCGCGCACTAACTCATTAAAAAAAATCATCTGATACGGATGGTTATTAATCATCCACCTGAAATTGATAAGTAACGAAAACAAACATCCGGCAAAAAGCAGATATCGAGTCCATTTTTTCGTTATACTTTCAAGAAAAGAAAACCCGGACATCGTAAAGTACAAAAAGGGACAATAAATAAAATAAAAATGACGCCAACCGTTGTAAATAGTTGATTTTTTTAAAACTAATATCAAAATTGGAGCTATCAATAAGGAGATAAAACTCACATCAATCCATATTTTTTCCTTCTCAAACTTTTTGTATTGTTGTGAAATTGAAAAGAATCCTGTCAAAAACAAAATCAAATAAAAAATTGGAGTCGTTATCCCGATCCAAACGGGCAGATAATGCCAGGGCTTGGCATTGCAGGGAATAAGTTTCCCGAAATATAATTCTGAAATCTTTAAATCATAATGACTGAAGTGCTTGTAAGAATCTAGCAAAAAACGGATGGTTTGATCCCATGCTGCCGGCAGGAATAATACCCAGAAAAAAACAGTCACTCCGATTAACAAAGTAACCTTGAGTAAGAATTGGGATAAACGAATCCGTTTTCTAATAAACAATAAAAGCAGGTAAAAACAAGAAAATGGTAAAACAATGATTCCGGCAATTCGAACATTGGATGAAATCGCAATTGTTAATCCCAGAAGAAAACAATGGACGATTCCAGGCGAAAAAACGAATTCAACATAAAAAAACAATGCAATCGTAAACCAAGAAAAGAACATCAGGTCCTTAATATTGTAGAATCCGTCTGCAAATATTCGCGGTGATATGATTAAAAAGACAACGCCAAGAATTGAAAGTTTCCAATTAGAGAATCTTCTCTGGATCAACTTGAAGAAAAATATCAGTGCGAGAAAAAAATTTAGAAATACCCACAAGTGCCGAATGCGAAACACAGTATTCAAATCGAATCGGAAATGATTCACGTATTCAAAAAGCAATAAGGGCATCTGCAATAAAACACCATAATCTTTATCTTCATAGGATAATAAATCACCAGCCTCCTCAATTTGCACAGGCAATGATTCAATATTCATTTTTTCTTTGAGTATGTATTTCAGTGTAATTAATCCGGTATTCCGTTCAAATACTTCATCAATGCTCATCCCATAATCATCATAAATTGACAAACCGATCATGAAGAACAAAATAAAGATAATGATCGTAATATTTTTTTGTTTGGTTGTTGGATTACATACCATAGTGTAGATTTTCTCGATTAAGAATGAATTATGATGATAAGGATCTGTCTTTATTTCAAAAATAGGCAGTCAATTTCTCACGTTTCATGAAATTATAATTCGCAGATAATGCAAGAATGTTGAATTGAAGGCTTCATGTATTTTAAATACCTATCACTTTATATAAATATGGCTAATGGTCATACATTGTCCATTGTATTTGTTTTAGAGCAATACTTTGTTAATTCCTTTTTCAATCAAAAGATCCCAAGGATTTTGACACCAGCAATTTGAAAAATGGACAGTCTTATCGAATAGAGGAAAAAATTTCGAATTACTGTTTTGACACATCTTTTTACCTTCGGAAGAAAAACGGTATAATCCTAAATTATACACAGGAGACCTCATGAAATTTAAACCAGTCTTGCTAATTTCATTCCTAATCCTTTTTTTTATAGGCAGCCATACGGTATCCGCAAGTCAGACCTTGATTAATTATGATATTGATACAGGTTTCAGACCGAATATTGATGGATTTAATTTTGAAAACTATGGAAATTACGCCTGCAGTGATTCTTACTGTAATCAGACATATTCCGTTGAAAATCTCACTTCAGTAGAGATGCGGAGAATGTTTGGTGATCAGGTATGCCGCAAATTGAATACTGATGGCAGCTGCGAACTGCTGAAAGTAGCAGAGAGCTGGATGGATGAGGTCAATGAGTCCATGGACAATGGACATTGTGAAGGCATGGCGGTTTTGAGTTCTCTTTTTTATGCCGGTCTGAAAGACCCGATAACTTTTGGTGATTCATCAGTCCATGAACTCAATCTAAAAGGGAATAAAACGCTCCAAAATGAAATTGCATATTGGTATGCAACACAATGGTATATGGATGATCATTTAATTGAAAAGGATCCAAATTCACAGCTTCAGACTTTGATCGATGCTTATGAAAGAAATCCAAAAATACTAATTCCCATTGGAATCTACAAACGGGACTTCAGCGATGGACATGCAATTACGGCATACGCGATTGAAGATAAAGGTGATGGAATTTTTTGGATTATGGTGTATGACAATAATTATCCCGATGAAGAACGCTATATCATCATCGATACAGAGCAGAATTCCTGGCAATACTCAGGGGCAACAATGTCTGATCTGGCTGAAGACCTCTATGATGGGGACTGGAACACAAATCCGTTTCAACTGGCTCCGATCGATTCCCGTTTGGGACAATTTGATTGTGATTTCTGTCCCGCAATTTCCTCTTCTTCTTGGGGTGGAGGTGCCGATTCAGAAGCGACACAAGAAAGTCCGACAGCGATGCCTGCCCGCCCTTCACCATGGGATCAAACAGAAATTATCCCTACAGAACCTGTCAGTCCATGGGGAAGACCCACAGCAACCCCTCAGAAAAGTCCATGGCAAGATGATTCCGCCTGGGAAGTTGGTGCGCCGGATCTTTGGGACAGTTCGGAAATCGAATTCAATAAAATTGGTGTGAATTCGGCAATTAATATCTATATTGAAACAGAGGAAGGCTTAAAGTCAGGATATGATTGGGAAGATGAGGCAAATTATGATCAAATTCCGAATGTCGAAATCAAACGATCGATGCAGCGCAGCACAGCAAAACTGCCAACAGACCTGGTGTATTACCTTTGGATGAATTCACCGGAAAAAGAAGAATGGACGACATTTGATGTCGATATTACGTCACCGGGGACAATTCTCTACCTGACAGATGTTTTGGAATCCTATGAATACCCGAATTTTGTTTACACACCCCCAACCTACGACGAAGAAAATGATGTCCGATATGAATCCTTTGAAGTTGTCGCATCACCGGTTTTTCTGCCAGGTGTTGAATTTGTGATTAGTGATGAGTTTGGTGAATATCGGTTCGCTTTCCAGACCGAATTTAACGGCAATCCTGATATCGAAAACAATATTGATTTCCTGATCTATCATGATTATGATTCAGGTCAATTAGGAATTGAGATTTATGCAGCCGATGATGCTGAAACCGATTTATTTGATGAGACTTCATTTCTGATCAGTGGTGAATTTTTTATCTATGATGACAATGGAGAAAAAAAATTATCAACAGATCCCGATCATCCCGTTGAATTGAAAGTTAATGGAGCTTTTTATATCAACTATCTGGACTTGCAGGACACTGGGAAATTGACCATCGAGGAAGATACAGATGGTAATTATGAACTGGAAACAACCATAACGTTGGGCGAATGAACAGGATGGCAAGAATGAAACAAAAAATACTTTTTCTATGCATTTTTCTTTTAGTGACTGGAATGGTGTTTACAACAGTCTCAGCCAAGAATTATGATGTTGACACCGGATTCCGCCCTGATGTTGATGGTTTTGGATTTGAAAACTATGGGAGTCAGGTCTGCAGCAATTTTTGGGCTTGTGACCCTGTGCAGAACCTGACATCCATAGAAATGCGCCGAATGTTTGGCGACCAGGTGTGCAAAAAAATCAACGCAGATGGAAGTTGTACGCTATTAAAAGTTGCAAAAAGCTGGATGGATGAGGTCAATCGTACGATGTCCGGAGGTCATTGTGAAGGTATGGCAGTTCTCAGCACACTTTTTTATGACAGTATCAAGAAACCGGCCGATTTTGGAGCGAAAAAGGTCTATAACCTGAAATTGGAAAATAATTCTTCATTGCAAAGAGAATTGGCTTACTGGTTCGCCACGCAATGGTTTATGGATGGGCATCTCATCGAGGATGATCCAAATACCCAATTAAAAACATTGATTAAATGGTTTGAAAATGATCCAAACAGGACAGTTCCGGTCGGTATTTTCAAAAGAAATTTAACTGGCGGTCATGCAATCACTGCATATGCAGTCGAAGAAAAGGGGAATGGAATCTATTGGATCATGGTTTATGACAATAATTATCCGGATGAAGAACGTTACATAACAGTTGACACCAATAAAAATTCCTGGTCTTACTCCGGTGCGACCATGGCCGGGTTGCAGCAAGATGTTTATGATGGAAAAGGAAATAAAAATCCTTTTCAACTTTCCCCTATCGATTCCAGATTGGGAAAATTTAAATGCGATTTTTGTCCGGCCTCTTCATCAGAAGAACCAGGAGCCAGCTATCCTGATTCTGTCCCAGATGTATCTGTACCATGGACAAATCCCGATGTTGAAGTTCCTGAAGATGACAGCTCTTCAGCTGATTCCATTTATGATATTTTTGGGCCCTGGTTATTTCCAGATGAGCAGGATTCATCCCAAACCCCTGATGACTCGGAATCATCGTCTTCCATCTATGATTTGCTGATTCCATGGTTGTTTCCGGATGCTTCCCAGCCCACTGAAGAAACTGAACGAAAACCATATCAAATTCCTTCTTCAACTCCCAGGGCAGTACCATCGACACCGACACCGATTCCGATCCCAGACAACAATGCGGATACAAATAATTTCAATAAAATTTATGTTGACAAGGATATCAATATTTATGTCGAGACAGATGCCAATCAAAAAGCAGGATATGACTGGGAGAGTGATACAAAATTTGATGATATTCCCGGAGTGACTGTTAACCGGTCAGTTTTTCGATCATCAGCATTGCTTCCTTCGGATCTCAAGTATTATTTATGGATCAATTCTCCCGAAGAAAGAAGCAATCAGGCGGTATTTGATGCTGAAATTACATCTCCGGGGACAGTGCTTCAATTAAGAAACGTTTTGGAGTCTTATAAAGAACCAAATTTCGTTTACAATCCGCCTGTCCGCAGAAAAAACAACGATGTGGAGTATGAAGCGTTTGAAATCATGTCTGATCCGGCGCACTTACCTGAAATTGAATTCACAATTTCTGATAAAAACGGTGAGTATAATTTGAAATTTTTTACATCCTTCGATGGCGATGAGATAGTCGATGAGCCAATCGATTTTGTAATTTTCCATGATTATGATTACAGCCAGGTCGGAATTTGGATTACTGCTGCAAATGAAAAGAACACTTCGAAGTTTGAGAATATGAAGTTTCAGGTCAAAGGTGAATTTTATCTCTGGGATGAAACTACAGAGCGCTATATTGCGACGAATAAATATCCAATAAAAATGGGTATCGACGGGATGTTCTTCTTCAACTATAAAAACTGGTTGGATGGAGATGGTTATTTTTTCAGCGGAGATCTGGATGGTGACAGTGAGTTTGAAACATGGAAAGAAATCGGCAAAAAACTTTGATATAATATAAGATCGTATGGATTCTTAATGTATTTCTGCTCTGCCGTTAATTTTTTTCAAATATTTGGCTGGTATGATTTAAGAATCAAAACATACAAGGTATGAACTTATATTGAGGAAGAAAAAATGCCAACTTACACGTATGAATGTGATCATTGCAGCAATAAGTTTGAGGTTTTCCAACATTTTTCAGAAGAAGCATTAAAAGTGTGCCCGCAATGTAAACATATGTCTTTAAGAAAGGTCTACTCCCCGGTAGGAATAGTCTTCAAAGGATCCGGTTTTTATGCAACAGATCACCGCTCCCCTTCGGGAATGACTTCTTCAGGAAACAATCACGATGGATCTGCCAGCGGAACTGAAAATAAAGGCGATATCAAAAAACCAGAGAAGGCAGTGTCCTCTGAAAGCACTAATAAACCGCTGCAGACAGCAGCAAAATCTGCTGAACCGGTAACCAGCTCAAAATGACTTGATTTTATGCATTGGTCTCTTAGGTTTATGGACCATTTCATGAAATACCGCTATAGACAAGGAAGCTATCTGAAAAATTTACTGAAAAAACAAAATATCCCGACCATGATCTTCAGCACTTTTTTCTTTGAAATTATTTGAGGGATAATGAATTCGAGAATCCAGAGGTAATACAATGAACAAAAAGGAAACAAAACAGGACAAGATCCAGCGCGAAAAAAATCAACAAAAGAATGCTCAGAAGAAAAGAGCTCGCACAATGAGTATCATAGGCATTGTCATTGCCTTACTGCTCGTATTCTCAATGCTTTTATCCAGCCTCCGCTTCTAATTTTTCGACCAGAGTACTTGTCAAAATCTCATTCTGCCTTGTGAATGAGATTTTTTAGCTTAATAAAAAAACCATGGATCAAAAAACAAACGATAAACATTCATTATTCCAAATCTTACACAAAGCTTTTCTCAAAAGGGAAAAACTGATTTCTGAAAGCGAAAATAGTGCATTCAGGCTGATCAATGGTTTCACAGAAGGTTTTCTGGAAATCTCAATAGATCTTTATGCGCGAACGCTCGTTATTCACTCTTTTTTTAAAGAGGGAGAAAACACACAACAATTGATTACTGCGATTTGCAGAGAAGCAATGAATTGGATTCCCAATCTAAAATGCATCCTGTTTAAAGAACATTTTTCGAAAAAAGTAAAAAATCAGCAGGGGACTGTCTTATATGGGAACCTGCCAGATGATGAGATTGTTGAATGGAATGTCCGCTATAAAATTAATCTTCAACTTAACCGGGATTGCAGTTTTTACCTGGACAACAGCAATCTTCGAAAATGGCTGCTTGACAACGTCTCCGGTAAGACTGTTTTCAATACGTTTGCTTATACAGGTAGTTTGGGAATGGCTGCATTGGCAGGCAATGCGAAATTTGTAATTCAGACTGATCTCAATGACAAATACTTACAAATTTTCACAGAAACAGCGAAAATCAATGAAATTAATCCCAAAAGATTTCAGACGATTCCCGGAAATTTTTTTCGGATCGCATCCGAGTTACGTCGTCAGAATAAATTATTTGATTGCGTGATTATCGATCCACCTTTCTTTTCAAAAACGAATGATGGAGTTGTAGACCAGTTGCAGAATGGAATAAAATTGATAAATAAAGTTCGTCCCTTGGTTGCAGATGGCGGGAAAATCATTACCATAAACAACGCGCTATTCCTTTCCGGACGGGATTATATAAAGCAATTGGAAGCCCTTTGTACAGATCAATTCGTACAAATTAAAGAATTGATACCTGTTCCGAACTCTTTTTTCGGAGGAGATTTCGATAATGAACGCATGCCGGCTGATCCGGCTCCATTTAATCATCCAACAAAAATAGCAATTCTTGAAGTGTATAGAAAAGATGGACGAAATGCATAATTTTTCTTTTCGAAAAAAGGCTGATCCAAAACCATCGCTTTCAAATATCAAGGAAAAAAAATTTGAAGAGGCTTTTTCTGAATTCCTAAACATTTTGCAGGGCTATGGAAAAGCCGGCATTCCTGATAGAGTTCGAAAACCATTGATCGTTATTTTCACAACAATTCTAATATTCATATCCATTTCCGGATGTAATGTCCAAATTTATGACCTCCAGCCGATTATTCCAACAATTCCCTCTCCTACTGTTTACACTACACCAACAATCTTTTCGAGGCGAACAAATATCCCCCAACAACCGGAAATTACGAACACACCACCGATTCATCTGGCACCAACACAAATCCAGCAAATGACTGCAGTTGATATCCTTGATTTGGTAATGGTCAATGGCGCTGAGGGATGGGGTATCGGGAAAATCCCTCTAGGTGAGGGGAAAATCGTTGTCAGAACCAATGATGGCGGAACAAATTGGGAAAATGTGACTCCCTATGAAGCCATTTATGCAAACGCCGGAAAAAATGTTGAAATATCCACCTATTTTTTAGATTCTAATCGAGCATGGATTCTTTTCTGGGAAATCAACCAGTGGACTCCTCAATCCGGAATTGATGTTTGGTACACAGCAGATGGCGGTTTAACATGGACTTCTTCGAAACTGCCAGTCACCGGGTATACCATCCAATATTTTAATAATGCAGTGATTGGTTTTATCGATGAATCTGTCGGATGGATTTTTGCCAATTTAGGCAAGAATCAGGATCGCGAATACATTGGATTGTATACTACCCATGATGGCGGTGAAAGCTGGACGCTGCGGGTCTCGTCGGATTCCATCAATCTCCCTTCAAAAGGAGGAAAGAATGGCGCAGTTTTTCGGAATGCGTTGGAAGGCTGGATCAGCGGCAGCAATACACGTGATGAACCAGATACCTTCTTATGGCAGACAACGGATGGCGGTAACTCCTGGACAAAAGTGAATCTGCCGAAACTGGAAGGCGATACCATTCCAATCGATTTATTTTCCAGCGGCGCCTATTCATGTTCTTTAACAACCCCAAAATTTGTTGATTTTCAATATCAATATGCCTGGGCGAAAATGACTTGTACCGGCGGTTCCCTCGAAAAAACGTTATCGGTTATTTATTGGACCTATGATGCGGGAAAATCCTGGCGGACAATGCAGCTTCCCAAAGCAGATGGTTCTCTCGAATTCTACGGAATTTACCAGGGGTGGTATTCTCAGCTTGCAGATCCGGGAGCAACTTCGGATTATGAAATACTTTATACCAGCAACGGCGGTGTCGACTGGAATGTCATCTCCCGCACTGCCTGGAAAAGTAAACTGCATTTTATTACACCAGTCATAGGTTGGGGGATTGTGGAATATCAGGGCAGAAATGCCATGGTAAAAACCGAAGACGGCGGATTTACCTGGTCACAGATTTTGCCCATGGTCAATCCCTGATTCGTTTTTCACACAACAAAATACGTTCAATAATTGAAACTTTTCTTGTATTTATTCGTATTCATTGTATAAAGTTTTATTTAATCTTATTAATAATCGGAATGTTATTTGAAATGAACGTTATTTTGTCATTACTTTTTCTTTTATTTACAATGCTGTCAGCGATCAGTTTATTAGAACTGGACAAATTCGATTCATATCGTGACCAGAATGACAAAATTTAAACACTGTAACGTACTGTATTATTCTCCGGTTTGACCTGAAGTGACTTTCTCATGCCCTCGGTGTAATATTGACTTTTGTGTAACGTAAGCCCCCAGGAACAACAAAAAACTGCACAGAACAACATCCCATCGTAAAGGAATTTTCAAAATTACCGATGATGAAATGGTTGACAGGACAACCGTGAAAAGTGAAAAGAATCGTACGAGATTTGAATTTCCTCTGCTGATACCGAGATCCCAAAATAGATACGCTAAAAGCGAAGGGAATATGATTGTATAGAGCAACGGAAACCATAATTCAATCGTCCAATTCGATTTTTCCCGAAACACAAGGCTTAGAATCAGAGCAATAATGCCATCGAACAGCATAAAAAGCGGCAGCGCCGTTTCGCTCTTTTCTCTTCCTGCAAGAAATTTGGTCACAAGTGCAGAATAAAAAGCCCAATCGACCGCTGCAATGAAAGTACTCAGATAAGCGATCCACGAACGATCAGAAAAAATCGAACGCTGATCCAATGAGCCACCCTGAAGCGAGATGTAACTTGTAGAAAAAATCGTAATCACAACACCTGCGAAAAAATATAGCTTTCGAAACCGGTTTTTCAAGATCGGGATTGAGACAATAATCGTCAGAATCGGCCAGAGGTAATTTAATGCGGTGATGATCAAAATTTGTGAACGGTTTTCACATAACGCAATACCGTAATTCAGAGCGAGATGGTTGATTGTGAATAATATACTGCAACTGATCAGATAGGCCTTTGGAAGCTGTAGCAGCGAAGCAATGCTTTTCCGTTGAATCAGCATCAAAAGGATTAATACCCCGCCGGAAAAAAGCATCTCAATGCTGCTTGTCATGAATGGGCCTAAAGATTCCAGCAGTATTCTGGAAAAACCCATGTTGGAGCCCCAGAGCAACACTGCGATGATACCGAATGCTGTATTTTTTTTACTCACAGATAGAATCCACCTTTTCAGTCATCATCCAGAGACCAAAAAATGGATCATGACAAGTTTGTCGAATAAAGAGTCTGATTTATGCGATCCAATAATAATTGATCCAGCCGCTGAAAAAGAGAATTTGCAGGACAATAAAAATTCCGCAAATCGCCGTGAATACTTTTTGATTGGACAAAAAGTGGCCGGCGAACAGGAAAATGGGGAAAATTGCAGCCGTATAACGCGTCATCGAAAATAAGTTGCCGGTCAGAATCAGGATCAATGTTGCGCATAAAGCATAAATGCCATATGCTTTTTGGGGAATTTTTACCAATAAGACAATACTCAGGATGAATGACAGCGTAATCATCAGCGTATCGATCACGGCAATACGATTGAAACGATTAAAAAGTGGTTCAAAATAACTTGAAAAGAATGAAACCCCTATGGAACGTCCCCAGGAACCTTGTGCTTCAAAAAATACAAAGAAATTACCTGTCAGGCGATACAATCCAAAAAAGAATACAAGAATACCCATTGGCGCCAGGAGCAGCCAGCAGATGTCAGAACGAATTGATCTGATTTTCCAATTCTTTTTGGAGAGATAGATCCATCCCAGGGGAATCAGGATCAGGATTCCATGCGGCCGCGTCAATGCGGCGAACATGGAAAAAAATCCTGCCGCTCTCCATTCGTTTTTTTCAGCAAACACGAGGGAAAAAACGATCAAAAATAAAAACAAGCTTTCCGTGTAAAAAGCTGAGAAGTAGAATCCGGCAGGAATGCACAAATAAAGCAGTATAGCTTTTTTGGCTGATTCTTCTCCAAACAAAGTTTTTCCTAATTCATATAGCCCAAACAGAGCCAGGATAAAACAAATATTCGAAATCATCAGTCCGGTCAGCAGGAAAACGCTTTCAGTCTGCAGCGAATCAGGAAACCAGAAAGTAAATAGTTTTATAAGATACGGGTACAACGGGAAAAAGGCAATATTACTGTATTGCGAGCTGATATCCTGAGGAACCGTATATCCATATTGCACAATAGAAAGATACCATTTGCTGTCCCATCGGCACCAGATATCAATCCACCATTTTGGAGATAAAAAATAACCTTGATCGAGGTATTTCTGATAGATCGGATTACCCGCAAAATATGGTGAAAACCATGCGATGACCAGAAGCAATGCTCTTGACAGGCACCAGCTTTCAAGGATTCTGATAACGACAACTTGGTGAGAACGAATCCATTGGATTGCTGCGGTATCCTGAATCTGTTGCGCGATCTTTGACCTTTTCATAATTAGCTACAATTTTACCGCTGAAAAAGTTGATGAGCAGCAATTCGAAATATGGGAAGGATTCTTTGTTGTTGTGCTGTTTTGCGCAAAGCGCAAAACAGCACAACAACAAGTTTTTTCCGCTTTATTCGGATAGTAAATCAATCATTCGAATTTCAGATTCCAGACAGAAGGCACAAATCATTGTAAAATTATCAAATATTCGTAGACTTTTTTACAGGAACAGTAACCATACAACGCAATGAAGATCCGAACTGTATTCTTTGACCTTGGGAACACTCTCTTATACAACCAGCATTTAAACAGCAACAGCATTCGCATTGCCTGTGAGAAATTAGCCGAAGCATTCCAAGCATTAAATTATCCTGTCCATCCCAATGAGCTGGCAGAAAAACATTTTCAGAACCTGATGAATTATTACAATCTGCGAGAAATGGATTATATCGAGCACAGTGCTGATATCATCCTTTCCCATACTCTCGAGGAAATGGGTTTCAGCCATGTTCCAGAAGAACATATACTTAAATCTTTAAAAGCTTTTTACCTCAGTACTGAAGCGAATTGGTACCTTACAGAACATGCAATCGAAACTTTGGAATTGCTGCAAAACCAGAATTTTAAAATAGGTTTGATCACCAATGCCAGCTATGCGGAAGATATCCGACAGCTTCTTGAAAAATATCATCTCGAAAAATACTTCCAGAGTGTGATCATTTCTGCAGAGACGGGATACCGAAAACCTCGTCAGGAGATTTTTGATTTAGCGCTTTATTCATTGGCAAGCAGTCCCACAAACAGTGTGATGGTCGGAGATTCCTTTATGGCTGATATCTGGGGCGCATACAAAAAAGGGATGCACACAATCTGGTTCAATCGATATGCGGTTTCATCGCAATTAATGCTACCATTATGCAAACCGGATGCTGTAACATCTTCTTTGAAAAAGGTCCCCGAAATTATCAAAACTTTTGAAAAAATCTTTTAAATCTGACAATTTGGACAAAAATGCGCAGATCGCTGTCCAATGACCGATCTTTCTATGAGAGTGCCACAACGATAACAAGGCTTACCGCTGCGATGATATACCTGAAAATGGTTTTGAAAATTTCCACCCCGATAAACCCAATCAATACTGGCTCCGTTTTGCGCAATACCAGCCTGCAGGACATTTTGAATGGCATGTGTCAATTGATCTATTTCCGCATCGGATAAATCATCTGCTTTTCGATTGGGATGAATTCCCGCCCGGTATAAGGCTTCGTCTGAATAAATATTGCCAATACCCGCAATGAAAGTCTGATCCAACAGTAACGTCTTGATCACTTTCTTTTTCTTTCGGGCATTTTCTTTCATCCACGCTGCTGTAAAAGAAGAAGAAAACGGTTCGATGCCAAGCTTTTGAAATACATATTCCGGATGATTGATAAGCCAGATGCGTCCAAATTTTCGCGGATCATTAAAGACAAGCCGGTAACTGTCACAAAATTCGATAAGAAAACGGTCATGTTTTTTGTTGATTTGAGAGTTTTGCGATTCCACACGAAGATCGCCGCTCATTCGCAGATGAATGATCAGGAATTTCGGGGGAATTGAAAGAATTATGTATTTGCCTCTGCGCGTAATGTCTTCAATCGTTTTTCCAGGGAACCATGACAGAAAATTATCTCCTTCATCGGAGAAGGCTAACGTTCGATACCAAAATAAATCGGCATGTTGTATCAGCCGATTTAGAATTGGTTCTCCGGTCATTCCACCAAACTTTAGAGAACGAACAAATGTTTCAACTTCAGGAAGTTCCGGCATTGGATTTTATTCGTTAAACATTGCTCCCACACTGATGCCGCGATTGGCACGTGCAATTACTTCGCCTAATAAATCTGCTACGCTGAGGATTACTAATCGGTCGCCAAATAAGAGTTTCGATGCTTCCGGTATCGGGATTGTATCCGTTGTGATAAACCTTTTTGCCGGAGAAGCAGACAATCGTTCCGCAGCATTTCCAGAAAACACCGCATGAACAAAAGTCACATATACATCTTTCGCACCCATTTTGGTTAATATGCGAATCGCATTGTCCATCGATCCGCCAGTATCAATTTCATCATCGACCAGAATGACATCCCGGTTTTGGACATCGCCGATAACCGTCAACGCTTCTGCTTTTGCATCGTTGCCTGTTCGTCGTTTCTCAACAAAAGCAAGCGGTAAATCCAATACTTCAGCAATATTCCTTGCTTTTTTTGCAAATCCCAGGTCTGTTGAAACGACAACTGGGCTCGTCAAACCTGGTTTCAATTTTTTCAGATATTCCAGTAATTTGTGATAAGCGGTTAATGCATCGCCAGGAATGCTGAAAAAACCCTGTATCTGACCCGCATGCACATCCACCATCATATAGCGGTCTGCACCTGCAACTTCGACAATATCCGCAATTAATCGAGCTGTTATCGGAACACGAGGCTGATCTTTCTTATCCGATCGTGCATAACATAGGTATGGAATCACAGCAGTAATTCTGGCGGCAGAATCTAATCTTAATGTCTGGATTAATATCAATAATTCCATCAAATTTCGATGAACCGGTCTGGATGTTGTTTGAATCACGTAGCAGTCCTGGCCGCGTACACTGCTTTTCAATTGCACAAACAGATTTTCATTGGGAAATTCAATAATATCCCGATCACAAAGCGGAACTTTCAAATATTCTGCTATTTTTTTTGCCAACGGGATACAGCTTGTACCAGTAAATAATTTAATATCACCATACATCAAATCATGTCGATGACTCAGCATTTATTTCTCTCCGGTTCATTTTTTATTTATCACGCATATGAAAAAGTATAGCATTATTATCTACTAATTTTTTCAGAATAATTTAATGTAGTTACTAATTCAATTTTTTCACAAGCAAAACGGGGGGATATATGGGGGGGATGGTATTAACAAAAAAAAGTCATGTTGGCAATGACCTACTCTCCCAGGAGGTCGCCCTCCAAGTACCATCGGCGTTGACGCGCTTGACTTCCGGGTTCGAGATGTTTCCGGGTATACCCACGTCCCTCTGGTCACCAACATGACTTTCTATTTCTTCTTTCACTGAATTCCAGTATGTAGTCCTTTTTTCCTTTTTACAGAAAACCGACCTGTTCCTTACATCACGTCTCAAGCCTTCGATCATTAGTACTGGTTTGCTCAATCCATCACTGAACTTTCACCTCCAGCCTATCTAGCACGTAGTCTCCGTGCGATCTTATTCATTGCTGATAAGAGAACTTATCTTGAAGCAAGTTTCCCACTTAGATGCTTTCAGCGGTTATCTCTCCCAAACGTGGCTACTCAGCTATGCAATTGGCATTACAACTGACACACCAGAGGTTTGTCCACCCCGGTCCTCTCGTACTAGGGGCAGCCCTTCTCAATTCTCTTTCGCCCACAGCGGATAGAGACCGACCTGTCTCACGACGGTCTGAACCCAGCTCGCGTACCGCTTTAACCGGCGAACAGCCGGACCCTTGGGACCTTGTACAGCCCCAGGATGCGATGAGCCGACATCGAGGTGCCGAGCGAAGTCGTCGATGTGAACTCTTGGACTTCACCAGCCTGTTATCCCCGGGGTAGCTTTTATCCGGTAAGCCACGACCATTCCACTCTGTATCGTGGGATCACTAAGCCCTACTTTCGTATCTGCTCGACGCGTTGGTCTTGCAGTTAAGCTCCCTTCTGCCTTTACACTCTCCGACAGGTTTCCATTCTGTCTGAGGGAACCTTTGGGCGCCTCCGTTACCTTTTTGGAGGCGACCGCCCCAGTCAAACTGCCTGCCTGACAC
>JAPKMT010000039.1 GCA_026645735.1 Flexilinea sp.
AAAAATCCCCATCATAGTTCGAATTGCTGCTTTTTCCTTGACTATGGAAATTTGAAACGCAGACTACTTCTTCTCATATTTCCTTTTGTTGTTGAAACAGTGGTAAAATGGATTTCGTTATGCGCCTATAGTGAAATGGACATCACGTTACCCTCCGGAGGTAGAAGTCTGAGTTCGAATCTCAGTAGGCGCACAAACCTCCTTCCCATTATTTCACGTTGATCCTCGTTTAACTTTCGCTTTTCAGGGTCGTTTTTCCGCTCATGAATTTACATAATGCAATTAAATATGGGGTAAAATATATTGCCTGAAGAAATTGGGGTAGATAATTACGTTTAAGATGGGGGAGTGCTGGAATTGGCAGACAGGCATGACTTAGGATCATGTGCCAAATGGCATGAGGGTTCGAGCCCCTCCTTCCCTACTCCGAATTATAGGTGGCGTTTAATTTCAAAATATTAGTAGTGAAATAAGGAAATCAATCGTGAAAATAGAATCACAAAAACTTGAAAATCATGAGACCAAAATTAGTGTTGAGGTCAGCGCTGAAGAGTTTGAACCTTTGAAGATTCAAGCCGCCCGGAAAATCGCAGGGCAAGCAAAAATTGCAGGATTTCGTCCTGGAAAAGCACCTTATGATATTATTCGCAGAAATTATGGTGATCAAGCAATTGCACAAGAAGCTCTTGACATACTTCTCGAAAAACAATATGAACAGATCCTGAAAGAAGCATCGATTGAACCCGGAGGAATGGGCAGATTAGATAAAATTGATCAGGTCGCTCCGCCAGTATTCAGCATTATTGTACCTTTAGCTCCTTCTGTTAATCTGAATTCCTATCGTGATATTCGCGAAGAGTACAATGAACCCGAATTATCTGATACGGAAGTTAAAGAAGCGATTGAAGAATTAATGAGACCTTTTGCAGTCGCAGAACCGATAGATGCTCCTGCAGCAGACGGTCATACCGCTTATGTGTTGATTAAAGCCGAAATTGAAGATTCAGAAGCAGAATCAGGTTCCAAAGAACTGATTAAAGAAATGCCTTATGAATTCATCATCGGTCAAGATACTGAAAAAGAAAATTCATGGCCATTCGCTGGTTTTACAAAGGAACTTTTAGGAAAAGAAGCAGGGCAGATCGTTACAACAGAATATGTATACCCAGACGATACTCCCATCGAATCAATGAGAGGTAAAAAAGCGGTTTTCACAACGAACATTCAAAGTATAAAAAAGCTGGTATTTCCTGCTGAAGATCTTGAATTTACAAAAAATTATGGGGAATATGAATCCTTTGAAGCCTTCAGCGAAGATGTAAAAGTTCGACTTCTAAACCAGAAAAAACGCTTATACGAAGAAGAGTATATTGAGAAAATACTATCAAAAATTGTTGCTCAATCCGATATTGAATTCAACCTGGAGACATTGGAACAAGAAGTGAATGACATGGTTGATGAATTAAAGCATCGTCTCAGCCATCAGAATCTGGACCTTGAAACCTATTTTAAGTTGAAAAAGACTGATATGGAAAAATTTCTCAATGAAGAAATCAGACCGAATGCCGAAAACCAATTGAAACGGCGTCTGGCGATTGAAAAATTCGCTTCCGAGGAAAAGGTACAGATCAACTTTGATAAATTCAAAGAAGTTGTCACTTCTCTTGAGAAAACTGCTTCGAATGATTTGCAATCTGCAAAGACAAAAAAAGACCGGGCGGCAATTACCAACCAAATTACAACGTCTGCCATGAATCAGACCTACTCAGATGCCATATTTGAAAGGATGATTTCGATTGCAAAAGGTGAAAATCCATCCATCGAATCCGATGAGCAACCTACTGAAAAAATAGATGAAGGATCATTGGTTAATTCGAATGAAACCATTATTCCAGAAGAACCGAAAGAATCTTCTGACGAAAAGTAATTGGATGGTTTCGTCAAAATTTTTTTTCAAACAGGACAAACAAAACGGCATGAACAATCTGCCGTTTTTGTTTCTAATCAGTAAATCGAATTTTGGAAAAGCCATTTGAGAAAAAGAGAAAAATTGTTGTTGTGTTGTTTTGCGCTCCGCGCAAAAACAACACAACAACAAATAATACTCCCCATATTTCGAATCGCTTGTTTCTAATAAATTTCTATTATGATTCACTACACAATCATGATAAGATTATGCGAAGACTAAAGAAAATGAGATTGAAACAGATTGAATAATTGTTTAGAAGACAAATCTTTAGAAAGGATACAGGATATATGAAAAAACCTTTAAATACTGTCGTTCCGATGGTTGTCGAAGGAAGTGGTTATGGTGAACGCTCCTATGATATTTTTTCCTTACTCTTGAAAGAACGAATAATTTTTTTAGGTACACAAATTGACTCTCAGATTTCTAACCTGATTATCGCTCAATTGTTATATCTGAGCCGTGAAGATCCGGAACGTGATATTCAATTCTATATAAATTCTCCAGGCGGATCCGTCTATGAAGGATTGGCGATTTATGACACGATGCAAATGATCCCGAATGTGATTAATACAGTTGCATGCGGAGTTACTGCATCCTTCGGTACAGTTCTTTTAACCGCTGGAACCAAAGGACGACGCTTTGCATTACCGAATGCCACGATACATATGCACCAGCCTTTAGGCGGCGTTGAAGGACAGGCATCGGACATCGAAATTCAAGCAAAAGAAATCTTGAGACTTAAAGCTGATTTATCCACTATTATGTCCAAACATACAGGACAATCTTATGAAACCATCCTGCATGACACGGACAGAGACCGCTATTTCACTGCATCAGAAGCAATGGAATATGGACTAATTGATAAAGTTCTTGAATCAAGTAAAATTTCGTGATTATGAAAAAATTGGGAAAAGCTGTTCAATTCATTTTGGACAGCTTTTTTATTTAATTTTCGAATGAATAATTACTCAAACCGTTTTTGATGATGTCTCGTGATTCACATGCTCAGTCCATATTTTGTATGAGTGGCTATCATGATTGAAACTGTTGTGAGCAGCTTTTATCACAGCAATTCGAAATTTTAAAAAGCCTATTGAGAAAAAAGAGAAAACTTGATGTAGTGTTGTTTTTGCGCTCCGCGCAAAAACAACACTACATCAAATAATCCTTCTCGTATTTCGAATCGCTGCTGTTATCATCGAAATTATGAGAGGAAAGGATAAAGAGATATAATAATCCTTCTTATTTAAAAGCTGTAGTATAAATTTGTAGCTATAAATATGTTAAAAATCAGTTATTTTTTTTATGGAATATCAGAAACTGGTGATTTTTATGCCTAATCAAAACAGATATGGTCAGGGAAAATATCAATAATGGATCTTCAATCGATTAAAGCGCTCTTTTTAGATATGGATGGTGTTCTATGGCACGGAAAGGATCCCATAGGGAATCTGCCATTAATTTTTAATAAAATTCAGAAAGCTGGCGTCATTCCGCTTTTTGGAACGAACAATTCCACCCGCACGCCTGAAGATTATCGCGACCATCTTGCAAAGTTAGGGGTCGAGATTGAACCAGAACAAGTGATCACGCCTGCTGTAGGAGCTGCTAATTTATTTATGAAAGATTTTTCAATTAACGCACGCATTCATATTTTTGGATCACGTGCATTAAAAGAATATCTTCAAAATGCAGGATTTTCTTTAGTAGATGAGAAAGCAGATATTGTACTGGTCAGTCTGGATAAAGAAATGACCTATCAAAAAGTTGCTGTTGCGATGAAATTAATTAATGAAGGCGCCAGATTCTATGCAACGAATCTGGATAACGTCCTTATATCAGAAAATGGCTGGATTCCCGGCGGTGGAGTCATGGTGAATGCTGTTCAGACATGCACAGGTGTTTCGCCCATAATCATTGGCAAACCAAATACCATCATGATGAAGATTGCCTGTCAGAAAACAGATTTGAAACCAGCAGAAATATTGGCTGTAGGTGATCGTTATGATACCGATATATTGGGAGGACTGCGTGCCGGTTGCCGTACGGCTCTGGTACTGTCCGGTGTTGATTCGATAGAATCCATCGCTGCTTATTCAGAACAACCTGATATGATATGTCAGGACTTAAATACTATTACAGATCAACTTTTAGCAGATAGATCCCGATAAAAGGTGTTTTACAACCACAAATTATTATTTGAATTGAGAGTATTATGAATGTTTGTTTCTATGATTTCAACCTGGCTGAATTGCAAAGCAAAATGATTGAATGGGGAGAACCTGTTTTTCGTGCAAAACAAATTTGGCAGTTTATTTACAAGAAGTATTACCTGAATCCTCAATTATGGAATACTTTACCCAAAGAACTCCGTAATCGCATCTCTGAGGAATTTAGTTTTTTACCTGTAACGGAAATAAAGAATATTCAATCTGAAGATAAACAGACAGAAAAGGTCTTGTTTCAATTGCAAGACGGGAAAAAAATTGAAGCAGTTTTAATGAAATATTATGAAAGAAATACGATCTGTATTTCTACTCAGGCAGGTTGTGCGATGAATTGTGCTTTTTGTGCCACAGGTCAAATGGGATTTATTCGGAACCTTACTGCAGGTGAAATCGTAGGACAAGTCCTTTTTTTTGCAGAAAAACTGAAGTCAGCAGAGAAAAAAATTACCAATGTTGTCGTTATGGGTATGGGAGAACCCTTTCATAATTATGAAAACGTGATGAAAGCAGTAGATATCATTAATGATCCGGACGGGTTTCAATTTGGTGAACGCCGCATTACTATATCCACAGTGGGAATCATCCCAATGATTGAAAAATTCACAAAAGCAAAAAGGCAAATAAATTTAGCAGTCTCTCTCCATGCACCCACTTCGAAAATTCGCGATCTAATCATACCTGCGAATAAAAAATACCCGCTGGAACAATTGATTGAAACATGCAGAATCTATACGGAAAAAACCGGTCGCAGAATTACATTTGAGTATGCATTGATTAACGGATTTAATGACTCTCCTGAGGAAGCAGTGCTTCTGGCAAAATTGTTAAAAGGTATGTTATGTCATGTCAACCTGATCCCCTTAAACAACACCAGCAAATTTGATCAAAAAGGATCAACCAGAGAACGAACGAATGATTTTAAAATGATGTTGGATAAATATGGGATTGCTTGCTCAATTCGATTGAAACGAGGAGTGGATATCGGAGCTGGATGCGGGCAGTTGCTGACACAAGCATGATATAATTTTTCCCGATTTACTCTCGAATAATGATTGAGGTAGCATGGCAGATTTTCTCTCAAAATGGATAAAAGGATTGGATAAGACAAGAAAAGTAACATTTTCACGTCTTGCTTCGATTTTTGGAACTAATGAAATTGATGATTTTTTATGGGATGATTTAGAAGAAATCCTGATTCAGGCTGATTTAGGAATTGGTACATCCGCAGATATCCTGCAAAGTCTGAAAAAGACTGTTGAAGTACAAGGATTATATAAAGCTTCTGATTTAGTTAAGTACTTAAAAATTGAGTTAGTGAATCGCTTAAAAGACGTCCCTGATCCTTTTCAGGATGCGAAAGACGCAAAACCGTTTGTTATCCTCATGGTCGGGGTAAATGGATCCGGAAAAACAACGACGACTGCGAAGTTGGCAAAAATATATCAGCAAAATGGCAAGAAAGTAATGATTGCAGCAGGTGATACGTTTCGAGCAGCGGCAATTGACCAACTTCAGGTTTGGGGTGATCGTCTGAATATTCCGGTTATTGCGGGAAAGGAAGGCGGTGATTCAGCAGCCGTCGCTTATGATGCTGTTCAAGCAGCAATCGCTCGTGGCAGTGATATCCTGATAATCGATACAGCTGGCAGACTCCAGTCCCGCTTTAATTTAATGGAAGAATTAAAGAAAGTTCACCGTGTTATCGGTAAAGCTTTGGATGGTGCTCCCCACGCAACCTGGATTGTGTTGGATGCAACAACCGGTCAAAATGCGTTATCGCAAGCGAAGTCATTTAAAGAATCGGTAAAAGTAAATGGTGCCATATTAGCCAAATTGGACACATCCGCAAAAGGTGGAATGGCTTTTGCCATTGCAAGGGAATTAGATCTGCCGATCATCTATGCGGGTTTAGGTGAAAAACCGGAAGATCTGGAAAGATTTAATCGTGAAAGCTTCGTAGAAGGAATTATAGGAGATTAAGGAATTAGTCGATGCAGGATTTAGTTGACCGAATATTGTTGGACAAACAAAAAATTGATGAATTAATCCAGAATGTCGGATTAGATAAAATTCGTGAATCATTATCACAGCTTCACCATGAGTCAGAAGATCCGGATCTATGGAATGACCAGGATCGTGCTCAAAAAATATTAAAACAAGTGAACGACCTTCAGGATGAAGTATCTGGTTGGGAACAACTAAGTGCTCGTATCAACGATGCTTTGGAATTGGCCAGGATAAACGATGAATCACTGCGTTCAGAGTTGGAAAAAGAAATCAACATTTTGAATCATGAAGTAAATCAAAAAGAACTTTCAACGCTTCTGTCTGGCAAGTACGATCGCGGCAACGCAATCCTTGCAATTCATGCCGGAGCCGGCGGGACAGAAGCTCATGATTGGGCTTCGATGCTGCAGCGCATGTACCTGCGTTGGGGTGAAGAGCACAATTATGTGTGTGATGTTGTTGATTTCACTCCGGGAGAAGAAGCTGGAACAAAGACTATCACGATTACGATTACTGGAAAATATGCTTACGGAAAATTAAAATCAGAAAAAGGCACTCATCGCCTTGTTAGGCTTTCTCCTTTCGATTCAGCACATCGACGTCATACATCATTTGCGATGGTCGAAGTTCTTCCGGAAGCGATCGATGATGAGTCGATTGAAATTCCGCCAGACGAAATTCGAATTGATGTATTCAAATCATCTGGTGCCGGTGGTCAAAATGTCCAGAAAAACTCCACAGCGGTTCGTTTACTTCACATTCCGACTGGCATCATTGTAACGTGCCAAAATGAGCGATCGCAGACTCAGAACCGTGAAAATGCGATGAAAGTATTAAAATCCAGATTATTGGATATTATACATCAGGAACAAGAAAAAGAATTGGGAGAGCTCCGAGGAGAATATGTGAAGGCGGAATGGGGCAGCCAGATTCGATCGTATGTTCTGCATCCATACCAGATGGTCAAGGATCACAGAACTGAATTCGAGGTCGGCAATGCACAATCTGTCCTGGATGGAAACTTGGATGACTTTATGGAAGCGTACCTGAAATATTTATGCAAATCAAACTAAACAAATTTTTTGCAGAAAAAAAGCAAGATATCTTTTAATGCCGGGAAAAAAGCTGGAATAGCGAAATTTGGTTTTGATTGTAAATTAATTTCTCTTAAATCTAAAAATTCACCTCAACATGAATTTTTGAAAAATAGCCTTTTCATTTTTCAAAATTGTGTTTTTATGTCATAATCATCATATAAAAGAAATATTTTTTTTCGAATCGAATAGGTTTTTTACATTATTATTTTCATAGGAGAAAAGATATGAAAAAAATGTTCTCTGAGTTTTCTGCCTTTATTTCGAAGGGAAATGTCATCGGTTTGGCAGTCGGTCTTATGATGGGGACTGCCTTTAATGCAATTATCACTTCCCTGATCAATGATATTTTTATGCCGATCATTGGTTTAATCACTTCCGGTGTCTCGTTTCAAAACTGGTTTGTCCCTCTAAATGGGGAATCTTATCCAACGTTAAAAGCTGCTCAGGATGCAGGAGCTCCAATTATTACTATTGGAAATTTTATTTCTGCTTTTGTTACATTCATTATCATCGCGATTGTTTTGTTCTTTGTCATGAAAGCCATGGGGAATTTTATGAAAGCTTTGGAAAAGAAAGAAGCAGAAGCACAGAAACCAGCAGAGCCATCGGACGAAGTAAAATTATTAACTGAGATACGGGATGCGTTAAAAAGCAAATAAGCAATCCCCTCAACAAATAAAAAAACAGGAATACAATTTTTGGCAAAAGCTGAAAAACGTATTCCAGTTTTTTTTGGTAATTTGTCACAAAAAATTATTACGTATTTCACTTTTATCTATTTGTTTCCTCTTTTTAAACAGACTTAAATGAGCATATAAAGTATACTGATAATTGAGCAGTACAATGTGCCTGGCATAGATTTCAATGCAATCAATGAGACACGCTCATGCTATTTTGACATTGTAGTTTTTTTTATTAATCTCTTTAGGAGGAAAATTCGAATGAAGAAAAGTATTTTTGTTTT
This sequence comes from Flexilinea sp., assembly GCA_026645735.1. Taxonomy (GTDB): domain Bacteria; phylum Chloroflexota; class Anaerolineae; order Anaerolineales; family Anaerolineaceae; genus Flexilinea. Next base: position 8,266 of record JAPKMT010000039.1, read on the forward strand.
GGCTGTTGCAGTATTAGCGCTTGCTCTTACGGCGCCTGTTTTTGCTCAAAGTGGTGTTCTGAGCGTCCTTTGTACTCCCCAGGAATTATGGTGCCAGGGTATGGAAGAAGCTTTTGAAGCGCAATATCCTGAGATCGATGTCCAATGGATTCGCCTTTCATCCGGAGAAGGTTTAGCCCGTGTACAGGCAGAAGCCGGGAATCCTTCCTTTGATATTTGGTGGGGTGGTCCCATGGACAGCTTCATCGCAGCGAAAGATCAGGGTGGTCTTTTGGAACAATATGAATCCCCGAATCTTAAGAATATCAATCCCGATTTCTATGACTTATTCGTTGACAAAGATCACTACTATACCGGAATTTACATGGGTTCATTGGCATTCATGACCAATACAGACTGGTTAGCAGAAAATCCGGGTTTGGAAACACCGAAGTCATTTGAAGATCTGCTAAAACCTGAGTTTAAAGGACAAATCGTCATTTCTCATCCATCGACAGCAGGTACTGCGTATACATTCCTCTCAACTGTTTTACAGGTTATGGGTGAAGAAAAAGGCTGGGAATATTTGAAAAAATTCAACGACCAGGTTGCCATGTACACAAAATCAGGGTCGGGTGCTGGTAAATATATTGCATCCGGTGAATTCGGAGTTGGTGTCATGTTCTCTCACGATATGGTAAAAGAAATTGAAGATAACGGTGCACCAATGGCTATCTCTTTCCCTGCAGAAGGAACTGGTTATGAAGTCGGAGCTGAAGCAATTTTGAAAGGGGCAAAGAACCTTGAAAATGCAAAATTATGGTATGACTGGGCGATTACTCCTGAAGCTCAAGCGTTAGGCCCTGTATTCCAGTCTTATCAGGCACCGACAGTTTCCGGTGTTGAACTTTCACATCCTGAATTGTTGGATGTAAAACTGATTAATTATGACTTTACATGGTCAGGTGCTCACAAACAAGAATTCCAGGATAAATTCGCGAATGAAATCCAGAATGCTCAGATGGATGAAAGCGGAGTCATGAAGAAATAGTTTTCTAAAAAATGTTTGATCAATAATTAAAACATTTTGAAGGGCGGTACAAACATGCTGCCGCCCTTCTTTTTTTTTCATAAAAAGCCTTACAAGTCCATATATCATCAAGCGGAGCGGGATATGACAGAAATTCAGCCAAATATTCTTAAGAAAAAAAAGACATCAGGCATTATCCGCCAAATTCGTGAAATCGGATTGATAGCCCGCGATCCGATTTTAATGATTGCACTAATTTTTTCATTCATCTTTCTGATCATTTTTATCTTCTATCCAATTCTGAGGACAGTCATTCGGGGTTTTGTATCCGATACCGGGCAGACAGATTTGACACAATTTGCACGCTATTTTGACGGAACAGTCTTCGATGGCATTACAAAGCTTTTAAAATCAGCTGGTCTGATTTTGCAAGAGACTGCCAAATACGGCCGCACTTATCGCATTGTTTTTTTTGACACGATCAAAATGGGTTTAATGTCTTCAACCTGTGGAACAATCGTTGGCTTTATATTTGCATATGCAACCGTACGCTGCAACGTTCCAGGAAAGAGATTTGTTCATTTACTGGCGTTAGTTCCCACGGTCTCACCTCCCTTTGCAGTTGCAATTGCGATGATTCAGTTGTTTGGAAGAAATGGTTTGGTTACAAAAACACTTCTGGGAATCAGATTTTCAACAGGTATGAATGATATCTACGGGATGGATGGTCTGGTAATTGTTCAAACTTTAACCTTCTTCTCAGTTTCTTATCTGATGTTGAAATCCATGATGGAACGTTTAGATGCATCCATGGAAGAAGCCGCTGAAACACTGGGAGCAAGCAGATTTTATCTGTTTCGAACCATTACACTGCCATTGCTGATTCCGGGAATCGCAGCCAGCTTTATGCTGTTGTTTGTTGAATCACTTGCGGATTTGGGAAATCCTCAGTTTATTTCAGGCAATACAACAGTTTTGTCTTCCCAAATTTATATGGCAGTTATCGGTGAATACAATTATCAAAAAGCTTCAGCACTCTCATTTGTATTGCTTCTGCCGACTTTGATCGTGTACCTTGTCCAAAGATATTATATTTCCCGCCGTTCGTATATTTCCGTTACAGGAAAACCAACAGTTGGAAAAGTTTATGAAAAAAGTAATATCATTCGTACGATTTTTGCTGTACTGGTCTATATTATCTGCCTTTTTATCGTTGTTATCTATCTGACTGTCATTGCAAGTTCATTTGTAAAGAATTGGGGTATTAATTTCACTCCTACGTTGAGTAACTGGACGAAGATGTTTGGACGCGGTCTGGAATCAATCCTGGACACAACATTCTTGAGCCTATACGCAACACCTATTGCAGCACTTTTGGGAATGGTGATTGCTTTCCTTGTTGTCCGGAAAAAATTTCCAGGGAAAGAAGTCCTTGATTTTGGCTCAAATATCGGCGGAGCTGTTCCAGGAACAATCGTCGGTATGGGATTTATTCTGACATTTAACTTTCCAAATCCATGGCTGGCTGTGTTTTTAGTAGCTGCCGGTAGCTGGTTTTTTATTACTTGTGTCACAGATACTTGGAAAAAACGGATTGCAATTTTAATCCCTGGAGTAATAATCGGTATGGTATTTAGTTGTCTGGATGACGGCGGATTTCTTTGGGGACCGAATGGTTGGTTTGGCATAAATTTTCAGCGAATAACCAGGAATGCGATTACTGAAAGTACTAATCCTTTTGGAATCGGTTTGAATAATATTTATTACATCGTTGGAGCATGCTTTATTCTGCTCTCACTCTTCCTGAGCACGCAGCGGTCCTATCGAAGCATGGGGAAAACTGCTTTTTGGGTTGGCATTTACCTTTTGGTAAACCGAATTATTCCTTATGTGACGAAACCGATTCGTATTTATGGGAAACAGCAAAAAATCCGTTGGTGGAAAGCATTATGCACACAAGGTGCAGATTATCTTGAAGTACCCTTTTCTTTACCGACTTTTTTCCTGGGTGTATGTCTGTTTTTTATAACAGCGATGATCATCTATCAATATCGGGGAAAGTTTGAAAAAATGATCAAGACAATACTTCTGATTTTGTCCGTCATGATTTTATTTACAGGAGATCAGATGCAAATGAACGGGAGTGCCTATATTATTCTTTTCGCTTTCTTAGTTCGTTCACTTCCCGCTTCAGTACGTTCTGGAATCGCCGCTTTGCAGCAGATTGATAATTCAATTGAAGAAGCATCCACGATTTTAGGCGGAGATAGTCAATATACATTTCGGAAAGTGACCCTGCCATTGATTTTGCCAGCATTAATGACCGGTTTAATCTTTAGCTTCACACGTCACATGACAAGTCTTTCCGCAATTATTTTCCTCGTGACAGCAAAATGGCAGATTGTGACAGCATCGATTATGAGTGGATGGGAACAGGATGGGATCAGTTATGCGGCGACCTATTCTTCAGTCATAATTGTTCTCGTTCTGCTTTTCATCGGAATCATGAGCATTGTTACCAGAAAGATCTTGAAAATTGATACAAATATTGATATCAATTCCGCCTTCTGATTGATTAAATCTATTCAGATTTTTGACTGGCTTTTTGAATGTTGAGAGAAATTTCTCTCCATATTTCGAAATACTGGATTTATAGGAGAAATAATTTATGTACCTTGAAATTGATCATGTTGAAAAAGTTTTTCCTCCCCGTGGAGGAGCTAAAGAGGTCAAAGCACTGGATGGTATTTGCATTGAAATCAATAAAGGGGAATTGGTGACCATGCTTGGACCCTCAGGCTGCGGAAAAACTACGACACTTCGATTAATCGCCGGATTTGAGTTTCCGACAGGGGGTAATATCCTTTTGGATGGGAAACTGATTAACAATATTCCGACACACAAAAGAGATATGTCCATGGTCTTCCAAAGTTATGCGATTTTTCCGCATCTGAATGTTTACGAAAACATCGCCTATGGTCTGAATGTACAAAAAATCAGCAATGAAGATCAAAAGAGACGTATCAACCAGGTGTTGGAAATGGTACATCTTGAGGGATATGAAACGCGAGCTCCCAACCAGCTTTCCGGTGGACAACAGCAACGGGTTGCTCTTGCAAGAGCGCTGGTAATGGAACCGAAAGTGCTATTAATGGATGAACCATTATCGAATCTTGACACGAAATTGCGCGAAAAAATGCGTTTTGAAATTCGACAACTACAAAAAGAATTAGGTTTCACATGCGTTTACGTGACACACGATCAGTTGGAAGCGATGGTCCTTTCAGATAAAGTCGTCGTCATGAATGCCGGAAAAATTGAACAAATTGGTGCTCCGCGGGAAATTTACCGTTACCCGAAAACAAAATTTGTTGCGGATTTTATCGGACGGGCAAATTTTTTGAATGGAATTATAAAAAAATTCTCGCAAGATAATTTAGAAATCGATGTAGAAGGAAAATCTATTTTCCTTTCAGATCCACGATATGCATATTTTCGGACAGATGATAAAGTCGATGTAGTAATCCGCCCGGAAATGGTCCATGTTCGCAGAGAAGAAGGTAAATTTGATGCGAAAATAATCCAGGCTGCTTACCTTGGAGAATCTATTGAATATGTTTTGGATCTGAACGGGAAACAAATTACTGCGCATGAAACAGATCCGGCAAGGTTAGATATTATTCCGGAAAAAACAAGCGTTAAAGTATCCTTTATTGAAAACTGCCTTCATGTTTTAAAGTCATGAAAACATATAAGCATCGCTTTTCCAAAGATGCCCATATGTTTTTTTTCTTAAGTTAAATAGAATTTTTCCATTAATATCGGAGCGAGTCCAGCAGAAATAAATCTGCTGGATCTTAGTTCCCGTCGTCGTATTACCTTTCTTTTTTTGTGAATCCGATAAATGAGGCTATAATAATCGATAGATTCACAATGGAAAGAGTATTATGAAACCTATCAGCCTTCATTTATTTATATTCACTTTTCTTATCAGCATTGCTGCATGCTCTCATATTCCTCAGGAAAAAAAATTTACGATTTATACTGAAGCTGCACAGACAATAGCAGTGAATCTGACCGAAACAGCAAGATCGATTCCACCGACACCCACGTTTACAGCATCTCCCAGTAATACTCCCACTTCACTACCTACCAATAATCCGATTATTCTCATACCGACAGCGGTGGTTAATATTGAAGCGACACCTACCGCAAATATTATTAATCCATATCAGGTGGAATTTATCAATGTAGAACCATATCCGAATCAATTTACACCCGGTCAAAAATTTAAACTGACCTGGCAATTGAAAAACATAGGGACAGCTACCTGGTCCGGAAAATATAAATTTGCTTATCACAAAGGCATTCAACTGGCTGATCAATCCTCTTATGAAATCAATCAAGTTGTTCAACCAGGGCAGACATTGATCGTTACTATGCCATCCACTGCCCCTTTAGAATACGGGACTTATCAGACAGAATGGTCATTTTCCAGCCCGGAAGGCATCACTTTTTATTATGTTTATTACACAGTTATTGTGGGTGATCAGACTTTCATTACCAGTGAACCAACCATAATTGCATCTGAAACCCCCTCTTCATAATAATTTTTTTAAAAAATTTTAAGTGAATTTTATTGAGGAACCATTTCATTTAGAAAAAAACTGATTTTTGAGGAATCATGAAAAAAGCAATTCATAGTATTATCCTGTTTATATTTTGTTTGGTTTTCTTTTCTTCTTGCGCCAATACACCAGATGCTGTCCTTATTCGCAATACAGACAAAGCAGCAACGGAGCAGATTAACCAACTTGAAACAGCAGCCGCTATGCCTCCGACTGAAACTGCTTCACCGATCGTAGAAAACACACTGCCTGTCTATACTTTCACACCGATCATTCTTCCAACTACATTGCGTTATATTAATCCTGCAACGGCTGCACCATCCGTGATCACATCAGGTGGGTTAAAAGATTCTGCTGCATGGGTCAGTTTTTCTCCTGTTTCAAATACAACGGTTTTACCAGGCCAGGTATTCTATTTGACAATTGAACTAAACAATACAGGGACTACCACCTGGTCTACAGATTATGACCTCGTTTTCTATAACGGAACACAATTGGCTTACAGTTCTTCCTATGCGCTCTCCTATGCAGTTGGTGTAGGCAGTGATTATACAACATCCATGTATCTGATCGCACCATCCGCCACTGGTACCTACACATCTAACTGGTATTTGGCTGATGCATATGGCACTCCATTTTTCTATTTCAGTTATACCCTGATCGTTGGGGACTACACATCGCTGACTTCGATTGCAACCTATACGGCAACGATTACTACAACGCCACAATTTACCGCAACAACCGGATCCTATTTTGGACATATGTGTTCTTCAGCCGAATTGAGTCTGCAACAAGGGGAAGGATGTGAGACGTACTGCAAGAATACGGTTCCATATCAAATAAATTGTTATTACAACGGTATCCTAAATAGCACAGCGACTCCAATTCCAACTTCTACAACAGCTCCCAGTGCCACACAGGCTCCGACGGCATCTCCGATTCCACCGACAGCTCTTCCAACGGAGTCTCCGATTCCTCCAACGAATACACCAGAAACTCCTACAGCCACTATTGAAGTTTCAGCAACACCAACGTAAAGTTTAACTCCACAAAATTATTCAGAAATTGTGTATTTCAAATCTGATTATTATTAGACAACATATGAAATAAAGGAAAATGCCATGAAAAAAAATTTAGACATTTTAATGATCGGTCATTTTGCCAAAGATAAAATCATCATCGACAATGAAGGTTTTGAATCTGCGGGCGGTGCAGTTTATTACGGTAGCGTCGTCTTAAAAAGGCTGGGCTTGGAAGTAGGAGTTGTAACACGCGGAAATCCGGATGATTTTCATTACTTGAAGGACTTAACTGATTTGGGAATCGAATTGGATGTGAAACCCGCAGCCCAATCTTCCGGTTGCATTAATATCTACCAATCTGCAGATATGGAACGAAGAATATGCAAACTGAACGGATTTGCGGGGGAGATTCCTTATTCAGATATCCCGGATGTCGAACCGAAAATTATTATGATCACACCAATTATTGCAGGAGAAGTCTCTTTACAGACTTTAATCAAACTATCAGAAAAAGCGCCAGTTGCATTGGATGTCCAGGGATTTGTTCGCGTACCGGAAGGAGATGACCTGAACTTCAGACCATGGAAAGATATGGAAGAAGGACTAAAACATGTCACTTTCCTGAAAGTTGACAAAGCTGAAGCGCAACACATCACCGGCACAGAGGATCTTGAAAAAGCCGCCAGAATATTAGCGGAATACGGTCCAAAAGAAATCGTTCTGACGCAGACCAAAGAAGTGTTGGTATATGCGGATGGAAAATTTTTCAGAGCGCCATTCCTTCCGAAAAATCTGGATGGAAGAACCGGCCGCGGTGATACATGCATCACATCCTATGTCGGATCCAGATTGAAATTTGATCCGGAACGGTCATGCAAGATCGCTGGAATTATTACCTCAATGAAACAGGAAAAACATGGTCCATGGACCGGTGAAATTGATCCGCAACGTTTTGATCGCACGATCGTATATGAAGTATAAATAAAAGACACACGAAATTTCTGAGAATTATCCTTGTGAGTCGGAGAAAAATAATGGATCAAAATAATAAAACATGCCCAAATTGCAACGGAACAATCTCTTCGGATGTTGAACAATGCCCATATTGCGGTGCGGATGTTTCTTCAACCTCCGCTAATGAAGTATCCAGTGCAGTTTCAGTTTCTGCGGTTCCTGTAGAATCGATTTCATTGGCTGAAGAAAAACTTCCGGATGCCTTTGGAGAAGTAGAAAAAATTGAAGCGGAAGAACAGGTAGCAGGTCCTTTGTCAGATATAAAAGATTCTTTCCAGGAAAATGAATCAACCTCAAAAACAGGAAATTCAGTTCACATACCTGAATATATTCCAACTCCAAAACCGAGAACACCTGAGGTTAAGGAAATAAAAGATGAATTCGACAACCTTCCATCTTCGGCCAATGAGAATCCTGTGACGGAATCGCAGTTCCAATCGAATTCAACGAAAACTGCTTCCCAGAATTCGAACCGAAAAATTTGGATATGGGCGATCATTGGTGTCGCAGTATTGCTATTGCTCTGTCTTTGCGGAGTTATTGGATTTTTTATTAGTTTTAAAAGTTGAGTTAGTCCAAATTTAAATTGCATATTTTTTTATTTATTATTAAAATGCCGACATATAAACTATCGGCATTTTTTATAATTCTACCTTTTGAAATTTGTAGGCGATATAATTTTTTTTCAAATTTCGAATCGCTACTTTTTTCATGAGAATGACGGATAGCCACAACAATTCGTTATAATAAATCCCATATGAAAAGAAACGAAAATCCAGTCGTTTTTTCTACTGAGTCAGGAAGAATATGTCCTGACTGCGGATTTCCGAAACAAACCTGTAAATGTAAGAAAAATAATACAACAACCTCTGTCTTTCCGGATGGAACCATCCGTGTTCGCAGGGAAAAACAGGGGAGAGCAGGGAAAGAAGTTTCGGTTATTCGAGGAATTCCAGGCACTCAGGAAGAACTGCAGTACCATGCCGGAAAAATAAAAAAACAGTGCGGTACGGGTGGTTCCATGAAAGATGGGGAAATTATTATCCAGGGAAATCATGTTGAATTTATTATGTGTTATTTTTCAAAACTGGGAATGAAAATTAAGAAAGATGGTGGTTAAAGATGGCTGTTGAACAAAATAAAGTAATTTACTCCATGATCGGGGTTTCCAAGAATTATGATAAAAAAGTCATTTTAAAAGACATTTATCTTTCCTATTTCTATGGCGCAAAAATTGGCGTGCTTGGTCTGAACGGATCTGGGAAAAGCTCTCTGTTGAAAATATTGGCTGGCATCGATAAAGATTTCATCGGAGAAACTGTTATCGCTCCAGGATATACAATCGGATATCTTGAGCAGGAGCCCCTCGTTGATAATAAGAAATCTGTTCGGGAAGTGGTGGAAGAAGGAGCACACGAAGCCATTTCACTCCTCAGAGAATTTGAAGAAATCAGCAATAAATTTTTGGATCCGATGAGTGATGAAGAAATGAATAAACTCATAGATCGGCAGGGAAAAGTTCAAGAAAAAATTGATGCGTTAGATGCATGGGATATTGATGCAAGATTAGATATGGCGATGGAGGCACTTCGCTGTCCACCTCAGGATGCATCGATCGCTACGCTTTCCGGAGGTGAGCGCAGACGAGTTGCCTTATGCCGACTGCTCTTAAAGCGACCGGATATCCTGCTGTTGGATGAGCCAACCAATCATCTCGATGCGGAGGCTGTTGCATGGCTCGAACGTCATCTGCAGCAATATCCTGGAACCGTTATTGCGGTAACGCATGACCGATATTTTTTGGATCATGTAGCCGGATGGATTTTGGAACTTGACCGTGGACATGGTATACCCTATCAGGGGAATTATTCATCCTGGCTGGAACAGAAAAAAAATCGTCTGCAAAACGAGGAGAAAGGCGAAAGCCAAAGGCAAAAAACACTTGAAAGAGAACTTGATTGGATCCGAATGTCTCCCAAAGGCCAACATTCGAAATCGAAAGCCAGAATTACCTCATATGAGAAGCTCTTGTCGCAGGATTTTGTTAAATCCGCTTCAGATCTGCAGCTGTTCATTCCACCCGGCCCAAGATTGGGGAACCTGGTCATCGAAATGAAAGATGTCTCCAAAGTTTTTGGTGATCGCATTATTATGGAACATGTTGCTTTCAATCTGCCCCCTGGTGGTGTTATTGGTATTATTGGTCCGAATGGAGCTGGAAAGACTACATTATTCCGTATGATCACCGGATCTGAAAAACCTGAAACCGGAACTATCCGCATCGGAGAAACTGTCAAACTTGGTTATATGGATCAAAGTCGTGACAGTCTCGATCCGGAAAAAACTATTTGGGAAGTAATTTCTGAAGGAGCTGAAGAAATTAAAATCGGAGACAGAACAGTGAATTCTCGAGCATATGTTTCAAGATTTAATTTCTCTGGAACAGATCAGCAAAAGAAAGTCGGAAATCTCTCAGGTGGAGAAAGGAATCGAGTTCAATTGGCCAGAACTTTGAAAAGTGAGGCCAATGTACTGCTTCTGGATGAACCAACCAATGATCTCGATGTAAACACAATCAGAGCATTAGAAGAGGCACTCGAGAATTTTGGGGGATGTGCGCTGGTAATTTCCCACGATCGTTGGTTTTTAGATCGTATTGCAACACATATCCTTGCTTTTGAAGGAGATACGGACATTACGTTCTTTGATGGTAATTATACGCAATACGAAGAGGATCGCAGAAAAAGGTTGGGCGCCGCAGCCGATACACCTCATAGAATGAAATATCGTTCTTTGACAAGGGTTTAGTTTTCGAAAATTTACATACGATCAATAAACAAAAACGACAAAAAAGATTTTTTTGTCGTTTTTGTTACGAAAAAAGCCAACATTTTTATATTATCTTTATTAATTTTGCCCATTCGCCATCTATATAAAAATAATTCTCCATGAGATATTGCATGGATTTATATTACATTTCTAAACTTGTATCTTGGGTGACAAAGTGATATCATAAACTTATGACTGTAAACGTTTACAATCAGTATATAACGTTACAGTCAGATCGGATCAACAATTCGAAATTTTGATTGCTTTTTCATATAAAAAGAGAAATTTTGTTATTCTTTTTTGTAGCTTCATTAGGAAAAAAGGAATAACAAAAGGCCTTTTCCATCATGTGAAAAGCCAAGATCGGATTGCCAAATCAGTTTATCGAATCAATCAACTATTTAAATTACAGGAGCATCTTGTTATGAAAAAAGTACGTATTGGCATAATTGGAGCAGGACGTATCGGACGTGTTCATGCACAATCGATTTCGAATAATATTCCGCAAGCTGAAATTGCAGCAATTTCTGATCCCTTCATTGATGCAGCAAAAAATGCTGCAGAGACATTTGGTATCCCGAATGTATATTCGGATTATCACAAAATTCTTGATGATCAATCCATCGATGCTGTTTTAATTTGTTCTCCGACGAATACTCACGCCGATATAGCAATGGAAGCCGCAAAAGCCGGAAAACATATCTTCTGTGAAAAACCAATCGATACTGCGGTATCAAAAATACTTGAAACACAAAAAGTCATCCAAGAATCCGGTGTCAGGATGCAAATTGGTTTCAACCGCCGATTTGACCATAATTTTCGACGCATCCGAGCACTCTCAACGGAAGGAAAACTTGGTCAAGTTCAAATCATAAAAATTACATCTCGTGATCCGGAACCACCATCTCCGGAATATGCAAAAAGCTCCGGGGGTATGTTTCTCGATATGACCATCCACGATTTTGACATGGCATGCTTTCAGGCAGGCAGTGAGGTTACAGAAGTGTTTGCAGTGGGTGCAGTTACGGTTGATCCAGAGATCGGAAAAGCAGGCGACATTGACACAGCAGTCATCACATTACGCTTTGAAAACGGCGCAATTGCAGTAATCGATAATTGTCGGAAAGCTGTTTATGGTTATGATCAAAGGGTTGAAGTCTTTGGAACAAAAGGATCTGCAGTTGCAGAAAATGATACGGAAACAACCGTTAAATTCAGTTCAAAAGACGCTGTTTGCTCAGACAAGCCACTCTACTTCTTCCTGGAACGATACATGCAATCATTCGGTGACGAAATGCGATCTTTTATCGATGCAATCCAGAATCAGACAGCGGTACCTGTCACGATTGAAGATGGATTGAAACCGATCAAAATTGCAATCGCCGCAAAAAAATCAATGCTTGAGAATCGACCAGTAAAACTCTCTGAAATTCAATAAAATATTAAGTGAGGAAAGAAATATTCATGAATAATTTTCACATCAGAGGTCTTGATTTTCAATATCAATACACTGAAATAACAAGGATTGGTGGAAATCCGGATATGCTCATGGATTTTGGAATCTTACGTCTTAGAAAAGGCCAAATCTTTGAAGATGTGTTTGATCTCGAACGTGCTTTTTTGTTAGTATATGGAGAAATCCTCCTGTCGTATAACGGTGTTGAAAAAACAATTTATAGAAAGAATTGTTTCGATGATTCTCCCTGGGTGCTTCACATACCATCCGGCGTTAAATTAAAAATCATTGGCATTTCTGAGGATTCTGAAATTACCGTACATCGAACAGAAAATTCAAAAGTTTTTGAGTCTCGTCTTTATGAACCAAAAGAAACTAAAGATGAATATCGCGGTGCAGGAACGATGCAGGAAACCTCTACCAGGATTGTCAGGACGACCTTTGATTACAAAAATGCACCATATTCAAATTTTGTAATTGGCGAAGTAATCGGTTTTCCGGGGAAATGGAGTTCTTATCCTCCCCACCATCATCCCCAACCTGAAATATATTACTACAAAACAAATCCCAGAGGAGGACATGCGTTTGCTGAAGTTGGTGATGATGTAATTAAACTCAGCGAAAACGACACAATTCTGATCACATCCGGAAAAACACATCCCCATGTAACCTATCCTGGATATGCTCTTTGGTATTTGTGGGTAATTCGCCATTTGGATAGTAATCCATATATCCAACCGACATTTTTGCCAGAACATTTGTGGGTCACTGAACCAGATGCAAAATTCTGGCCTTTTTCAGAGAAAAAGGAGAAGTAATGAAACGAATTCGTTTGACTATGGCTCAGGCTTTGGTCAAATTCCTGGATAATCAATACGTCGAATTTGACGGTAAAGAAGATCGCTTTATCGAAGGAATGCTTGGCATTTTCGGTCATGGTTGTGTCGTAGGAGTCGGACAGGCTTTGGAACAGGGTGGTCACCGTATCCGGTTTTATCAAGGGCATAATGAACAAGGAATGGCGCATATAGCTATTGGCTATGCGAAGCAATATAACCGCAGAAAAATTTTACCTTGTTTGTCCTCCATTGGACCTGGCGCTCTCAACATGATTACTGCCTGCGGTACCGCATCTGCCAATCGGATTCCTCTCCTGGTTTTTCCGGGTGATACATTTTCAACCAGACAACCTGACCCTGTTCTGCAACAGGTGGAGTTTCCCACTAATTATGGTGCGACAGTCAACGACGCCTTTAAAGGTGTTTGCAAATATTGGGACAAGGTCGAACGGCCGGAACAGTTGATGACAGCATTAATTCATGCAATGCGGGTGTTGACGGATCCAGCAGATACAGGCGCGGTTTGTGTTGCTTTACCTCAAGATGTTGAAGGGGAAGCTTATGACTATCCGGATTATTTCTTCCAAAAAAGGGTTTGGCATTTTGATCGCCGCCCGATGACACAAGGACAAATCGACAGAGCGGCGACATGGATTCAATCGAGCAAAAAACCATTAATCATCTGTGGTGGAGGTGTTCGATACAGTGAAGCATGGAAAGAATTACAGCAATTTGCAGAGAATTTTAATATCCCGATTTGTGAAACCCAGGCCGGAAAATCGGTCATTTCCTGGAATCATTCCTTGAATTTAGGCGGAATTGGAGTCACTGGTACGAAAGCCGCGAATATCATTGCGAAAAAATCAGATTTAATAATCGGAATAGGAACTCGTTTTACTGATTTTACAACCTGTTCCAAGTGGTTATTTCAAAATCCTGACGTTCGCATGATATCAATCAATATCTGTTCATTTGATACGGTAAAAATGGATGCACTGCCAGTTCAGGCTGATGCGAAAGAAGCCATTTTATCTTTGCATGCCGTTCTAAGCGGCCAGAAATACTGTACAACCTACACGGATGAAATCATTTCTGCAAAACGAGAATGGGATGAAATTGTTGATAACCTTTATTCCTTACCGGAATCAGAAGAAGGACTTTCTCAGACACGCGCACTGGGAGAAATCAATCAATTCATGAAGCCATCAGATATCGCAGTTGGATCTGCTGGCAGCCTTCCAGGGGATATGCAACGTCTCTTTCGGCCGGGAGATCCCTGTTCCTATCACATGGAATACGGTTTTTCCTGCATGGGTTATGAAATCTGTGCAGCCGTCGGAGTTAAATTATCAACCCCTGCGTCGGAAGTGTACACATTTTTAGGTGATGGAAGTTTTTTGATGCTTCATAGTGAATTGTATACTGCTATACAGGAGCGTCTGAAAATCAACGTCATGATTTTTGACAATTCCGGATGGGGATGTATCGAAAATCTTCAAAACAATCAGGGAACCAAGACTTTCGGAACTGTTTTTAAGGCTCGAAATCCGGAATCTGGATTGTTAGATGGTCCAACAGTTCCAATTGACTTTGCAAAAATCGCAGAAGGATACGGAGCTATCGGTTACTCGATCAGAACGGTACAAGAATTACATTCAGCGCTCGAAGATGCCAGTAAACAAAGTCTCCCATGTGTTTTTGACATTAAGGTGACTCCAGGGAGCATGACTCCAGGTTATGAAAGTTGGTGGCGTGTCGGTGTTGCAGAAGTTGCGAAAGACAAATCCGTCCTGGATGCATATGCTGATATGCGGGATCAAATATCCAAAGCAAGAGATTATTAATCAATGGAGATTATTTATTATGTTAAATTCTGAAAAAGTTAAACTGGCGATTGCCCCGATCGGCTGGACTAATGATGATATGCCGGATCTGGGTGCTGAAAATTCATTCGAACAATGCATCAGCGAAATGGCGTTGGCCGGATTTAAAGGCTGCGAAATCGGAAATAAATATCCGAAAGATCCTGTAGTTTTGAAGCATTTTCTGGATGTTCGTGGTTTGCAGGTCTGCAACGCATGGTTTTCAACACTTTTGACTTCTCTCCCGTATTCAGATACGATCCGTGCATTTATTCAACATCGGGATAAATTAAATTATCTTGGAGCAAAAGTAATCGGAGCTTCTGAACAGGGAAATTCGATTCAAGGAAAATTAGATGTCCCAATTTTGAAGAATAAACCTGTCTATTCGGAAGAACAATGGAAATTAGTTGCTCAGGGTTTCAATGAAATGGGTGCATTAGCGCGTGAAAAAGGTATGTTTTTTACAATCCATCACCATATGGGAACCGGCATACAAACATCCGAAGAAATTGACCATATCATGGATATGACTGATCCAAATCTTGTTTTTCTTTTATTTGACTCCGGCCATTTAAGTTTTGCCGGAATTGATCCGGTGCCTGTTTTAAAGAAATATGTTCAGCGTGTCAAACATGTTCATCTCAAGGATATGCGTAAAGTTATCTACGAAACAGTAAAATCCCAGGATATGAGCTTCCTGGATGCGGTAAGAGCCGGTGTCTTTACAGTACCGGGAGACGGAGATGTTGATTTCAAACCCATTTTTGAAATCCTTGCACAGGCTGATTACGAAGGGTGGGTTGTTGTGGAAGCAGAACAGGATCCTGCGAAAGCAAATCCTTTTGAATATGCAGTAAAAGCTCGAAAATACATTCGAGAAGCTTCCGGCTTATAAAACAATCGAATTTAGGAGGAATGTGATGATTAAAGTAGGTGTTTGTGGTTATGGAACGATTGGACAACGTTTGGCAGATGGAGTTGCACTACAAAAGGACATGGAATTAATTGGTGTGGCTGACGTTGCGCCAACGCTGGCAATCCGTGCGTTGAAAGAAAAGGGCATGCCCTATAATCTATTTCTCTCAGTTGAGGATTATCGATCAGAATTTGAGAAGATGAAGATTCCTGTTTCAGGGACTATGGAAGAAATGGTTCAGAAATCCGATATTATTTTGGATGCCACCAATGCCGGTGTTGGGGCAAAAAACAAAGAGATTTATGCAAAATATGAAAAAAAAGCCATATTCCAGGGTGGTGAAAAGAATTCCGTTGCTGATGTTTTCTTTCATGGATATGCCAATTATGAAAAAGGAATTGGAAAACAATTCCTAAAGCTGACTTCCTGCAATACCACTGGTTTAATTCGTGCTGTAGATTGTTTGGACAGAGAATACGGTTTAGACCGAGTAGCAATTACGATTGTCCGACGCGTTGCTGATCCTGGTGATTATCATCGAGGTTTAACGAATGCACTACAAATTGACAAAGCACCCAGTCACCAGGCTGTGGATTTGATGACGATCATGCCGCATATCAATGCTACAGGGATTTTGATTCATACTCCAGTCACACACGGACACATAATTACAGTCGTTGCAACCGGTAAAGGAAAAATCACCAAAGAAATGGCTCTCAAATCATTCTTAAGCCATGATCGGATTCGAGTAGTAAGGATCAGTGATGGTTTTCTGGGAAAT
This sequence comes from Flexilinea sp., assembly GCA_026645735.1. GTDB lineage: Bacteria > Chloroflexota > Anaerolineae > Anaerolineales > Anaerolineaceae > Flexilinea. The sequence continues at coordinate 24,625 of JAPKMT010000039.1, forward strand.
GCTTCTTTCTTTAAATATGCTCGTGATCTTGGCAACCCGCGCGGTGATATGTATGAAATCGGTTTGTGGGAAGACAGTATTGTGGAATCAGGCGACGATATCATGTTTGCAATAAACATTCCTCAGGAATCCGTAACGATTCCGGAAACTGTCGATGGTATCCGCGCAGCATGTGAAATGCAAACGAATCGTCTCGAAGGTGTCGCAAAGACAAATGAATATTTAGGAATTGGAAAATGGAAATAAAAATGCGTTCTTTGCAGGGGATTCCGTTAGCCGGCAAAAAAGTACTTTTGCGGCCTGATATCAATTCCCCGCTCGATCCGATATCAAAAAGAATCATTAATGATGAAAGAATTGTAAAGACTATACCGGTTATTCGGGAACTGTTGGATAACGGAGCAGCAATTGCTATCATTGCCCACCAGGGAGATACTCTTGATTATCAAAATCTGGCAGATCTTCAGGAACATGCAGATCGTCTTTCTGAATTATTGAAGACAAAAGTTGAATATATTGATGATGTTTGCGGTCCAGCAGCTATCGGTCGTATCAAACAATTAAAAGCGGGCGAAACCATTATTCTCGGGAACTTACGGTATTTAACGGAAGAAGTATCCACTTTTGAAAAAGATGTGAAACTGGATGCTGCTGCTTACACAAAAACTTGGGAAGTCAGGAAACTTGCACCTTTATTTGATCTTTATGTTAATGAAGCATTTTCGGCAGCTCATAGAAATTCTCCCAGTATGGTTGCATTTCAGGAATTACTTCCAACAGCCGCCGGACCGCTTTTATTTCAGGAATATGAAGCGCTGTCAAAAGTTTTGCATGGCGCTGCAAAACCAACGGTTTTCGTTTTGGGAGGAGCCAAGATTTCAGATGCATACGGAATGATGAAAATTGTTCTCGCCAATGGGACAGCTGATAAAATTTTGACCAGTGGTCTAACCGGTTTAGTTATGTTGTATGCTTCAGGTATCGATGTCGGAGAAAAGACTGTTCAATTCTTGAAAGACAAGGATCTGATTGGATTCGTCAATGATTCAAAAGAATATCTGCGTGATTTTCCTGACAGGATCGTTATGCCAGTGGATGTCGCTTTTGAAGAAAACCATAGACGTGTTGAAATGGATGTTGCAGAAATGCCTAAAGATACTTTATATCTGGACGTTGGCAGAAAAACGATCGAACAATATTCAAAAATTTTATTCGATGCAAAGACCATTTTTGCTAATGGACCTGCCGGTGTTTATGAAAATCCATTTTTTGAAACGGGCACAAGAGGTCTCTGGCAAGCCATTGCTGATTCTGAAGCCTATTCGGTAATCGGAGGAGGGGACACGATCAGTTCCGCCAGTCGTTTTATCGACATGAAAAAAATCAGTTATGTTTGCACCGGCGGAGGTGCAATGATCCGCTTTATGTCAGGGAAGAAACTTCCGTTAATTGAAGCGATGGAAAAAGCATACGAGCGAGATGTAAAACTTATCATCTGACTATTCTTTTCATCAAAATTTATACCGATTAATTCCCCTTGGGAGGGGAATTAATCATATTTATTATATGAAATGTTTTTGCATGAATTCATTTCTTATAAAAGTCTTCTCATAATGAAGATGCAGTTATTCGAATAATGAGAGGGATAATTTGGTGTTCTTAAGTTTCTATATCTTATTTAAAAATAAAAGAACAACAAATTATCGCCTTTTATAAAAATATCTTTAAATTTCGAATTGCAGACAATTATAAGATAAAATTGACTTCAGAAAATAAGTTTTCCGTGGAAATATTCACTTTGTACAAAACTGAATATATCCAGCGGAAGATGGAATCATGCAGATTTGAAAGGACAATAAACTATGCTTACGCCTTTAAAGGAATTTGCAACTGACATCCGAATTCAACAGATGGAAGCATTTAAAGCCCGAGGATTTGGTCACATGGGCGGATCTCTTTCCATCACGGATTGTTTAGCGGCTCTTTATGGTGGGATTCTACGAATCGATCCAAAAAATCCGAACTGGGAGGATCGCGATCGGCTTGTGGTTTCAAAAGGACATTCTGGACCGGCTTTATACGCAACATTAGCATTAAAAGGATATTTTCCACTTGAAGTCCTGAAAACCCTCAACCAAAATGGAACAATCCTTCCCAGTCATTGTGACCGGAATCTTACTCCCGGCGTGGATATGACAACCGGTTCACTCGGACAAGGAGCTTCCACTGCTTGCGGGATGGCGTTGGGGCTTAAACTTTCAGGGAAAGATGCCCGCGTCTATCTCGTTTTGGGTGACGGTGAATGTCAGGAAGGTCAAGTTTGGGAAATGGCCCTTTTCGCTGCCCAACACAAGCTCGGCAATTTCATTGTTTTTCTTGATTACAATAAGCGGCAATTGGATGGTTATGTCTCTGATATTTGCAATTTAGAGGATCCTGCTGCAAAATTTGAAAGTTTCAATTGGTACGTCAAGAGAATCCAGGGTAACGATCCGGATAAAATCTATGAAGTAATTCTTGAAACACAGAAAAATCAAAAAGATCATCCTGCAATGATCGTCTTGGATACCATTAAGGGAAGCGGCGTGAAACAAATTGAGGATATAGTCCTCAATCATCATCTTAATATATCAACAGAATTGGCTGATGAGATTATTAACCAGCTTATCAAACAAAAGGAAGGATAGAAAAACCATGTTTAAATGCATTTATAACGGTGGAAAAGAAGCAAAAGCCGGAAAAACTGTCTTTGGTGATACTATCCGGAAATTAATTGAAGAAGATTCACAGGTAGTATATCTGGATGCGGATTTGATGAATTCAATTGGCACATCCGGTTTAGAAAAAGTCTTTCCCAACCAGGTTATCGAAGTAGGTATACAAGAAGCTAATATGGCCGGTTTGGCAGGTGGGCTTTCTGCAGTTGGCAAGAAGCCGTTTATGCACACATTTGCCTCGTTTGCTGGAAGACGCTGCTTTGATCAGGTTTTTATTTCAATCGCGTATGCAAAAAATAATGTCAGGATCATTGGCTCTGATCCCGGAATTACCTCTGCATACAATGGGGGGACGCACATGCCATTTGAAGACATCTGCCTTTATCGTGCAATCCCGCACTCGACTGTGATTGAATTCACGGACAGTGCCATGACTGCTGCCCTTCTGCCGGTAATAAAGGATCGCCCAGGTTTAACCTATTGCCGTTTAAGCAGAAAAAATTGTGTCGCAATTTATTCTGAAGACTCGGTTTTTGAACCAGGTGTGGCGAATTTACTTCGGGACGGGAAGGACGCTGTTATTTTTGCCTGTGGATATATGGTTTCAGAATCGCTGAAAGCTGCTGAAGAACTTGAAAAAGAAGGAATCTCAGTCGCAGTGATTGACATGTTTACCATTAAACCGTTAGATTCAGCAAAGGTTCTTGCGTATGCTGAAAAAACTGGAGCAGTTGTTACTGCCGAGAACGGAAATATTGTTGGTGGTCTTGGTGCTGCAGTCGCCAGTTGTCTTTCCGAGACTAAACCGACACCAGTCATTCGAGTTGGAGTCAAGGATGAATTTGGACAAGTAGGTACACCAGAGTATCTTGCCAGCGTCTATGGTTTAACTCCAACTGATGTAATCGCAGCCGTAAAAAAATCGATTTCATTAAAGAAATAACAATTTTTCTGTTTTTGTCATTCGATACTGATCGGAAATTAGTTTGTGATGGTTAGGCTAAATATGAGTATTTGATTACTCCAATTTCAGAGAAGATTCAGATACTCATATTTTTTTTAGATCTTTTTATAATTCAATCCATTTTCATTGTTGCTGATGATGGTGAAAAACTTCAATTATAGACAAAAAAGAGCAGCTCATGTCCGATGTGACGATTAAAGATATCGCAGAAACAACCGGTGTTTCTTATGCCACTGTATCCCGAACATTAAATAATCGTTCGGGAGTAAATGCTGATACTCGTGAAAAAATTTTGCAAGCGGCAAAAGACCTCGGTTATCGTCCAAACATTCATGCCAGAAGTTTGAAGACGAATCAAACATTAACATTAGCGTTAATCGTCCCCGACATTTCCAATCCATTTTTTTCTGACATCGCACTGGCTGTCAATGAAACAGCATATCAATATGGCTATAATACAATCCTCTGCAGTACAAACTGGGATCCTGAGATCGAGAAAGCTCAGTTGAAATTAATACAGGATCAACGGGTTGATGGGATCATCTTTAAACCAGCTGATCGTTCACCCGATTTGTACCTTGACCTTAATATTCCAACTGTGATGATTTCCAATTTAGTAGCCAATGGACTAAGCTTTATTGAAGTAGATAATTATAAAGGCGGAAAAGACACAGCAAATCATCTGATTCAATGCGGATATAGAAAGTTTTCATTTATCGGTGGTGCAAAAGAATCACGCTCCAATGCAGATCGTTTGGAAGGTTACCGGAAAACGCTTGAAAAACAAAATTTTTGTTTATGTGAAGAGAATATTCGGTTTGGACCATTTACGATTGAAAGCGGGTATCAGATCATTAAAAGCTTAATGGATACAAAGAATCCCCCTGATTGTGCCTTTTGTGGCAATGATTTAATTGCGTTGGGTGTTTTTCAATATCTGGTAGAAAATGGAATTTCTGTACCAGAAAAATTCGGTCTTGTTGGATTTGATGATGTCTATTTTGCTTCTCTTCCACAGATACAAATGACAACTGTAGCGCAACCAAGAAATCAAATGGGTTCTTTGGCAGTAAAAACACTGATTAATAGAATAGAGAATGGATCAACCAGTTCTGTTGAACACATACTGCTTGAACCGAAATTAATCATCAGGAAAAGCACAAGGAATTATTCATAATCAGTATTTCGCGATAGGGGAAGGATTATTTCTTGTCCATTTTTTATACGGATTGTATTAATCGAAGAACAATAGATTTTTTCTCATCATTCGAAAAGCCAATCAGCTTTTGATTTACTGATTTATCCTTAATAGAACGAGGTGAAAACATGAATGTACCATTTGGTTTTGGTTTTACCGAAATTATCATAGACATTCCGGATCGAAATCTATCAGGGATTTTACGTGCGAATGAAATTGAAAAAGATTCTGATGAGAGCAGTATTATTTTTAACGCTTTAAATCATCCAATCGATTCTAAAAGGCTTCAAGAAATTGCTAAACCAGGCGAGAAAATTGCAATCATCACCAGTGATATTACACGTCCGATGCCATCAAGAAAGGTTCTTCCGTTTATTCTTTCAGAATTAAAAACCGCGTCAATTCCTGATGAGGATATTCTGATCGTATTTGCTCTTGGCAGTCACCGTCCCCATACAGATGAAGAAAAGATAAAAATTGTTGGAGAACAGATTTTCGTTCAATATCGATGTGTCGATTCTGTCGGAGAATTTGTTCACCTGGGAACAACAGAAGCGGGAACACCAGTTGATATTTTCAAACCTGTTGCAGACGCTGACCGGAGAATATGTCTTGGGAATATTGAGTATCATTATTTTGCAGGATACAGCGGTGGTGCCAAAGCGATCATGCCTGGCGTGTCTACCCGGGATGCAATTCAAGCCAATCACAGCAAGATGACTGATCCCAGAGCTTGCGCTGGACAAATTGATACCAACCCTGTTCGACAAGACATCGATTCGGCAATAGCGTTTATACCAATCGATTTTATTGTCAATGTCGTTCTGGATGAACATAAACATATTTGCCACTGTGTGGCCGGTCACTTTCGCGCTGCACACCGAAAAGGATGTGATTTACTGGATAAACTTTACAGAATCGAAATCCCCCAAAAAGCAGATGTCGTGATTGTATCATCAGGTGGATATCCAAAAGATATTAATTTATACCAGGCTCAGAAAGCTTTAGACAATGCAAGTCATGCGGTAAAAAAGGGCGGAACGATCCTCTGGATCGCATCTGCAGCAGAAGGTCTTGGAGAAAAACATTTTGAGGATTGGATGGTCAATCATGCACACCCTTCTGAAATGATTGATCACATACAAAGAGAGTTTGTTTTGGGAGGTCACAAAGCAGCAGCAATTGCATTAGTTATGGAGAAGGCTGAAATCATCCTGATCACCAATTTGAATCAGGATTTGGTAAAAAAAATCCATCTCCATACAGCCTCCAATGCTCAAAAGGCCCTGGATGATTTGCTTATAAAATATGGCAATGATGCTTCAGTGCTGGCAATGCCTTTCGGTGGTGCCACATTACCAATCGTTCTGAATAAACAGGAATGCTAAACGATTTGCTTTTATTATCATTGGAGTGTTTTTCGAGATATTTGGAATTTCAAAATTTTCTGTCAAGAAATACTCGGGTATTCATCTTTAAAACAATATTTATTGTTGATTTATATACAAAGGTAACAGGAGAAAAATATGAAATATTACGGTGCCATTGAGGCAGGTGGAACAAAATTTGTATGCTCAGTTGCAACGGATCCGGATCATTATTTTTCTGAAATCCGTTTTCCAACAACAACACCGGAAGAGACACTTTCAAAGGCTGTATCCTTTTTCAAAGAACAAAAACAAAAGTATGATTTTGCTGCGATTGGAGTAAGCTGCTTTGGACCAATAGACCTGGATAAAAAATCACCGACCTATGGCTACATTACAACCACACCGAAAGCAGGCTGGGAATTTACTGAAGTAACCGGTTTATTAGAAAGGGAATTAGGTTTACCAGTAGGCTTTGACACAGATGTTAATGGCGCTGCTTTAGCAGAATACAAATGGGGCAATCCTGACCACGT
>JAPKMT010000003.1 GCA_026645735.1 Flexilinea sp.
TTTTCAATTTACAACACAATAGGACATTTCTAAATTGCTGTGATTAGGACATTTCTAAATTGCCTTGACAGATTAAGATCGCATACATCGATGCAACAACTGCTGCTTCAGTCGGTGTTGTCAATCCGCCGTATATGGTTACCATAATGATCACTGGAATCAGCAAAGCCCAGACAGCTTTTTTGAAAAGTTGAAAAGCAATTCGCCAGGAAAATCCATCTTCATTTTCCTCTGAAACGCCATATTTTCCTTTTCTGGCCCGGAAAAAGACATACAGACACAGAACAGCACAGATAACAATTCCAGGAATGGTTCCTGCTTTAAAGAGGTTGGTGATTGAAGCTCCGCTGACTGCTCCGTACAATACGAGAATTCCGCTTGGAGGTACAATCGCAGCAAGTGTCCCGCCTGTCCCCAGCATGCCCGCTGCGAGGTCATCCGGGTATTTAGCTTTTCGAAGCATAGGAAATGCTACCATTCCCAATGCAGCTGCTGTTGCAACGCTGGATCCGGACATGGATGCAAATATAATTGATGCAATCATGATAGCAATTCCCACACCGCCGGATATTTTTTTCAATAAATAACAAGTAAAATCAACGATATATTTCCCCATTGGTGTTTTTGCGACGATGCTTCCAGCAAAAATGAAAAAAGGGATTGCGAGCATTGTGAATGAATTCGTAGCCCAAAATTGTTTGGATGCGATTGAAGGCCACTTTACCATGTCAAAGGCATACAGTGTAACGGATCCCATCAAACCCATGGCAAATCCGATCGGCATTCCCATGAACATTAACAAAAACATTCCAATCAACATAACAGAAATGGCACTATCAGAGGTGAACGAGAATACAGCTAACGCAATAATGATTCCCAATACGGCAAAAGTGAACCAGTCTCTATGCCAGCCTTTGTCCAATTTCGTTTTGATGATTCTTTCCAGCCAACGGCAAGTGATCAGAAAACCCGCCAGTGGCATGATAATGTATGGTATCCACATGGGGGATTCTAAACGTGAGTCAGATACAGTGCCTTGTTTAAGGGCATTCATGACTAATTCAATTCCGCTGAAAAAGAGCATCGCACTATAAACCATACAAAGCAGGCTGGTAGCTACGAACAGGACTTTCTGTCGGCCTTCGTTAAATTTTGTTACAAAAAAATCAACATTAATATGTTCATCAGGACGAGGCTTGATTATCAGACTCGCGCCAATGAAATTTGACCAGATGACCAGGTAACGAACAATTTCCTCTGCCCAGAATAATGAAGTATTAAAGAAATATCGACTTAATACCTGGTAAAACATTAACAACATCCCAAACGCTAAGAAAGATGAGGCAAAAATGTTTTCAAATGCAGACCAGATATCTCGTTTTGGCTTTTTGGGGATTATAATATTGTTGGGATTTGGATGGGGTTCTGAAATTTCTTGCATTGTTTGCTCCTCAAATAAGCATCATGGGGATTTTTCAGATCCCCATGATTTTTTAAAAAAATCAATTATTCGCCAAAATCAGCTACCGCTTTTTCGACAGTCTCGATCAAGTCAGCACCAATCGAATCGGCATATTCATCATATAATCCTTTTGTTGCCTCTTTCCAGGCTTCTGCTTCTTCCGGAGTAACTGTGTGAATTTCACAGCCTTCTGATTCAACATAAGTAAGCATTTCCTGCACTTCTTTTGCGTCATCAGCTCTCATCGTAGCAAGAACTTCGGTAATAATTGCGCTAAGATCTGTCCGAACATCTTCCGGCAAATCATTCCAGAAGGCATCATTGGCAAGAATAAATCCTACTGGCCAATATAAAAGGCCTGCATTGGTTACGAATTTATTGACTTCATGATATTTTCGAACGGCAAATACTGTGCTTGGAGTAGCCAAACCATCAACAACTTTCTGTTGCAGACCGGTATAAGTCTCTTCTGAAGGTATAACAGTCGAAACACCTCCCAATGCATCGATAATGGCCGACTCCATTTTTCCGGAAGCACGTAATTTCAATCCCGAAAAATCTGCTGGCATTTGGATAGGATGACTTGAATTGGAGATGATGACCGAACCTGAAGAAAACGCACCCAGAACATTGATCCCCTGTTTGTGGATATTTGCCAAGATATTTTGACCGATCTCACCATCCATAATCGCATAGGCTACATCTGCATTCGGGAACAGATAAGGCAGTTTGAAAATACTCATTGTGGGATCTAATGTGGTCATGGTAGATCCAACAGCAAAACACATCTCAATGTCACCATTTTTTATGGCTTCAAGCTCTTCTGCGTTCGAATAAAGCTGTCCTCCGGTGTACGTCAGTAGCTCGACTTTGCCTGCAAGTCGTTCATCGACCAGCTGCTTAAACAACGCGATGCCTTTACCCATCTGCTGATTGTCCAATTGAACTGTTGTGACTTTAATTTTTACGGTGTCTGCAGGGGCAGCAGAAACAGACAGGCTTGTTATCGCGAGCAGCAATATCAGGCTGATAACAAAAACAATAGTATTACGGGATCCTTTTTTCATATATTCTCCTTTTGCCATAACTGGCGTATGTAAAAATTGTCTCCAGGCTGATTAAAGAAAAAAGCCAAATTCAGAGCTGATTTCCTGTGAGCCTTTCAACAATAATTTCAAAAACTTTTCCTTATTCTCTTCAGTGAATCGTGCTTTAATGGATGCAATGGATAGAGATGCGACAATATTGCCTAAGGCATCTTTGATCGGTACAGCCATGGAGGCTGAACCCTGAAGTCTTTCACCGCTGCTGACCGCAAATCCGTCTAATTTAACTTGATTGATATTCTTCTTAATTTTTTCAATTTCTTCAGCCTGAATTACATTTGTTTCCAGATATTTCTCTAAAATTTTCTCAGTTTCTTTTACTGATAATCCCGAGGCAATGATCTTTCCTGCAGATCCTATGAACAATGGAGCTTTTTCTCCGATTTTGATATTTCTGGTAATTTCCAGGTCGCCTTCAATTCGGAAGATACAGATCCTTTCATAACCGCTGATGATATTTAAGGAGACTGTTTCCCTTGTTTTTTCTGAAATCTCACGCATCACCGGAATGGCCAAATCCAGTAAACTAAATTTGTTCTTGTCAGAAATCGCAATCGTCAACAACAAGGGAGTCAGTATGTACCCATATTTTGGTTTACTGGCTATGATTCCTTCTTTAATCAGACTTTGTAGAATACGCTGAACTGAACTGCGCGGAATTCCAGTATCTGCACTGATCGTATCGATTGTTTTTCCATTATTTGCTGCAATACTTTTTAAAATTCGAAATGTTTTTTCAATCATATTTTCCCTAAAAAATCCCGTTTTATGGGATATGTAATCCCAATATTTGGGATATATTGAAATTTTACAGTTTTATTTTGGGCAAAGCAAGGATTAATGTAATTGATCGATAGTGACAAAATGAAAAATCGGAAAAATATCATTTAAGGTATGACATCGAGGATCAATAAAAGGAAATTTCAGAAAAAGAAGCTAAATTAGTAAAAAAAGTAACTTTGGGAAACGATGAAAAAAAACTTCAGGTTTGTCACGAAGATTAAAAACTATTCAAAATAGCCAATGCAATTCCCTATAATTTTAAGAATCAATGTATGATACTTACCAGGGATTTTCTGAAATGAAAATATGAAATCATTGATAAGAAGAATCTAAATTTTTAAAATTTCGAAACCATGGTTCGACAATGGGTATCGTCAGTCCGGTTCGCAGGGATTCCTAGACTGTAAATACAACCCCTGCCGATTTTATAAACGATGGCCGACATTACATTTTATTTGTACCAAAAAACGAAAGAAGATAAGGCATGCCAAATGAGTGATCTTGAAGAAAAATTCCTAAAACTACAAAATTACCTGAAAGAGTTGGGCAGCATTGCAGTCGCTTTTTCAGGCGGTGTTGATTCCACGTTTTTGCTGAAGACAGCTCATGATGTTTTAGGCGATCATGTGATTGCAGTTACTGCACAATCATCCTCTTTTCCTAAGCGAGAATTAACGGAAGCAATTAACTTTACCGAGACGAATCATATTCGACATGTGATATTCGATTCAAATGAAATGGGCATACCCGGATTTGCCCAAAATCCTCCCAACCGCTGTTATATCTGTAAGAAAGGGATTTTTTCAAAAATCATTGAAATCTCAAAAGAACAGGGTATTTCTTTTATAGCAGAAGGTTCCAATATGGATGATTTGGGCGATTATCGCCCTGGTCTGCAGGCAATTCGGGAATTAGCGGTAAAAAGTCCATTGCAGTATGCGCAGCTTTATAAAAAAGAAATTCGTCAGCTTTCGAAAGACATTGGGATTTCAGCCTGGGATAAGCCTTCCTATGCCTGTCTGGCTTCCCGTTTTGTCTATGGGGAAACAATTACTCATGAAAAGTTACAAATGGTGGATCAAGCAGAGCAGTTTTTATTCGATTTAGGTTTTGTCCAGGTCCGAGTGAGAATTCACGGACTGATAGCCAGAATAGAAATTGAACCGGAAGCATTCGATCGCTTTTTGGAAAAAGCAATCCGCGAAAAAGTGGAAGAAAAATTGAAAAAAATCGGTTTTACTTATGTCACATTGGATTTACAAGGATATCGCTCAGGCAGTATGAATGAAATTCTATGATATTTCGAACTGCTGGCTGAAAGATAGCGAAAATTTCTCCTCTCCAAGAAAATTACATTGATATAAAATAGAGGTATGAATCATAATTTATGATTCGTACCTCTATTTCGATCGATCAATAGCAAGTCAAAAGATGAATTCTTTTTTAATATTTCGAATTATTGGTCGATCTATATTCGGTTAATTTTTTTGTTATGTTTTAGGGCTCTACAAAGCACGGCAAGAAAACCATATTCTAAATATAATTACGATCCATATTCGAATGGCTGCTGAAAAAATCGGAATTGAATCACTACAGCCATCAACAAGTTACATTTTGTTTACGGGAAAAAGGTACCGAAAATGAAAATTGCTTCCAATGTTACTGAACTTATCGGCAATACTCCTCTGGTTCGCATAAACCAATTATCCAAGGGTACAGGCGCCGTTGTCGCAGTGAAACTTGAGTCTTTTAATCCTGCGCATAGCATCAAGGATCGCATTGCAGCTGCTATGATCGAGACAGCAGAGCTTGATGGGAAATTAAAGAAGGGCATGACGATTGTTGAGCCCTCCAGCGGAAATACCGGTATTGGACTATCCATGGTTGCTGCTGCAAAAGGTTATCCCATCATGATTTTTCTGCCTGAAAATTTCAGCCGGGAACGACGCTTGATGATGCGTGCCTATGGTGCAGAGCTTGTTCTGACACCAGCCTCAGAAGGGATGAGCGGAGCCATAAAAAGAGCTGAAGAATTGGTCATCCAAGAACCGGACAAATATTTCCTCCCTCAACAATTCAAGAATCCTGCCAATCCAGAAATTCATCGTACAACAACTGCGGAAGAGATTTGGCGCGATACGGATGGAAAAATCGATATATTGGTTGCTGGTGTCGGAACAGGTGGGACAATTACCGGAATAGGAGAAGTTCTGAAAAATCGCAAACCTTCTGTTCAGATTGTTGCGGTTGAACCGGATGCTTCTCCGGTTTTATCTGGTGGCTCAAAAGGACCTCATCAGATTCAGGGAATTGGAGCTGGATTCATTCCGGACGTCCTTAACACGCAAATCTATGATGAAGTAATTCGAGTCAAAAACGAAGATGCGATGAGTACGGCACGCAGATTAGCGGCTGAAGAAGGTATTTTAGTCGGAATCTCCTCAGGTGCTGCAGTATGGGCAGCGCTGCAAGTGGCTGCCCGAATTGAAAGTTCTGCAAAACTGATTGTTGTAATCATTCCGGATTTTGGAGAGCGCTATTTGAGTACAGTCTTGTTTTCTGATCTGGCAGAATGATGAATATGAAAAAAATCTTCCGAATTTGTAAAATACGGATCGATTTCAGTGATTCGAAATATTTTTTTTCTATCAGAAAAGCATTTCCATATTTTGAATTGCTGGATCGATTTTCAAAAAATACTGGCTCACTGATTCATAATGTCTAAGTCAGTTCCTTCTTAATAAAAAATGTTTTGCATAATACTAAAAAACTGGAGGGATCATGAATTCACGGGAACGCGTTTATGCAGCACTGCGGCATCAGGATGTGGATAGGGTTCCGATTTTCATGTGGTTCCATCCAGAAACGACAAAGCATTTAAGCGAATTGCTGGAGATTCCTGTAAATGCTGTCGGTGATGTAATGGGGAATGATATTCATCAGGCATGGGTGAACAATAATCTTGCCATGGAGGGCATTGTTCATGATCGGGATGGTGAGTTCCATATGGATGATTGGGGAATTACCTGGACGAGAAGCTATGGATTCAACCAAATTACACATTTCCCATTGAAGAATAAAACCAAAGAAGAAGTACTGGCATATCAATTTCCGATACATAAAATTGATGATTTTTTAAAGCGTATGATTCCAGTGATGGATACTCGGGATCAATTTTTTGTCGGATGTGATGTATCACCTTGTGCCTTTGAATTATTATGGCGGTTACGAGGTATGGACTCTGTGTTGCTGGATATGATTGAAGATCCTGACTTTTCGCAAACGATGATTGATCGCTGTATTGATTTTTCAATTTTCCTGGCGGAAGCGGCTTGTGATCGGTATCAACTTGACTGGCTCTGGACTGGTGATGATGTGGCGTCCCAACAACAAATGATGTTTCGTCCAAATATGTGGCGACAGATGATCCGACCTGGACTGCAACGATTGTTCGATGTGGGTAAGTCGCATCATTTGTTTGTTGCATACCATTGTTGCGGCAGTCTGCGTCCGATTATTCCCGATCTCATTGAGATGGGATTGAATGTCCTCAATCCGATTCAGAGCAATTGCCCTGGTATGGAAGCGTTGGCGTTGAAACGGGAGTTCGGCAAAGAATTGACCTTTATGGGTGGTGTCGATACCCAGCGATTGCTTCCCAACGGGACAGTTCTGGAGGTTCGGGAGGCAATTCATCAATTATTAAACCAGATGGAAGCAGACAGAGGTGGATATATTCTTGCTGCTTCTCATACGATACCTCCGGAAACACCCGACGAGAATATCTTTGCAATGTATCAGGAAGCAGGTTTAAGTAAGGAAGCGATTTTCGATCATGCTGCACAGGTCAGAAAAAAAATGATCAAATGATCATTAAAACTGGTTGGAAATGAAAACACACACCATTCTTTTTGTGGATTGACCATCCCAAAGAAGGATGTTTTTTTTTTATAAAAATTTGCGGCACAATCCCAGAATTTTCTGGAATAAATTCCTATTGTTTCAACAGAATTCCATCAAAGAATACATATGCTTTTTTACCTTCCTGATCTGTAGAGAACTGAATCAAAGAAAAGTAAATCACATCGCCTTCCGGTGTTATCAAGCGGTTTGTTAATTCAGCCTTTTCATTCTCATTCGTGGGATCTGCTGTCAGATATTCCTGAATTAATTTGGACATATCTACAGTGATGACTGATTCTTCCTCAACATTTTTAAAAGGTACTGCATTCAGGATTACCGGTTCCTGATTGGAATAAAAATGGATTTCACTCAGACTCTTAAAACCCTGAATATCAATCCCATCCAAAGTGAATTGATGGACGAAATACCGTTCCTGACTAAAAATATCCTGGTATTGGGAGCTGTTTTCTATGCTGTTGATTTGTTCCTGGCTTAATCCTTCAAGAATTTGTTTTCCATCATCCAATTCTTTTAAATAAAAATACGCTCCTGCAATTCTTCGTTGCTCTTCCGGTGCCCATTGTTCAAAGGATGCTGTGTTTATTTTTCCTAATGTTTGTTTTTGATTGTCAATCGAACTGCTGAACATGTTAAGACCAGGGACTATTAATACTGCAACCGTAAGAATCGAAAAAATTATCAGGATCGATTCAGTCTGTCCTTTTTTTTGCCAATGCAAAACGATATAGGCGATTTCAAAGATAATCATCGCAACACAAAGATAGCGGAGCGGAGTTAATCCATATTCAAAAATTCGGATGCCTATTGAATATCCCTGAAGCCCAAGGAATGGAATAAATATATAGGGGAGTTTCTTTGTGACTTTGACAAGAAGATTATCATCAGGAAAAAACCCTGTCATTGTCCAGATTGGCAGGCCAATGATGAACAGTGCAGCAATAATTCTGAATATTTCGTTGGATGGAACGATTTGTGTGATAAATATTCGCAGGATATATAAATAAATGATAGCGAAAGCAATGATGAGTAAAATATTTAAAATATATTTCACAATGATACTGAAAAAACTGGAAATCTCTTCTTTGAGGTTCCGTAATGAGGAAAGGAACCCGATTCCGACAACATTGCAGTTGATGAGCACCTGCAGTCTCATCATGGAGTCGTAATTCTTGCTATCCAAAATCAGAAAAATAAAAATCAATGAGATCAGAGAAATACCGGCGGACAGAATTGCAGCAATAATTCCAATTTTTGTCAGATTTTCAAAAACATGAATAGCAAAATCGTTGAAATCCAAATTGGATTTCCGAAATATTCCATAAATACTGATGATGAATAGAACAATCCACCAGGTTAGCATTGTTCTCGCGATCTGGTATTGATTCAAATCAGCAGCGATGGACCAGAAAGAGACATCTTTTTGTCGAGACAGAAAGATGAAACTGAGGGCGATGGCAGCAAAAAAACAGATACTAATCCAACGGATTCTTTTTTTTGAGGAGAAATATACTTCGGCCAGAAATGAACCAGGTCCCCAGAGAATGAGGAAAGGCAACATTCCATCTACCAGAAACTTAAAATTCTGTTCTTTCTGATCCAGCACGATCGATAAGATGATCGAAATGAGAATCACCAGTGTTGCTGTAGCAGGAAATGTTTGAAATGTGTTCTTGATTTCACTTGAAAAATTATTAAAAATGGATTTTATTTTCATATCATTTTCTTTCTCAATCAGAAATTCGAAATTCGGACATAATTTCCTCTCAGTATTCGAATTGTTGTTTCCCTTTCTCAATGCAAAAAAAAATTTTTCACCTGAGTGTGGAAATCACATACGACTTGGTCCATAGCTATTTCCGATTTTTCAGGTAAATTGCCAATCGCTCCAGTATCTCCGGAAAATTTTCACGTCCAAAACCGACACGAAAATGTTTCCTGTCAAAATCATATACGTAAGAAGGCAGCAATAAGATTCCGGTTGTATCAATAATTTCCTGGCAGAAAACCGTTGTGTCTTCATTCGTTATCAATTTTGGAAAACCAATGGTACCCGCTTTCGGTTTAATCCATGCCAACATTTCAGAGTACTCTGATAAAAAGGAGTCAAAAACTGTCAGATTTCTGTGAATTCTCTCCAAATGTTCACAGATGACTTTATCTTTGTTTCTTAATACGATAATGGATAAAATTTCACTCGGAGCGCTGCTGCAGATCGTAGTGTAATCCTTGAATGCAGCTATTTTTGAATATAGATCATGGTCTTTCGTTACGATCCAACCAATTCTCGCTCCAGCCAGTCCAAAAATCTTTGACATTCCCATCAGCGATACTGCTTTCTCATAGATTTCGCAGGCTGCGGGAAGACGATCAGATGCATCATACTCCAAAAAACGATACATTTCATCGGAGAACAGATAAATTTGGTGGCTTTCGGCGATAGCGACAATTTTCAAAAAATCTTCTTTCGAAGGCAGGAAACCCGTCGGATTGTGAGGAAAATTGACCACAATCAGTTTCGTGTTTGGCCGGATGTGTGCTTCTAAAAAATCAGGATCAAACCGCCAACCGTTTTCTTCCTCAGGAGTCCAAAGCGTGACTTCGCATTTTGCATTTTCGGCAATTTGATACAGCGATTGATATCCCGGAAAAGTGCAAATGACATGATCTCCCTCATCCAAAATAACATTCATCGTCAGAAAGATGCCTTCTTCCGGAACAGATACTAAACATTCATTGGATTGTATACCTCGATATAAGGCAGCAATTTCTTCTCTCAACAGCGGATGTCCGAGTGATTCAGTATAACCGAGATGCAGGTTCTCCCATAGATTTCTGGTTTCTGCATCTGCCATATTTAAAATATTTTTCAACGATAAACCATCGCAATCAGAACAACAAAGGAGATAACGGGCTGAGAATTCATAACGAGCAAAATAACGTTCCAAAGAAAATGGTTTATTTTTCAAGATTTAAGTCCTTTGAGAAAAAAAATGGTGCTGTATTGTTGAAATGCAGCAAAGTGCACATCGATTTCAGATCCGATGAAAAAATCGAAAAACCGATGGAACGATTCTGGCTATCTGGTATATCAATGAATTACTTTCTTCGGTAAAGTCCAATCAATTCAGTCTGCGCCAAAATATGATTTTTCATTGCCGTTTCGATCATAATTTTATCCGGATGATCCATTGTTGACAGGATGGTGTCTAATGCGTATAGCTTAAAAAAGTAACGATGTGTACCGGATGGCGGGCATGGACCTCCATACGAAAAATTGCCAAAGCTGTTTTTCCCCTGGATGCCGGCTGGCTTTGAATCTTCCTGAATTTTATTACTTTCAACCGGAAGGTTGTAAAGGATCCAATGGACCCATGTGCCGGAAGGAGCATCCGGATCATCAACGATCAGGACGAAACTTCGGGTGCCATCAGGAATTTCCGAGAATTCCAGCGGTGGATTGATGTTTTTTCCATCACAAGTATATTGTGGCGGAATCAATTGTGTATTTTCAAAGGCCGTGCTGGTGATCTTCATAGTACCTTCCTTGGTCTTCTGGTATTGGAATGTCTGTTGTAAGAATACTCCTGCAGAAAAAAGTAGCGTTGTCAATCCGAGAAAAAACATGAAAAAAGACGCTTTCCAGATTCTGATCACGTTTACCTCCCTATACCCCTCTTAACCAACATTATATATTGAAAAATTCATCATGAAACCATCATATTTCAGCGATTCGTAGTATGGAAAAAAATAAATGTTGTTGTGGTGTTTTGCGCAAAGCGCAAAACACCACAACAACATATTTTATCTCACTATTCGACAAGCAAATTCAACGTTTTTTATTGAATAGCAATTAGAAAGTTGAATTTGCTTGAGCGAAGAATTGTTCAATTACCAATCTGCATCTATTAATAAGGCCTGGGACCCGGAATGAAATATTGATTATATGAGTTGATTATTGCGCAGGTAACGTTTTCACCGTTATTCAGAATAATTGAATTTTGATCAAAGAGTGGAATATCAACACCTTCCCGTGTCTGACAGCTCCACTCACTCCTATTGTAATCATCAGAGTCGACATCGAAATTGTTTACGACCGCATTCAACGTGTATTTCTTACCTGCTGCAATGGAATGGGGTATACCAGATTCAAAAATAATATTATTTTCATTGGAGACAGCCGTCATTGTCCAGTCAGATCTTCTGGCCAACCCGTTTCCTTTGACATGATTAATTAATGTCAGGATCGGAAAGTTGGGTGTGCTGCCTAAACTTCTTGAATTTGTAAAAACACAAGTAACGATTTCATTTTCTGCTATGTTGATATTGGATGCAATCTGATTTTTTCCCAGAGAACTGGAGCAAGCTGATGAAGTTCTCCAGCCTGATACACCTGTTTGTGTCAGGCTATAGATTCCAGGCATCGCGTAACCACTCCATTGCAGCGGGTAAATGGCACTATTGGAATATGTATCATCGTTATCATCATCAAGTGTAAAATACTTCTCTGCCATTGCGGATGACTGCCCTATTAATGAATATTGAAAATCCTGGGGATCCATATCTGAGAGTGTATCTTCTTCGATAATAATGATCGGTGTACGGGGACGATTATAAAAATAGCATTGGATATCTGTGTTATCACTGACTTCAATTTCTTGAATTCCACGGTCATCCCAATCCAGATACTCCAAATCCAACTCGTAGCTGTCTGTTCCAGAGCAATACCCATAAACAAAAGTATAAAAAGAGGGAACAACCGGGATATTTAGGTTCAAGTAAGCAAAACTGCTTGTGAGTGTGACCATATAAGGTCCAATAATACCTTGTGAATTGGTAGTTCCGGATGTAGAAGATATGCTGCCGCCGCTTGAAACATTTGTCTCAAAAGACCATCCGCTACCTGGAAATTGATCACCATCACTGTTAGTCATAAAATTGGCGCCATTCAGATCGATAATATTATGGATGGTCACTGAACTGGATGCTTCCACTGGCGCTGCTGCCATCAAGAGAAATCCCATGATTATGATTATGACTACTTTTTGTTTAAGATTGCTTCTTCGAAAAGCTGTCCTGCACCGAATTAGTTGATTTTTGATATGCATTTTCTGTCTACCTTTCTGTCCTGACATACCAGGAAAGTCCACTCTTCATTTTTTTCATTGTTTATGTTTTTTGGATATCTGGTTTATTTTTTTTTAAAAACGATTTTTCAATGTACGATTTTTTTGTGATCAAAGCGATTATCTTTATCTACTACACCAAATTGAATTGCAAAACGGATCGGATCAATAGGTATGTTGCAAGATTTATTCCAAATTAGACTGGATAATATTGCGTATATCCTGATGTATTTTTGCAGAAAGAACAGGAAAATTAATGGTTTGAAATAGTCTAACTTTGGTTAAAAAATCTGATTGGACGTATCAACCAACCATCAATAACCAGGAAATTTTTCCAATCAGGTTACAATTTGTGATGGAAAAAATAAAAATCATTTTGTCCGAAAAAAAAATTGAATGATGATGACATAAGAAACCGTTGTTTTTACAAAATGAAGCGTACAAGAGGGAAAATGAATCAATTTCAGAACAAGTTTAACCAGTTCATGCGTGGCCGATATGGAAACGATCAATTGAATATGGGTTTATTAATCCTTGGAATCATCCTATCGTTGATATCCTCTTTGTTTCGATCCGAGTTTTTGATGTTAATGGGTTATATTATTTTCGGATTGACCATATATCGCGCATTTTCACGTAATTATCTGCGCAGGAGTAAAGAAAATTCCTGGTTCTTAAAGTATTGGTATC
This sequence comes from Flexilinea sp., assembly GCA_026645735.1. Lineage (GTDB taxonomy): Bacteria > Chloroflexota > Anaerolineae > Anaerolineales > Anaerolineaceae > Flexilinea. Next base: position 13,089 of record JAPKMT010000003.1, read on the forward strand.
CAGTCGGAAACTGGTTTTCACGACAAAAACGACTTTTTAAAGACATGAAAACTTACAGATTCTTTCACTGTCCAGAATGTCATCAAAAGATACGTGTACCTAAAGGAAAAGGGAAAATCTGCATTACCTGTCCGAAATGCAGAACTGAATTCGTTAAAAAGACATAACAAACTAAATAGAAATAAGTGTTAACTTGACATTGATAACGATGCCGATTCGAAATATTGGCATTTTTTTTGTTGTTAAGTTGTTATTGCTCGAATCGCAGAACAACTTAACAACAAATTTTCTCACTTGAACCGAAAAGCTTATCAGGATTTCTTATAATTGCTCCTGCAAGAAGAAAATTGACGCTTTCCGATGACCAGGTAACATTATCGGTCAGCTAATTGATAAATCGCCAGCACATCTTCCCAGGCAAGTTTTTTCAATCCGCCGATTTTATTTTCTTTTCCAAACGCAAATCCGGTAGCCTTCTTCGCCATCAATTCAAAGTTTTCGCTGTCGATGTCAATTTCTTTCATGGATATTGGCATTCCCATTTTGGAATAGAAATCCTCCAGCCTGCGAATGCCTTCCAATGCAATCCATTCCTGATCCCGAAAACTGCCTTCAACGCCCATGACATTTACAGCAAATTGAACGAACATCGGCAAATTGGTTTCATAGACATATTTCATCCAGGCTGGTGTTACAACCGTCAGACCTGCCGCATGCGCAACATCGTAGATTGCGCTCATCTCATGCTCCATCGCGTGACAAGCCCAATCCTGCTCTCTGCCTAAATTTAAAAATCCGTTATGTGCCAGTGTGCCTGAAAAAGCCACTTCAGCCCAGGCATCGTAATTTGTATGGTCACGTTTCAGGATTAAGCCGTTTTTCATGATCGTTTTCATGGTACTTTCCGAAAGTCCATCGATCAAATCGGTATGAGTCGTATTCGTGAAATATCTTTCCATAATATGGCTCATCATGTCACAAACACCGCAGGCTATCTGAAAATCCGGAAGTGAAAAGTAAATTTCAGGATTAATGACACTGACAACCGGACGAATTTTTTCGCCACCATATCCCAGTTTGCGCTGTGTTTTTTCATCCGATATAACGGATCGGATACTGGATTCTGATCCTGTTGCAGGAATGGTTAATACCGTTGCAACCGGCAACACGGTTTCGGGTTGTTTACCGGCTGCGAAGAAATCCCAAACATCCCCCTCATAGGGAACTCCCATGGCTATGGCTTTCGCGGAATCAATTACGCTGCCGCCTCCGACAGCCAGGACGAATCCGATATTTTCTTTCCGGCAGAGATCGATCCCTTCATGAATCAAGGATAATCTTGGATTTGGCTTCACGCCGCTCAATTCAACAATTTCAATCGATTGTTCTTTTAATGAATGAATCACATCTTCATAGACGTCGTTTTTCTTTATACTCCCGCTCCCATAATGCAGCAAAACTTTCGATGTATACGGTTTGATCAGACTTCCGATTTGTTTGTGGGTATCTTTTCCAAAAACGATTCTGGTTTTATTCTGATAATCAAAATTCAGCATCCTTCTCTCCTTGTTATACACAGATAAATTACAAAATAATAACAAAGGTAATTATAGTCAGATTATGTGGACGATTTCCATTTTTTTTCATAAATCGAATCGCTGATTTTTTGTAAGAAACAGTAATTTGAAATGCTGAGAGGTGCATTTTGTTTTTCAATTTAGCGCAAAAACAAAATCACAGCAAACTTTAAGTAGACCTTCCCATTTTAAATGGCACTGTTATTTATCAGAAAAGAAATTCATTTTTATCAATCGTTGTAACTTTTTTTGTTTTTTTGCATCTAAATATAACGAAGAACATAAATGGAGCTGATTATGGAAGAAAATCAATTAGAAAAAAATTCAAATACAAATGGGAATCAAAAAGGCTCTTCAGATTATGACGTTGTCATTATCGGAGGCGGACCTGCGGGGTCTTCTGCAGCAATTTACGCATCTCGGTCAGGATTGAAGACATTGGTAGTGGATAAGGGATTGACATCCGGTGCACTTGGTATTACATCAAAGATTGTTAATTATCCTGGAATAACTGATGAAATCAGCGGCGCTGAATTGGTGGAAAAGATGCGGACTCAGGCAAAATCATTTGGAGCTGAATATATTTCTGATAAAGTGATTGGTGTGGATCTGCAAAGTGACGTAAAAAGTGTTTTTGGTAATGGAGGCGTTTATACCTCCCGGTCTGTGATCATCTCTACCGGATCGATGGGACGTGGATCCAGAATCAAAGGGGAAGACCGTCTGTTAGGACATGGCGTTTCTTACTGTGCAACTTGCGATGCTGCATTTTATCGGGACAAATATGTAGCAGTTGCAGGAAATAATGATGAAGCAATTGAAGAAGCACTGTTCTTAACAAAATTTGCCAAACAAGTCTATTTCTTATCTCAAACGGAACATCTGATTGCATCGGAAGAATTAATTAATGAATTGCAAAAAAATCAGAAAGTCGTTCTATATTCAGGGTCAAAAATTAAAGAAATTATCGGTCAAAATCGGGTGGAAGCAGTCGAAGCAGTTCGTAAGGACCAGAGTGAAGTTTTGCTGAATGTATCCGGTGTATTTGTATATCTGCAAGGTGGCAGGCCGGTCACGGATTTTACTCAGGGGCAGCTTGAAGTTTCACAAGGTGGCTGTCTGATCGTCGATGCCAGTTATCAGACGAACATCCCCGGTGTTTATGCTGTTGGAGATGTTTTGTGTACACATGTAAAACAAGTTATTGTGTCCGCTGCAGAGGGGGCAATCGCTGCAATGGCAGTTGAAAAAGAATTAAATGGCCGCAGTCGAATGATGGTTGATTGGTCAGAGAAAAAACAATAAAAAAATTGGAGAAAAAAATGAACAGCGTTATTCATGTCAATGATGGTCAATTTGAAGAAATGGTATTAAAAGCAGAACTTCCGGTTTTAGTGGATTTTTGGGCACCCTGGTGTGGACCATGCCGTATGGTTGCACCGTTGTTAGATAAAATTGCATCTGAGTACTCAGGAAAATTAATTGTTGCTAAAGTCAATACAGATGAAAACAGTCAATGGGCTGTGAATTATCGCGTTCAGGGAATTCCTACGATGCTTTTTATTTCAAAAGGAGAGGTCGTTAAGACACAGGTTGGAGCTCTTTCCGAATCAGGATTGAAAAACCTTGTTGATGAATTTCTTGCCAGTAATAACTGAAAAAAATTATTTCCTGTATCTTTGAAAGATGGAAAGTGTTGATTTGACCTTAAAAAAGGATTCATATCAACACTTTTTGATTTAATGGATGTAATTATTCTTTTCCAAACACCAGGTTCTGTAGTGAAATTATGAATGCAACAAAAGAATTTTCACAACGGGGTGAACAATGAACGAGCGTTATGAGTTAAATAAAAATCTTGCACAGATGCTGAAAGGGGGGGTCATCATGGATGTGACATCTCCGGAACAGGCATGTATTGCTGAAAATGCGGGTGCATGCGCGGTGATGGCGTTGGAACGGATTCCTGCAGACATTCGGGCTGCAGGTGGAGTTTCGCGCATGAGTGATCCGAAGATGATCAGGGAAATCCAGCAGGCCGTTTCAATCCCGGTCATGGCGAAAGTACGAATCGGGCATTTTGTAGAAGCTCAAATTCTGGAAGCTATTGAGATTGATTATATCGATGAAAGTGAAGTGCTTTCACCGGCAGATGATATATACCACATCGATAAAACGAAATTCCGTGTTCCCTTTGTTTGCGGAGCAAAGGATTTGGGCGAAGCATTACGAAGAATTTCAGAGGGAGCATCGATGATTCGCACGAAAGGGGAACCTGGAACCGGCGATATTATTCAGGCTGTCCGTCATATGCGGATCATGATGTCACAAATCCGGCAAATCCAAAACCAGCGTGAAGATGAGCTGTTTCAAACTGCAAAGGAACTGCAGGTTTCCTGTGAACTCGTCCAATATGTTCATCAAAATGGAAAACTTCCTGTCGTTAATTTTGCCGCAGGCGGGGTTGCAACCCCTGCAGATGCTGCTTTAATGATGCAGCTTGGAGCAGAAGGTGTATTCGTGGGGTCCGGGATTTTCAAATCTGGCAATCCCGCAAAACGAGCGGAAGCTATCGTAAAATCAGTAACCAATTTCAATAATCCCGGTCTGATTGCACAACTCTCTGAAGATTTGGGAGAAGCAATGGTCGGGATTAATGAACAGGAAATTGATCTTCTGATGGCAGAGCGTGGTAAATAATGATTGGAGTTCTGGCATTACAGGGTGGTTTTATCGAACATATTCATGCACTTGATAAATTAGGTGTTGCAAATTTTGAAATTCGCGACCTGAACGATTTGGAGAGAAACTCGCTGGACGGATTAATTCTGCCGGGAGGCGAAAGCACAACTATTGGGAAACTACTTTGCAACAGCGGACTTTTTCAGAGAATTAGCGACCTGATTCGTAACGGCATTCCCGTTTTAGGTACATGTGCCGGCATGATTCTGCTGGCAAAAAAAATCATCAACGATGATCGGCTTTACTTTCAGTCAATGGATATTTCAGTGAAAAGGAATGCTTTTGGCAGACAGCTTGGAAGTTTTTTTGCAATTGAGAATTTTGAAGGAATCGGAAAAATTCCAATGACATTCATTCGTGCTCCGTGGATCGAACAGATCAATGATGCAAGTGTTCAAATCCTTTGCCGCAGAGATGGCCATGTTGTTGCTGCCAGACAGAAAAATATGCTGGTAACATCCTTTCATCCGGAGCTGACCAACGATCTCAGTGTACATCAATATTTTCTGGATACATTCTGAAAAACACATAACAAAAAAGGCTGTCCTAAAAAAAATGAAGGACAGCCTTTTTTGTTTTTCGACCATATCATGATGGATCCTGATGATCCATCCACTCATTTAACGCTAATTTTTTAAATAAGCGCTCACGAATATCGTCTGGCAGATTTGTTTCATCCGAAGCACATCTTTCGTACAATTCAACTGTCTTTTTCAATGTATCGACCACTATGCGGCAATTCTTACAATTTTTCAGATGTTCTTCAATCTCTGAGCATAGTTCTGCCTGCAAATCACCGTCAATAAAGTCTGAAAGGTTCCCCAACATTTGTTTGCATGATGAAGTATAAGTATGGTTTATCATAATTCTTTTTCCTCCACGAAAAACTTGTTGAAGTATCCTGAAAGCTTTTTTCTTAAAATCAGCCGTGCCCGCATCAGTCTGATTTTTACATTGTTTTCACTGATTCCTAACGAATCAGCCGTTTCCTGCGTCGATAACCCTTCCATATCACGCATCACAAAGACAATTCGTAAAGATTCCGGAAGGCTTTGGACCGCCTGATCCAAAAAATGACGACTTTCTTTGGAGAGCAGCTCCCTTTCAGGCAAACAACAGAAATCGACAATGTCTTTTTGTTCAATATCCATGTCTTCAGAAAATGGTTCATTGTTATCGATCGAAATGATCTGCGGCTTTTGTATCCGAATTTGCATCAATGCCTCATTCAGCGCGATGCGGTGGAGCCAGGTATATAACGCGGACCGATTTTCAAAATCTGGTATGGCCCGATAGGCTTTGATATAGGTGTCTTGAAGAATATCCTCCGCATCCTGTTCATTGCCCAACAATTGAAGCAGCGTATTATAAATTTTTCCGGACGTCTCATCAACTAACATCGCAAAAGACTCCCGGTCTCCGGATTTTAATTTTTCTAATTGAATTGTGGATCTTTCTTGGTTCATGACGTGATTCTTTTTTTTCTCATTTCAAAAGCAGAGTCTGGAAATCCAATTTTATTTTCAATAATTATATGCTTAATAGTTGGATACTGATTGCTGATCATCCATTCTATTAAGGCTGCGTTTTGAAAATTGAATTCTGTTTCCCAGTATAAATTCAGGTTTATAGTTTGATCAATCCATGCAGCATCAAAACCGTTGATTCCGGATTGCGTAAAGATTATGTCATCCAGTTCCTGGATAGTGATGACGAAATAGTCATCTTCTTTTCGTTTTTTAATCCATTCATATGTTTTTAATGTCGTGCCGCATGGGCAATCACCAGGCAGAACCCGACTGATATCTTTGGTTTTATACCGGATCAGAGGCATTCCACTTCGTGTAAGCGTAGTGAGAACCACTTCTCCATGTTGACCGTCCGGTACCGGAAGTCCATGTGAATCGATCAATTCAAAATAAATATCTGCTTCCCGCAAATGAAATCCTCTCACTGCAGCACAATCAATTCCGACTCCCAATCCAGCTTCCGTCATTCCGTAGTGTTGTAATACGCTGCAATTCCAACCATTTCGAATTTGATTCATCAGGGAAGGGGCTGCATAATCGGTAGATAACAGGATGGAACGAACCGGACATTTTTTCTTTCCAGCCATTTGCCATGCTCGAACCAGCGTAAATACTTGTTTCGGCGTACCGACAAGCGTTTGAATTTGAAGCGCTTCGATCCGTTCATTGGTTGCGAATGGATCAGTAAACGGTCCATGCTGGATTCCGACAGAGCCGATTCTTTCGATACCTTTCTGCAGGAGATCTCCAACACTGCCAGGTATCTTTCCAGGGAGCAGGATTAATACCTTATATCCCGGTTCGATCAAGGTAGACATACCGACACCAAAAAAAATAATCGTCAATTCTTGGTCTTCCCGTGTAAAATAAATGCGCTTTGGTTTCCCGGTAGTGCCGGATGTATCGAGTGTGACGATTCGGGCAATCTCGCTTTGGGAGACACAGATCATCCGATTCCCTTCTATTGAAATATCGTCTGCTGTTGTAAACGGGAATTTTTCAAATTCATTAAAACTGTTCAGTTGTTCAGGCGATGATGCGAACATTTTTTTATAAAATAGGCTGTAATGCCTGACGTATTGAATCACCTGATTCAGCCTGGACAGTTGCCATTCCTGTAAAATTTGTGATGAAAGTGCATTTTGGGGAATGCCAATTTTTCGTTCAATTTCAAATTGAACAGGTGTTTTGGGAAACACCGAAGGTTTAAATTCGCTTATGTCATAATTGAGGCATGATAACAGACTCATCGATAGATCGAGATCCCGGATTCGTTGGTTAGATTACAAGCACAGAAAGGAATCAGATTCCCTTCTGGTGAGACGATCATAATATAACAGCTTTTTAGGCGTGCCAAGTCTAAATTCCATGCATCCTGGAAAGCCATTCCTGAAATGGTGAATTGGAAATTCTTTTTCCGTTCCAGGAAATGTTCCCATTCAAAAAATAATGGCTTTGTATCCATTTGTTTTATAGGACTTTTTTCGGGAAAAGTCCATGTTTTTGCAACAAAATTTTGAGCTTTAAGGCGACTGATTGAAGCTTCCTTGGGCTTACAGCAGCAACTTTCCATTTTTTCATTGGGAATAAATTTGGATAACGCTTTTAAGGATCCATCCTCCATCAAAACAAAATTAGCCTGGAAACCACACATGGGGTGTTGCCCGCCGCCCGGTTTAAAATGCTGGACTTTGATCAATCCATTTGTCTGTTCTTCCACTTTTTGGAAAATTTCCGGAATCGTTAACCGGTCCTTATTCTCAGGTTTTTGAATATTTCTCCCGGAATAACAGACAGGCTGGATATGAACACAACGAACCACTGGAATCTGTGCAACAGCAAAACGAATGATATCTCCCAGATTCCAGTCATTGATTCCGGGGATTATCGTCGGAACAAGGACAACGCCGATTTCAACTTTCTGACATCGTTCCACGACTTTCATCTTCAGGTCGAAAAGCGGTTTGCCGCGAATGCGTTGGTAGATTGTATCTTCTGTCCCATCAAACTGGAGATAAACTGTATTTAATCCAGCTTCTTTCAACGTTTCCAGAAAGCCATCTTGCTCAGCAATTCGAATTCCGTTGGTATTGAGTTGAAAGAAGTTAAATCCCAACTGTTTCCCCATCTTGATGATCTCCGGAAGATCATTCCGGAGCGATGGTTCGCCACCAGAAAGCTGAATATTAAACGGCCCGCCTGCTTCCATAAGCTTCTGATACCAGAAATGGATGGTCTCCAGCGAAGGATCCTTTTGACTGGAGCTTCCGGCAGAAGCATAACAAACAGGACATTGCAGATTGCAGCGTTGGGTGACTTCCAATAAAACACAACAAGGCTGCTGTTCGTGATCCGGACAGAGTCCGCAGTCATAGGGACAGCCTTGATTCAAATCGGTAAATGGATGATCCGGATGAGATGGATTGTTTTTTATCCCCCAGGTTTCCAGCGAGGGTTCACCTCGCCAGGTAATTGTAGAGAAAAAACCATGTTCAGGACACGTTTTTTCTAAATAGACTTGATTGTTCTGTTGGATAACCTCCACTGCAGGAATAACTTTTAAACAAACAGGGCATACACTTTGTGTATGAGAAAAAATTTGCCCTTCAGTCATCCAGCCCCCCCCCGGAAAGATCAAAACCATTTTCGACTAATAATTCTTTGATAAATTGCAGTGTTTCAGCAATCATAACAGGGCATCGATCCATATCAATTTTTCCGGAATTCAATCCTAAAATCTCGTTACAATGAATTCCACCATAGATTTCACCATATTTTTGTTTATACCATTTCAGCAGATCTTCGATCATGAACATCAGACGAACATCATCATGATCTTGTGCAGATCCTTTTCCTGCATATAGTCCTAATACTGCAACGGCACCGGTGAGTACCCCGCAGAGGTCACCGGACCATCCCAACCCTCCTGCGAAACCCGTCATTGCGCGAACAACCTCCGGATTATCTTTCCCCTGCATTTCTAAAGCCTGGATCATCATGATTTGTCCGCAATTGTACCCCTGACGGCCATATTCCAATAATTCTTCCATTTCATCCATCACTAACTCCTTTTAACCGGTACCGATTCCGTATTCTGATTTTCAGAAATTCTCCAATCGGAAATCTTTACAATTGAATAACTTTAACAAACCAGGAATCTGATCGGCAATAATTCGAAATATGGATAAGCTTTTCGAATTGAAAGAGAAAATTTGTTGTTGCATTGTTTTTAGATTTCGAATTACTGTCTGATCGGATTTAAATACAAGATTGAGCGTTTTTTCTCCCAATTAGAATAAAATAACCCAGATTTTTCGATCCTTTAATTCCATGGTGCCCGTTAGAAATACAAAAAGACTCTGTTAAATCTTGCTTCCATAATATTTCAAAAATTAGATTTCTCAATTCCCGCGTATGGTCTTCCCATAGAATGATCTGGAATCCTGCCTTCTGAATCACTTCAAGATACAGATTTTTCGTATGCAGACGATAAGAATTGTCTTGATCTGACTGCAAGTACAGATCACTCAATAATAGCAATCCAGATTGCTTCAGGATCCGGTGTGCTTCGGATAATCCTGCTGAAGGATCATCTTGAATAGAAAGTACACATTCCATCATAACTGCATCAAAAAAATTCGTTGACAAAGGTAAATTATGAAAATTACCTTGAACAAAACCGATATCTTCTGATTTTCTGAATCGAATTTCCTGATCGATACCAGTTGCTTGAAATTCTTTATGATGAAGAAAATCACACACAATTCCATTTCCGCATCCCAAATCTACAATGGATGCATGATCGGGAATTCCGCTCAATTCGATCAAACGTTCTGTCAGTTTCAATCCACCTGGATGGAAGCATGTTTCAAATGATAAGGCTGATATTACTTATCCTCCATTTGCTGTTCAATTTCGAGCATCTTATGAATCGCCAAGGATTCAGGAATAAAAACCTGCCCGCAATTCTTGCAGACCGGAAGATCCACTGGAAACGATCCCTCCAAATATGACACAACCACTTTTTTTAATTCCAGTTCACAATTGCATTTATCACAACGCCAATGTGAAAATTCATCATTATTAACATACTGTGCCATCAGTTTGCCTCCTCGATGAACATTCTGTGAGAATATGCAGAAAAAATCTGAAATCCGTCCTCTTTCGGCAAGTACTCAATCCAATATGTTACATGTCCCGGAGTGGCATGTGCGAGATAATGTCCGGTTTGTGTATTGATCATACGGTTTCCTGTTTCCAGCGTTTGATCAATCACCTGTTGTATATCCTCCAATAAAATCATTCTTTCTTCCAGCAGTTCGCGGACTTCTTCGGATATAAAAAGCCGGATCTTTTCATAAGGTTCAGATGCATTCATTTCTTCTCTCCAGTACTTTTTTAAAAGGTGCTTTTTTACCCGGCTGCGGTTTTCATGCCGCATGGAATAATCCGGTCTGGGCATTGGTTTAGCGTTGATGATTCGATCCGGTTCAAAGAACAAATCTAAAAGGTGATACGCGTTTTTCCCCCGTTTGAGAAAAAAATCGCGGCACATAGCGCAATAGGTCAAATAATCATGACAATTTTCTGCTGCAAGAGCATCCACAGCAGCATCGCTGAGCGAGCGATTCGCATTCCAGGCATTTCCTCCGTAAGTACAGCAGGAAGTGTTGTCCCTGTTTAGCGGGAGTTCTTCTACCTGAATTCCAAGTTTCCCTGCCAATGAACGCACAGCATCCTGATCCTCTGTTTGATATCTTGCTCCGCATGGATCATGAATTGCAAAGGTTTGAACTCTTTCGTGTTGTTTCGGGGAAATATCCATTTGATCCAATATGGTCCAAAGAGAACGTATCTTTAACTCAGGATAAAAATTTCGAAATGTCTGCATACAACCCGGACAACCGACAATCAATTCAGGATTCCCCAAGAATTTCACTTCCTGAAGCAATTCATTACGAGCCTGCTGAAATTTTCCATTTTCTCCAGCCCAATCCGCAATGATCCCGCAGCATCGCAACAGCAAGCCGGTGGATTCACTGAATTTCTCTTGTAATAAATCATAGACCTTTTCCACAGCAGATGGATTGGAGGCAGGTAATTGACATCCGGGGAAGAATACATAGGAACAAACTTTTTGTCCTTCCGGACTTTTCGCCAAAGCAAATGCATCACTGTTTGAAAAACTCATATCACGCAAAGCAAAATCAAATGCAGAAGGAGGCATTTTTTTTGTTTCCACCATAGTTTGCCTTGTTTCCCGGATGACATCCTGAAAATTTAAATGATTCGGGCATACGCTTTCACATTGACCACAAACGGAACAGGAATTGATCATATTGTTTTTTTGGCGCAATCCGGTACAGATGGATATATTATTGTATACCTGTCGCAAATAAACCCGGGGATAAGCTTCATAATGACGGATAAATTCACACCCTTTGGCACATTCCATACAAGTACATTGGATGCATCTGGCAGCTTCCTTCCTGGCAGTTTCTTCGTCCGGTGTTACCTGAGAGTTCTGGATTAAAGAATGGGATGGAGAGACGGATGCTAACGAAGTAAACAGACGCGTCTCATAACTGCCTTCATCGGATCTGGAAGCAGTCATCGATACATTTTGAATAAATCGGTCCATTGAAATCGCAGCCCGTCTTCCGTCCGCTGCCTGTTCAATCCAGAATTCCGGACCGGCAGAGCCTCCGAATATGCCATTGCCTTCTGTCATGCGGGTAATTGGATCGATGGTGCGTATTTCCTGATTGTCAGAAATATACACACAAATGAATTCATCTTCCTTAATTACGAATCTCCCAGAGTCAGATTTCCTTTGGATCAATAATTCCCCTATTGGTTGGGAAAAATGAAATTCGATTCCCATCTTTTCAAGGAGAGAAACCGTGTCATCGATGATCTGAAAGGGTAAAACCGTTTCTGAAAAATTTCTTAGAAATCCGCCTGCTGAGGATGCTGGTTCATAGATCTGAGTGATGTAACCTTTTCGGCGGAGATCATAAGCTGCTGTTAGGACATCTAAACCGGAACCCAGAAAGGCTACTTTTTTATTTTTTAAGGGGAGCCTTGTGGGGAGAAAGGATCGATCAGACTGAGAGTCAAGGAATAATTCCATTGAACGGACATCTATCCCGTCACCAATTTCTGCAAGCCGGCATTTTTTCTGGCATGGTGCCTCACAAATCCGGCTCAATATGGATGGCAACGGGACACTTTTTCGATATGTTTTCAGCGCTCCTTCCACATCGTTTTCTTTCAATTGGCGGAGCATTAATCGGGCATCCACATGCAATGGGCAGGCAGCAGTACAAGCTGGTGCTTCTTCCTGAATGCAGTATGATTCCAACATCCGTAATTTCTGTTGATCCATGTTGTTTTTTCCTCTGAAATATTGATTGTATTCGGATTTGACCCGTTCGTAAAGTTCAATGATAGGACTGCCAGTAATTCGAAATTTGAAAAAATTCTTTATTCAAAATGTCAATCCAAATTTCGAATTGCTGTAGGACTTCAGAATTCAAAACATATGCAGGATATTTTTATTCTTTTTATAAGAAAAGCCAAACAATTGATTCATAAATTTACTTTTTAAATCTGAAAACCAGTCTTCATTTCGAATGATTGGAAAGGATCTTCAATCCTGGATTGTTTGCAGAAATATTGGTCTCCAGCTCTCCTGATAAAGAAAGAGGCTGCCGATTTTGGACAGCCTCTTCTTATCAAGTTTAATAGCTTTTACTTCTTCAGCGCTTTCAAACCTTCCAGTACTCTTTCCGGATAGGCAGGAAGATGGCGGATGCGAACACCGCAAGCGTTGTAGATTGCATTGATCACTGCAACATGCGGAGATGTCAGCGGTAATTCACCGACACCACCGGCACCATATGGGCCGTATTCCCGTGGATTTTCAAAGAATCGGATATCCCATTCATCCGGAACATCATTGCAGTACGGAATTCCAGCACCGCGCATTGTGGTATGTTTATGATAATCTTCAATGTCCTCTGAAAGGGCTAAGCCAATACCTTGAGTACATCCTCCCAGAATTTGTCCTTCTACGACCAGATAGTTGTTAATTTTGCCGCAGTCTCCATAGCAGGTATATTTATCTACTTTGGTTTTGCCAGTGGCTGTTTCTACAGTGACTTCTGCCATAAATAAGCCATATTCATAAACCATGAATGGTTTTCCCTGCGCTTTGTCATCGCAGCCGACTGCATCGGACATTGCAAATTTTCCGGAAACTTTAGTGTTCTTCCCGTCTTGTTTCATCTCATCAAAATTCCGGAATGTACCGTCATTCTTCTTCATCTCTGCCAGCAGGTTTTCACAGGCAATTTTTATTGCATTGCCAACCATGGTTTGCGAGCGGGAACCGCCTGCAGGGCCTGAATTCGGTGTATATTTCATGTCGTTGAAAATCAACTTAATCTGATCTACAGTGAAACCGGCTGTTTTTAACGTTTCATGAGCCGTACCGAGAGCACCAGCGTCATTTCCCTGACCATGTTCACCCCAGGAGGAAAAGATAATCACTTTCCCTTCCGGAGTCAGCTCGGCATACGCTTCTGCGCTGTCGACGCCATCAAGACCGCAGCCATATACGCCCAAAGAGATACCAACGCCTTTCTTAAACTCAGGGGTGGATTCTTTTCTGGCTTTTTCTTTGGCAGCTTCATAATACGGTTTGAGTGTGTCAAACATTTTTTCAAAGCACAGACTGTCCGGTTTTTGTCCTGTCGGCGTGGTGGAACCCTCTCGATAAATATTCTTATAACGTAAATCGAACGGATCCATCCCCATTTTTTCTGCCAGCTCATCAATACACGATTCCGAGGCCAGATAAGCTTGTGGAGATCCATAACCGCGGAAAGCAGCACCCCATATGTGGTTGGTGCAAACAGTCCGGCCGATACCGCGAATATTCGGAATGTTATAACCGCCGCCCATAAACTGGTTGACTCGCAATGTCAGTAAATCACCAAATTCGGAATACGGACCATGATCGACAAACCATTCACCATCCATGGCAATCAGCTTCCCTTCTTTGTCTGCACCCATCTTGCAATGCAGGAACATTGGAGAGCGTTTTCCAGTGTAGGTCATATGCTGATAATAGTTGTAAATTAACACAACAGGTCGTTGTGTTGCAAGGCAGGCTACACCCAGCAATGCTTCCAAAGTAGGACTGAATTTGTATCCGAAAGTGCCGCCGGCATTGTTCTCAACCATCCTGAGTTTGTCGATGGATAATCCCAAACCTTCGGCAATCATCGCTGCATGCAGATGAATACCGATTGATTTCGAATGGATTGTAAGACAACCATCTTCATCGATGTAAGCAAAACCATTATCCGGTTCAACCGTCAAATGCGGTTGGCGCTGCAGATAATAATCCCCTTCTGCGACATAAGCGGCTTTCTCAAACAGCGGCCCTACCTCTTCTCCTTTGACTGTCCTTTGTTCGAAGTAAACATTGGGTGTTCCCGGGTGAATTTCGATGGCATCATCGGCCATGGCTTCCGGTGCACTCATGTAAGCAGGAAGTTCTTCCAATTCCACTTTGACAAGTTTGGCAGCAGCCTCAGCGTGTTCTTTGGAATCGGCACACACAATTGCCATTGCATCGCCAATTTGGAATACTTTTTTATCACACAGAATCGGACGATCCCATCCATCACCTTTATTGGTCGGGAAGGTAATTAATCCGGTGATCTGATTTCGGCCTTTGACATCTTTGGAAGTGACGACTTTGAATACTCCCGGCATTTTTTCTGCTTCAGACGTATCGATAGAGCGAATATTGGCATGAGCAACTTCAGATTGGACTAAGGCGCACTGCAATGTATCAGAAGGAAGTTTTAAAGCAAGATCAGCGCCAAAATCCCATGTTCCGGTTACTTTTGCTTCTTCAGATGGTCGTGGACGTTTTGTGCCCCAGACTTTATTCTCAGACGGTTCTTTGTATGTCAACGCTTCCAATTTCTTCTCACCACGTAGGACAGCAGCAGCTTCCATTAAAGCATCAACATATGGTCTATAGCCATTACAGCGGCAGACATTGTGATGTTTTGTATACCAATCTCGAATTTCCTGGCGGCTTGGCTTTGGATTTTCAAGCAAAAGCGCATAGGATGAGATGACAAATCCGGGAGTGCAGAAACCGCATTGAGCAACGCCGTGTAATTTGAAGGCAGCCTGGATCGGATGAAGCTTACCGGGTGTACCGATACCCTCCACAGTAAGGATGGTTGACTCATCTGGAACCCGTTCCATTTTAACAATACAAGAAAGGGTTAACTTACCATTCAAAATGACAGAGCAGGCACCGCAGTGTCCTTGACCGCATCCCTTTTTTACGCCTAAGACATGGATTTGATTACGCAATACATCTGCAAGCATCGTATCTGGATGGTGGATGACTGTCTGTCGAATACCATTAATGGTTAAAAACTTTTTCTCCATGAATACTCCTTATTCTACTGAATTGGATTGAGCCATTAAAATATGCTTTTTATTTATGAATGGGATTGTTTTACAATTCTCATGAAGACATTCATTTGAAAAGCAAGTGCCTTAATGGTAAGGAACAAGACTGAAAAGGTCAATGCTGATTTGTGAAAAAATGCAATATTGATTAAAAATCGTTATGAAATACACATGAAAAACGCAAGAATGTAATAATAAAATTATAAATATTTATTAATTGAATATAAGCATTTATCCAGGATGTTTTTGAAATGAAATCCGTGAAATTGAGAAAATCACTTGTTAGAGGTTTCAGTTTTTGGCGGCTTCTTGAGAAGATTCTGATTATACTTAGGGTTATGTTTGAAAAATTGCGTTATCCTAAAGTTGAAATTATGACTTCGCCCGATTGGGTCGATTATGAATTAATTGACAGCGGTGAGGGTAGAAAATTGGAACGTTTTGGGGATATTCGAGTGATTCGTCCTGAAGCGGAAGCTGTGTGGAGATGTATGCTGCCTGCAAATGAATGGGAAAAATCTGATGCAGAATTCATACCTTCCCCGGAGGAAAATGGCGGACACTGGAAATTTTTCCGCAAAATTCCAGAATCCTGGAATATCCGATACAAGGATCTGACCTTTCGGTTAATGCTGTCCAATTCGAAACAGCTTGGTATTTTCCCTGAACAAGCTTGCCAGTGGGATTGGGTACAAGAGCGGATCCGTTCTGTGAAAAAGCCGATGCGGATACTAAATTTATTTGGTTATACAGGAGCGATCTCATTGGCGGCGGCGTCAGCCGGAGCGAAGGTCACTCATCTGGATGCTTCAAAAAAAGCTGTTCAGTGGGCAAAAGAGAATCAAATGCTGTCATCTCTTCCGGAAGATTCCATTCGATGGCTGATGGATGACGGATTAAAATTTGTTCAAAGGGAATCGAGACGGGAATCTTTTTACCAGGGAATCATTCTTGATCCGCCAAAATTCGGACGAGGTCCGAAAGGTGAAGTTTGGGAGTTTTATAAGGGTTTTCCGGAATTGATGCAGGCATGCAAATCCATCCTGGCTGCTGATGCTGATTTTATGCTGATTACTGCGTATGCGATTAAAGCTTCTTCATTGACATTGAATAATTCTCTGACTGAAATTACCCGAAATCTTGGCGGATCCGTTTCCAACGGAGAAGTCTGTTTACAGGATCGATCTGGTGGAAGATTATTGTCCATGGCAGTTTATGGACGCTGGCAGAAAAATTAGGCTTCTTTATATAAGGAAACGATTATTTATTAACAAAAGTGCCTTTTTATTCGTTGGATCGGAACGGAAAATTTCACGATTCCATAAATTTACAAAATGCAAAAAACCAACAAGGAAGGGGATTTCATGGATAAAATGAAAATGGCAGTCATTGGCTCCGGAATGATGGGGCGAGCAATTATCACAGGAATCATAAAAAATCAGATTTTAAATCCAGAAACAATATTTGTTTCGGATATTGATCCGGAAAAAATAAAGGAACTTCATGATGAGCTGCATGTTTCAACCGCAGGTTCCAATGTAGAATGTGTGAAAGGTGCGGATCTTGTGCTGATTGCTGTCAAACCACAATATTTACAGCCAGTGTTGGATGAATTGTATGGGAAAATTAAATCCGAATCATTGATTATCTCCATTGTTGCCGGTGTTCCGATTCAAAGATTTATTGATGGACTGGGAAATCAGAAAATTGTGAGAGTAATGCCGAATACACCGGCTCAGATTTTGGAGGGTGTTTCTGGATGGTACACTTCCCCGGAAGTCAATTCCGAACAAAAGGTGCTGGTAGAAAAAATTTTATCCGGATTAGGGATGGCAATTCCGTTTAGCAAGGAATCTGACCTGGATCAGGTTGCTGCGATTTCCGGTTCCGGACCTGCTTATGTTTTCCTCTTTATGGAAGCGATGATAGATACCGCGGTGCACATGGGGTTCCCAAGGAAAATAGCGGAGAAACTGGTCACGCAAACTGTACGGGGATCAGTTAATTATTTTGAAAAACGGGGAGAACATCCGGCAGTACTCCGTAATGAAGTAACTTCTCCAGGTGGAACCACTGCCGAAGCTTTATATTACATGGAAAAAGAAGGATTGCGACATGCTGTTTCCAGTGGCATGTGGGCTTGTTTAAATCGGACTGTTGAGCTTCGCGAGAATCAACCTCGCCAGAAGGGACCGACTGCATAACTTGTGAAGATTTTTTTTGATTTAATCGGATGTCGACTAAACCAGGCTGAAATTGAGCAGTTCGCAGCTCAATTTCGTTCCCAGGGACATGAAATTACCGGCAACCGCGATGATGCTGAAATGATCATTATCAATACCTGCGCAGTGACAGCAGCGGCTGCTTCTGATTCCCGTGAAAAGATACGCAAAGCAGGAACCAATCCAAAAGCTCAAATTGTTGTAACCGGCTGCTGGTCGGATATGGATCCAGAGACAGCGGTGATGATGCCCGGTGTTGTAAAAATAATTCCCAATCAGAAAAAAGATCTTTTACCTGCTTTAACGCTTGGAATTTCAGCGGAGCTGTTTGATCTGGAACCGATCAGACGGGAACCGCTGCCCGGTGTTCATGCGAGGACTCGTGCATTTATTAAAGTTCAGGATGGCTGTGATAATTTTTGTACTTTTTGTGTCACGCGTTTCGTGCGAGGAAAAGCGCGCAGCATTCCTTTTGAGGAGATTCTTCAGCGGATTCAATCTGTCCAACTTGCCGATGGAAAAGAAATTGTGCTGACAGGTGTCAATCTTGGCGCCTGGGGTCTTGATTCAAATCCACAAAAAGACATAACTGAATTGTTGAAACGCATCCTATCGGAAACAGACATTCCGCGGATTCGGCTTTCTTCGTTGGAAACCTGGAATCTGAGCGAAGATTTTATAAGGTTATGGGAAAATCCGAGACTATGCCCGCATTTCCATCTTCCCCTGCAATCCGGATCGGAAAGTGTTCTGAAAAGGATGGCTCGCAGAACCAGATTATCCGACTTTCGAAATCTGGTAGGCCTGGCTCGTTCTTTGGATCCTTCTTTCGCAATAACTTCGGATGTGATTGTCGGTTTCCCAGGCGAAACGGAACACGAATTTCAACAGACTCTCGATTTCATCCGAGAAATGAATTTTTGCGGAGGGCATGTGTTTTCCTTCTCGTCCAGACCCGGAACTGCCGCTGCCCGAATGGATGGAAAAGTCCCCGGTCGAATTATTAAAGAGCGATCGAAAATTCTGCGCGATGAATTTCAGATCCAAAAAGACCGTTTCTATCAATCCTTTTTAGGGAAAAAAATGAGTGTTTTATGGGAAAACAGTTCGATTTATGAAAATAAAAAATGGGAATTACACGGGATGACCGGAAATTATTTGACCGTTAAAGCCCGTTGTTCCCGAAAAATGCAAAATGAAATCAGTGAAATATGGCTAGAGAATTATGACGGAAAATCCCTGACGGGTTCCATGCTTTAAGAAGAAGGGTCTTATCATTCCGTAATTCTATCTGTTTATTTTTCTTATATCCCACACAGCCCGAATAGCTGCCGGAATTTCACGAATGTGCCACCAGATTACATCATCTAACCGATGATTTTCATGCTGCGCAATGACACCATGCGCTTCAATCCCCAGATTCCATGCTAGAAAAAGAACTCGTGGCAGATGAAAAGATTGTGTGATGAGCGTGGCTTCTGTGATATGAAAATGTTCTTTTGCATGAAAACAGGTATTAAAACTGCGAAAACCATCAGGATCAATGAGTATATCCGCCTCATGTATTCCTGCTTCAATTCCGGCCAATTTCATTGCCATCGTCTCGTTATAATAAATCCAGCGATTGGTTCCGCTGAGAATCACTTTGTTGACTTTACCGGACTTATATAAAATGGCTGCGGTTTGAATGCGCTCTCTGAGTACTTTTGATGGACACCCGTTCTTTTCCAAACCAGCTCCAAAAACAATCGCTGTAGGATGGCAGGGAACAGTTTGAATGGAAAAGCATTGATGATAACTCGATGCGACCATAACCAACCGGATGATGATCGGGACAACAAGGCTCAAGGAGAAAAGCAGGATTATCAGAATTTGATTCATCAGATGGCACCTCATTTATCAACCAGGAATTGTAACCTATCCGGGATCTCAAATATGGAGTGGATTATTCTCTTTTTTTTGAAAAGCCTTTTTTGAAAAAAGAGAAAACTTGTTGTTGTGTTGTTTTTGCGCGGAGCGCAAAAACAACACAACAACAAGTAATTCTCCCCATATTTCGAATCGCTGATTTACATGGTTTCATCATTTGATTATATAATTCGACTGAATGAGATATTGTGGCATTCGGTGTAGGATGATCGTTTCAAAGAATAGAAAGATTTGTGAAAGCTGAATACATTGGGTATGCTTTTACATGAATTGAGGAAAAATGACTAAAGAATTTCAATTTGTTGAAGCTGGAAACACGATTGAGGTCGAGTTACCGGATGGACGTTTTATTAAAGGCCCGAAAGGCAGTACAGCTGAAGAATTTCTCCAATTGATAATCTCAGAATTAAAACAACCACTGACTGGTGCGATTGTCAACAATGAATTACGAGAATTAACGTATCCGATTGATCGCAATTCAACGATTCGCCCTGTAACAACAGCAGAATCCGATGGAAAAAATATTTATCGCCGCTCGCTCGTTTTTCTGCTTTCGGCAATATTTGAGCAAGTATTTCCTAATCATGAATTGAAAGTGGACCACTCCATTCAATCAGGTGGACTATTTTGCAGCATCAGCGGACCTGAAATCCGAAATCAAGAAGAATTCATCCATAAGCTTCAATTTGAAATGCAAGCGATGGTTGACCGAAATCTGCCAATTCGACGAAGCCGGTTATCCCTGGATGAGGCAAAAGCCATGTTTACGCGCAGGCATCAAAAAGAAAAAGTGCATTTGCTGAAGTTCAGAAATAAACCATATCTCACGATCTATCAATTGGAAAATTTTGCCGATTATCATTACGGCTATATGGTCCCATCTACGGGTTATTTGAAGACTTTTGCTATAGAACCTTCATTGAAATCTAACGAATTCTTCCTCCGTTACCCGAAGGATGTTCTAACGAATGAAATTTCTCCGTTGAAGGAATCGCCGAAAATGATGCTCGAATTTCGCAGATATGGGGAGTGGCTGGAAAAACTTGGCATCGATTCAATCGCTTCTTTAAATGAGGCCATCGAAAAAGACAGAATTCAGGAAGTGATACTCGTCAGTGAAGCATTGCATGACCAGAAGTTCGTACAAGTTGCCAAAGATATTGCTGAAGGAGAAAATAAGGTCAGAGTTGTTCTGATCGCAGGTCCATCGTCTTCTGGAAAAACTACTTTTTCTAAACGTTTGTCGATTGAGATGCTTGCGTTGGGAATTTCACCAGTTCCGATTGAAATGGATGATTTCTTCGTTGATCGAACACAAAGCCCAAAAGACAAGGATGGTAATTACGACTTTGAATCAATTTATAACCTGAATCTGCCATTGCTGGATGATTGTGTCAAGAAGCTGATTACAGGTCAGGAAGTGCAACTTCCGAAGTATGATTTTTTGGACGGGAAGAGCAAACCGGGGAAAGTAGTAAAACTTGCAGAGGACCAAATGATCATTTTGGAAGGAATTCATGGATTAAACCCGGAATTATTGAAGGAAATCGATCCGAATCTGAAATATAAAGTATTTGTCTCCCCACTGACACAATTAAATGTAGACCGGTACAATCGTGTTTCTACTGTGGATACCAGGTTAATACGAAGAATTGTCCGTGATTATCGTGATCGAGGCTATAGTGCTCAAGAAACAATTGCACGCTGGAATTCGGTTCGTGCCGGTGAAGAACGGAATATCTTTCCCTTTCAGGGCATGGCGGATGAATTCTGTAACACTTCGTTAGTGTATGAACTTTCGGCTTTAAAATCCTTGGCCGAGATGGCTCTACAGCAAGTACCCTGGGGTAATCAAGAATTCATTGAAGCGAAAAGGCTGCTTTCGTTCTTAGAATGGGTACTCCCTCTCGATACCAGTCTTATTCCTGAAAATTCTATTTTGGCTGAATTTATCGGAGGATCCAACTTGAAAAATTTTTCAGTTTGGAAACATTTTTAAAAATTATTCCGCACGAATCAACCAATAAAAGATTGACTGGTGCGGAATTCTTCCATCATTAATTCAGTAAATTGAATCAGCTCTTTTTTTCAGCCTTTGGAAATCGGCTGATGATAACAGCCTGATTGGGTAATGTGGTTTTTTCTCCGTCGGATAGCTGTTCAGGATTTTTAAGCTGCGTTTTTTCACTGTTCTGGTAGATATACAGTACTGTTCCTTCTTCAGATAATTTCATATCCAGCATGGCCAGTCCCATGATCCAACCATCTTTATCCATCGCGCAGCTGGTTACTCTTCCGATCACTTTCCCCTTGCCATCCAAAACGGGATCATTGTTGTGTGCCAAACGGACTGTTTTATCTGTGAAGCGGAAACGGACAAGGATTTTTTTCTGTTTCTCTTCATCCTTCAGATAAGCCGACCGTCCAATAAACCAGGCTTTGTAAGTTTTCACAAAACTGCTTAAACCGGCTTCGCCGACACGATAATCGCAAGGTCCAGCCAATTCATGCCCATACAGTGGAAGTCCTGCTTCGATGCGCAGTGAATCTCTGGAGCCCAAACCGCAAGGCTTCAAACCTATTGGTGAGCCGACTTCCAAAATCTTGTCCCACAGTGCAGAAAGTTTTTCCGGATGGACAAAAATTTCAAAAGATATTTTTTCTCCTGTGTAACCAGTCCGAGCGATGTATAAATTGAATCCCCCCAACGTCACCTGACAGATATGCCCTTTTTTGAGTTTTATGAGTTCCAGGGAATCTTCTTCAGACGCTCCCAGTTTGAGCAAAATATCCGTTGAGAGTTGGCCTTGCAACGCCAGATCAACACGCATATGATCCCCTGCTTTTGGATCACGGAGATTTTCAAGAATGACATTTCTTCCAAATGCGCAGGCATCCGGCTGATCACGATCCACCAGAACTGTGTGCTCTCTGACTGCATTTAACCATGCCCAGTCTTTTTCATCATTGGAGGCATTGACAACAATCAGGTATTTTTCAGATTCAATTCTGTATATGATTAAATCATCGATTACATGACCATCCGGATCCAGAAAATGCGTATAGCAGGTATCGCCGATCTGGACCGCTGCAACATCGTTGCTGACAACGCTGTCAAGAAAGACCATTGCGTCGGGACCAGAAGCAAGATAAACGCCCATGTGTGATACATCAAATAAACCTGCAGCATTTCGTACAGCGGCATGTTCTTCTTTAATCGAAGTGTACCAGACTGGCATTTCCCAGCCAGCAAACGGGACCATTTTTGCGCCCAGCGCTTTGTGATTTTCGAATAATGGTGTTTTTTTGTTTTGAAGATTTTCCTCTTCAGCAAATTTTGAAAAATTAAATTCTGGAAGCGGTTTACCTGGAGTGATTTTTTTACCGATGGCAAAGGGTTTCACCAGGTCCTTTTGAGAGCCTTCTTTTGCTTTCGTGGGTTCACATTCCGAAATATAAACCGGACCAGGCAAGCGTTTTCGCAAATCTCCATCAAATTTGACAAATCCATCCGAAAGTGCGCGCAACCAGGCAGCTGCGACAGGCATTTTGGATGATTCACATTGAAATTGGTAGCCATTCTCTCTTAAGCTCAGATTACCTTCAATCCTTTGTCCATCCACATAAATTGTTGAGTTTTGGAAGGTATTCATCTGCAGTGCTTCTGCATCACTCTGAAATGCATAATTTACGAATTCACGGTTAAGACTGCCATGAATCAGAATCGATGAATGACCATTGCTGGATTTGAACTGGTCATCGATATAGTAGAAATGTGGATAGCCATATGCCGGGTCCGAATTAAAAGCGCGAGTTTTGGCACAGATATTTCTTACACGGACTTTACATTCTTCTAGAGCTGTAAAATCAATTCTGGCTCGCTGCAGCTTTCCTTTGGCTCCAGGCATGGAATAAGGATGAATTGCAAAGAGAACATCTGCAATAATGTCTGCGATTTCTTTCATATCGGTCTCTTTCAGACCAATCTGTGTGATGCAAGGGGTTCCCATGCGGATCCCGCTGGCTTTTAGAGCTGATTTATCTCCTGGTATGGTGTTTCGGTTCAGTACGATTCCGATAATATCCAGAATGCGGGCAGCGATGTCTCCAGAAAGCGTCGTTCCATCAGCACCTTTGATCACTTTGCAATCCAGCAAGACCATATGACTGTTGGAGCCATGATAGGCAATTTTCAAACCTCTGGTCTCAAATTGGCGGATTAAAGCCTGTGTATTGTTCAGTATCTGCAGTTGATATTTCTTAAAACGATCTGTTTTTGCAATTTTGAAAGAAGTCGCTAACCCTGCAAAAACTTGTGCATGCGGACCGCCTTGCTCTCCGGGAAAAACTGCTTTGTCAATAATTTTGGCCAGTTTTGGATCTGTTGTCAGGATGACAGCACCACGCGGTCCGGTAATCGTCTTATGCGTTGTAAAAGTAATCACATCTGCATACCCGACGGGGGAATCAATCACTCCTGCGGCTACCAAACCTGCAATATGGGATAAGTCCACAAAAAGATAAGCGCCGACACTATCTGCAATCTCTCGATAACGTTTCCAATCAGGAATGTACGGGTAAGAAGTATATCCGGCGATGATCATCCTGGGTTTGTGCTCTGTTGCCAGTCGTTGGATTTCATCGTAATTCAACATTTCTGAGTTCGGATCGACAGTGTAGTGAATAATGTTATATAAAATACCGGAACGATTAACCGGACTTCCATGCGTTAAATGTCCCCCGTGAAGAAGATCCATAGCCAGAACGGTGTCACCGGGATTAATAAGATGATAAACTGCATTATTGGCTGGGGCTCCTGATAAAGGCTGCACGTTGACCTGGATGTCCTCAGCGCAAACGCGTTCATTCGAAAAAGCTTCTGCACATCGGCGTCGGGTTAAGGCTTCTAAAATATCTACATAATCCACACCTTTGTAGTACCGCGGATCTGAATTTCTGCGATAGTCTCCCAACATGAAATCGTAGTCCAATATTTCATCTTCAGAAAATGATCGGGATTCCTCATTCGGGTAGCCTTCAGCATAAATATTTTGAAAAACGGATCCCAATGATTCACGAACAGACTCAGGTGCGAAAGATTCACTGGGAATCATGATGAGTTTTCGTTTTTGACGTTCTGCTTCGAGTTTTGTCAACCATTCGATCGCTCCGTCAACTTCAGAAAGAGGACCATCGAATAAATAGTTATCCATGAAAAAAACCTCCTGGGTGGTACATATGTAAATATTTTTAAGTTTATCGCAGTTTTACTAAAAAACGTCTTATCCGGTGATGGATCAGTAATTTGAAGTATGGAAAAAAAAGATTGTTGTTGTGGTGTTTTTGCACAAAGCGCAAAAATACCACAACAAGACATTTTCTCTCACTATTCGAAAAGCATGTCCATATTGCGAATAGCGAGTGATGAATCAACATCTCGAAATTTGGAGAAGATTCATGGTTTTTCTTTGTTTTTTTAGAGGGAAAAAACAAGTATTAAACATCCTTTATGTCTACATGCCGATGATAAAACCGATGCAGAGATTTGAGATCATTTTTTCCTTCTCATCAACCGATAAAAAAATATAAGATTCTTTTGAAATTGGTCAATGATTAATGCATCACACCATCCTTCATGATGGTTGTTTGAATCCAGCCTTGGATTCTGTTAAATATGTCCTCTTTATTCGGTTCATTATGCAATTCATGAAAACCACCTGAAATTCGGTGATAAGTCACTTGACCTTTGATTTTTTCAACAAATTGATCGGTCGCATACGAATCAACCAGAATATCCTTGTCACCTTGAAGCAGCAGCAGCGGAAGCGGGAAGGAGGTTTGATCCAGCAAAAATTTTCCTGTATTGAAAAGATCCAAACCCAGACGCAATGAAACACGATTATGTACCAGCGGATCAGCAATATAACGTTCTGAAACAGCGGGATCCTGTGAAAGCCCCTGTAAATTCAATCCATTTTGAATAGTCAAATCCGGGAAAAGACGCATCAATAATTTAAGGACTTGAACAAGATGTTCGGGCAGCGGATTTGCCAAGCCTATCGCTGGTGAAGATGCGATGATTCCATGAATTTTTTCGGTATGATTCAATCCATAAGCGAGAACCATAGCACCCCCCATCGAGTGTCCATAAAGCAGAATTGGCACGTCAGGTTCTTCATTACTCAAACGGTTTATTAAGTGGGTGATGATTTCAAAAACCTGTTGATACGATTCAGCTCCTCGTTTACCGCTCGATTTTCCATGTCCTATTTGATCAAATGTGTGAAACTCCAAACCCAAAGGTGTGAAGAAAGCAGCAACGTGTTGATAGCGATCTGAATGTTCACCGATTCCATGAACAAGGATCACTTTGGCGATCGTTTCGTGATCATCAGGCATCCAGGACTGCATGAAAATTTTAAAATTGCCTGCTATCACATCAAATGATGTTTTTGTCTCCATATTTTCTCCGATCAATTCTCCAACGATATGTTGTAAATGGACACATAAATCTGAATATTCAACTTTGAACAATCATAAAAAATTAAATTGGATTACTGGTTTACCCGATTCGAATCAACTTCAGTTCGGAAACCATTTTATGAAGTGCGGATCAATTAATTCTGTGAATCCAAGTCCGAATTCATCCTGAAACGAATTTATTTGCTATTTTAAAAAATTGCGTTACCTGCACACTTTTTTTTCTAAACTAAATCATGTGGATTGTTTTTATCTGTTTCATTTTATCAGAATAATAAGTAAAGAAATTTGGAAAATCTTTTTGAGAAAAAAAGAGAAAACTTGTTGTTGTGCTGATTGATTCAAAGAGCATTCTGTTTTTACGATTTTTGATAGAAAACACAAAAAGGAATAGTTTTGGAAAGGAGGAATAAACTGAGTGTTGAAAATTATTAACTGATCATAATTTGTAACCGTCAATCAAGCTTTTAGTAATGAAGGAGGAATTCGATGTCTTTTGTGGTGAATATCAAATGCCCTAAATGTGGGAATACTTTAAAACACATGCCAGAATCAAAGCATTTCTTTTGTGAACAATGCCAGGATGAATTGGCTATGAAGTTAATTAATGGAAAAATTACTCTCCTTCCAGTTTACATGAAAAATGAAAAATCTGAAAGTATCCACGATGAATAAATCAAACGCAGCGTTCGATGAGAAATCTTGGATAATTTTGAAATCTTTTTCATAATAGGTGATTGGGAGTCTCCAAAGGAGAAGAATCAAAAAGAACAGACAATTATTTGGGACCAGAAATTGGAGATCAGTGATTGGTCTTGAATCTTAAAGAATTCGATCGTGAATTGAAAAATCCGGCTTTTTTTGTGATAATGAGTATTAATTCAATTAATGAACCAAAAACCAAAAAAGTAGGAGCCTCCCATGAAAAATGCAAGGACCGTATTATTACTTTTCGTATTCTTTATGACAGCGTTTTCTGTTTCTGCACAATCAGATCCCCTTGTCTTTGAAGGATACGAAGAAGACGTTATTGAAAAAATGATCGATGTTGTGGAATACCCGATTATTCAACTCGAATCCGATTGTCAAAACGAGTATGACACAATTTCGATCACCCTTTATGGTTCCAATGATGAGGAAATTGGAATTTTTTATAACACCTGCTTTAGCCAGGGAAAAATTTATTACGCAAATAATGAAATTGACCAAATTGAATATGTCCAGATATCTTCAGAAGGCAGCTGGAAGTTGTCTTTCTTGCCGATGAGCGCCGAATTTATGGATACTTATGAAGCTCCAGTGACCGTCACTGGTTCCGGATCTTCCGCTTTTATGATTAAGAATTTTGGAAAAATACTAACCTATTCATTCAAGACTGAAAGCTATTTTGATTTAACGCAGTATTCTTCTGATGGAATTAAAGGATATGCAGGATCCAAAATGCTCCTTTTTGAAATGGGACCTAAAGAAGGAAGAACCATTGTCGATCCAAATTTCTCGATTATCCAGGTAACCACATCTGGAGAATGGAGCCTTGATTTTTCCGCAGGAAACTCTGCTGCTTCAGCGGATGATACAATTCCCGAACCGCCTGTGGATCAAGGACTTCCAAGTTCAAACCATCTCACTCCAGATTTCCTGGAAGTTTTTGTGACAAAAGAGACGAATCAGGAAGCTTATGCAGACACAATGGTTACGGAAATTGCTGCTTCTCTGGATCTGTTGGAAAGAGACGCATTAATTGACTGGCAGTTATTTACTTATTACGGGAAGGATTCATTGGAGGCGTTGACAACTGAAATTCTTGATTTTTACCAGGAGGAATATGAAGCTGATAATTATCTTTTGTTATCAGAACCCCAAATAATTCCATTGGTGATTCTGGAAGAGGATCTTGGTGATGGATATCAAGCCCTTTTAGAACAAGACGAGAATAAAATTTGGATCTATGTAACGAATTCCAATGCTGAAGATGAAAAACACGTTTTTGTATTCTTCTGTTCTCCTGAATCCGTTTAGATTGCTGCAAGGATCTAATTCTGAGCCATTAATTAGTCTCATCATCCAGTAATTCGAAATTTGGAAAAGCCCTTTGAGAAAAATGAGAAAACTTCGAATCGCTGCTCATCATTCTGAATCCTGGATTTTTTGACGATTTTGAGGCGAAAAGATAGGTTCTTCCGATTACTTTGTCAATATTGTGAAGAACCTTTCTATTATTTAAATATGCATATGCTTTCGTCACTTGTTATTCAAATTTTGTAATTTACGCTGCCCAGATAGAATGAAAAATTTTTTCCATTAATCTTGATTAGTATACAAACAGAGTGATCAAAAATATTTCGAATATTTAGAAAAAATGTTCTAATATACATAAACTTTACATAAATTTTACAATTCAGTTTCTTTTTCCTTTACATTTCTTTAGTAAGATCAATCGAGGGAGTATGAGAAAAATATGAAACGATGGATCTTTAGTATTATCAGTCTAATTCTTGAATCAACATTGTTTCTGTCTGGATGTTCTTCAGAGATGGCTTTCCAGCAGGAAAAAGAAATCTCAGTTATCTCCCGTGAGGATGGATCCGGTACTAGGGGGGCATTTATCGAACTGTTTGAAATCGAAGAAAAAGAAATGGACGGAACAAAAGTCGATCATACAACTGAAGAAGCTGGCATAACCAATAACACATCGGTCATGCTGTCATCGGTAATTGGAGATCCTTATGCAATCGGTTATCTTTCCCTTGGTTCGATGAATGAAGCGGTAAAAGCGGTAAAAATCGATGGACAGGAAGCAAATGCAAAGAATATTATCAACAATACCTATCAGATTTCCCGTCCTTTCCTTATTGCAGTAAAAAATGAAACCAATGATCTTTCAAGGGATTTTATCCATTTCATTTTAAGTTCAGATGGGCAGGCATCGATAACAGCCAGCGGCTATATTCCAATAACAGAAAATTCCTCCTATTCAAGCAATCGAATGACAGGAAAACTTGTCATCGCAGGTTCATCGTCCGTTACGCCGGTGATGGAAAAGCTGAAAGAAGCCTATATCCGTCTGAATCCGGAAGTCACCATCGAAATACAGCAAAGTGATTCATCAACTGGAATGAACTCTGTCATTGCAGATATCTGTGATATTGGAATGGCTTCCCGTAATTTAAAAGACAGCGAATTGAAAGCCGGTCTGATTCCAACTGTCATTGCAAAGGATGGATTGGCTGTTATTGTCAATAAACAGAATCCGATAGATGATTTGAGTTTTGAACAAGTGAAGGATATTTTCACAGGAAATATTCAAAATTGGTCTGATTTGCTGTAATACGGTAAATCATACAAAAACAACCGTTGGAAAAATTGATCAATATTTCAAACAAAGAGAGAAGATTACGCTCGCGATAATTCAAATCACGGAGAAAGAGGATAGATCGAATGAAACGCGTTTTATTTGTATGTGTACATAATTCTGCCAGAAGTCAGATGGCAGAAGCATTTTTGAACAAAATCGGTAAAGATGCTTTTTACGCGGAAAGCGCTGGATTGGAGCCGGGAATCTTGAATCCGCTGGTTGTTAAAGTGATGGGTGAGATTGGAATCGATATCAGCAAAAATTCCACAAATTCCGTATTTGAATATCTAAAAGAAGGCAGGACCTATTCAATTGTTGTCAAAGTCTGCGATCAGATGAACGGACAACGCTGTCCGATTTTTCCATCAGCCGGTATTTCTCTCAATTGGAATATCACCGATCCATCCGCGGTTACTGGCACTGAAGAGGAGAAACTGAACCAAATCAGAGCGATACGCGATGAAATCAAATCGAAAGTCGAGGCGTTGATCACTGTTTATGGCTGACGTTTGGTTTTATGATGCTCGACTTTCCCTTTTTTTGAAACCTAAACTGAACATGATGGAAAGAAGCGTTTTTCACGAAAGGAATTTCGAATGATAAAGAAAAAAGAAAAAATTATGCGACTCATCTTTCTTTTTTCAGCATGCACCTCGATTATTGCAGTATTTTTAATCTGCATTTTCTTGTTCGCAAATGGAATCCCAGCAATCGGAAAAATTGGTGTTTTCAATTTTCTTTTGGGAAAGAATTGGAAACCATCCAACGAACTCTTTGGAATTCTCCCGATGATATTGGGTAGTATATATGTCACTGCAGGAGCAATTCTCATTGGAGTACCGATTGGTGTTTTGACAGCCATGTATCTCTCATTATTTTGTCCCAAAAAAATGTACCACCTGATTAAACCTGCGATAGAACTGCTGGCAGGGATTCCTTCCGTAGTATATGGATTTTTCGGTTTGGTGGTTCTGGTTCCTTTTGTGAGAAATTATATCGGCGGAAACGGTAGTGTGATGCTGACTGCATCTGTTTTGCTGGGAATGATGATACTTCCGACAATCATTAATGTTTCTGAGTCAGCGATCCGAGCTGTCCCATTAAATTATTATGAGGGCGGAAGAGCACTTGGCGCCAGCCATGAACGGAGCGCTTTTTTTGTGATTCTTCCTGCAGCGAAATCCGGAGTTTTTGCCAGTATTATTTTAGGAGTAGGACGAGCCATCGGAGAAACCATGGCCGTCATCATGGTTGCAGGAAATCAGGCGCGCATGCCAAAGGGGCTCCTGAAAGGAGTCCGAACATTGACGGCCAATATTGTGATTGAAATGGGATACGCAGCAGATTTGCATCGCGAAGCCTTGATTGCAACGGCTGTTGTTTTGTTCATCTTTATCCTGATTATCAATCTTTCTTTTTCGATTCTCAGCCGGAAAACGATATGAACCATTCAACGAAAATGATGAATCCTGTTTCAAATTTGAAATTATGGTCAAAAGATCCTGTGTCTCTGATCCTCCGAATTCTTGTCTGGGGAGCTTCAGGATTAACGATCCTCGTGCTGCTCGTGATCATTGGATATATCCTGTATAAAGGCATTCCAAATTTATCGCTGGATCTGTTTGATCTGGAATACAGTACAGAAAATGTTTCTCTCATGCCTGCCCTGATCAACACAGTGATGATGACTGCCCTTTCGATATTAATTGCAGTACCGCTTGGTATTTTTTCTGCCATTTACCTAACAGAGTATGCCAGACGTGGGAGCAGGCTGATAAAAATTGTCCGCATCACAGCGGAAACCTTATCCGGAATTCCGTCAATTATTTATGGTCTTTTTGGACTTTTGTTTTTTGTGACAACGCTCCACTGGGGATTCTCCATGTTGGCAGGCGGATTTACGCTTTCGATAATGATCCTTCCTCTGATTATGAGAACAACGGAAGAAGCCCTGCAATCAGTCCCAGATTCATATCGGGAAGGAAGCTATGGGCTCGGTGCCGGAAAAATGCGCACTGTTTTTACGATTGTTCTGCCTTCAGCAATTCCCGGAATCCTGGCCGGAGTCATTCTGGCTATCGGTCGAATTGTAGGGGAGACTGCAGCACTGATTTATACAGCTGGAACAGTTGCAGATATTCCCGACAGCTTGTTATCTTCCGGTCGAACACTCTCCGTTCACATGTATGTTCTTTCCAGCGAGGGATTGTTTATGGACAAAGCATATGCGACTGCGGTCATACTGGTGATTTTAGTCATCTTACTGAATCGTATTTCTTCATATACAGCTGAAAAAATTTCTAAAGGCTGAGTTTAAATGGAAAAATTTATAATAACTGATCTGGATCTGTATTATGGAACATTCAAAGCACTGATGGAAGTCAACCTTACCATTGAAGAGAATCAGATTACTGCATTTATCGGTCCTTCCGGATGCGGAAAATCGACTCTGTTAAAAAGTCTGAATCGCATGAATGATCTGATTGAAGGTTGCCGGATTGAAGGCAATGTTTTACTGGACGGTGAAGATATTTATGGAAATATTGATGTGAATCTTTTGCGTAAACGGGTTGGAATGGTTTTTCAAAAACCGAATCCTTTCCCCATGAGTATCTACGACAATGTCGCTTATGGTCCTCGAACACATGGAGTACATTCAAAAATCAAATTGGACGAGATTGTTGAAACGTCCCTTCGTAATGCGGCAATCTGGGATGAACTTAAGGATCGACTTAAAAAAAGTGCTTTGGGAATATCAGGAGGACAACAACAGCGTCTCTGCATCGCGAGAGCGCTGGCAGTACAACCTGAAGTGCTGCTCATGGATGAACCAACCTCTGCATTGGACCCGATATCAACCTCAAAGATCGAGGATCTTATTTCAGAGCTCAAAGAACGATATACTATAATTATCGTTACTCATAATATGCAACAGGCTGTTCGTATATCGGATAAAACCGCTTTTTTCCTCCTTGGACAGGTCATTGAATACGATACAACGGAGAATATTTTTTCCAATCCAAAACAAAAACAGACAGAAGATTATATAACCGGGAGGTTTGGATAATGAGAAACAAATTTGATGAACAACTCGAATTGCTAAATTCCGAACTTATCATGATGGGCGGATTGTGCGAGGAAGTGATTAATTTAACAACGAAAGCGCTTTTGAGCGGTAACCCGTTACTCGCAAGAGAGGTCTTCCCTCTGGTGGAAGAAATCGAAAAGAAAGAACGGGAAATTGAGACACTCTGCCTGAAACTCCTTTTACAACAGCAGCCAGTCGCAAAAGATTTGCGTTTAATTTCATCAGCGTTGAAGATGATAACCGACATGGCGCGTGTAGGAACGCAGGCTGCCGATATAACAGAAATCACACTGCTGGAGAATATTACAAAAGAAAACAGCAATATTCATATTCAGGATATGGCACTGGCAACGATTGATATGGTCAACGGGTCCATCAGTGCGTTTGTGCAACGAGATTTGGAACTGGCACAAGCGGTTATTGACTATGATGATATCGTCGATGAAATGTTCAATGAGATCAAAGATGATTTGATCCAACTTATTGGTCAGGATCCATCCATTGGTGAATATGCTGTCGATATGCTGATGGTTTCAAAATATTTTGAAAAAATTGGTGACCATGCAGTTAATATTGCTGAATGGGTTGTGTTTTCCATCACTGGAATCCACAAGGAAGATCACGAATGAGAGTATTTTGTGTTGAGGATGATGAAGCAATTCGTGAGATTATTGTTTACACGCTTCATTCAACCGGCTTTGACGCAAAAGGATTCACGGATGGAAAAGATTTTTTTTCAGCGTTGGATGGTGTGGAAAATGCAGCGCAGCGAGCGAAATCGGAAGCTCCAAACAAAGAGCCGCTTCCAGATTTGATTTTACTGGACATTATGCTTCCGGGTGAAGATGGACTTCAGATTCTGAAAAGGCTGCGTAAAAATAATAACACACGGAATATACCGGTGATCTTGCTGACTGCAAAAGGAACTGAATTTGACAAAGTAACCGGGCTTGATCTTGGCGCTGATGATTATGTGACAAAACCCTTTGGCATGATGGAGCTTATATCCAGAATTCGGGCAGTTCTGCGTCGATCTGAGAAATCATCAGAACAAAGTGAATTAAGAAAAGGGAAAGTTGAACTTTTTGCTGCGGAACATCGTGTTACTGTTGATGATCAGGAAATAAACCTGACCCCCAAAGAGTTTCAGCTCCTCAATTTGTTGTTGGAGCATCAGGGAATCGTTTTTACAAGAGAGCAGCTCCTTTCGCAAATTTGGGGATTTGAATATTATGGGGAAACGCGTACAGTAGACGTTCATATTCGTTCTCTTCGATCGAAACTTGGTTCGGCTGCAGAGATGATTGAAACGATTCGCGGAATCGGTTATCGAATCACAAAATAGGAAATTGTTATATTGTATTGATCCTAAATTGAATCAATCAACTCGTGCGGTATACAGTATATTTTTTCCGGATAGTGATGAAGCACAGTAACAGCAATTTGAATTATAGTTCGGATTATTTCTTCTTTCCTTTGAAAAATTGTTCTAAATTTCAAATTTCTGGAGCAGCACCTGGTTAAATAGGAGTGATCCGTGAGACGAAAAATCCTGACGAACATCTTTTTTCTGGCAGTAGTAACGATCTTGATTACAACTGCATTAATTGGCGCTGTCATGTATCAGCAGCTCTATCATCACATGCGGTTGACTGTCGAAAATGAAGCTTTAATGATTTCAGCGGTACTCGATGATCATGATAACCAAAGGCTATCAGTCCCAACCCTCCTGACTGACATATCGCGCCGCATCGATGAGAAATCGCTTGATAAAAACTTATCACGTATAACATATCTGTCGATAGACGGAACTGTTTTGTATGACAATCATGAAGATCCTGCGAAAATGGAAAATCACTCTGACAGGCCTGAAATCGCAGCAGCGCTACAGGTTGGAAAAGGTGAAGCTTCAAGATTCTCAGAGACATTAGGCAGACGAACATTCTATTATGCAGTTCGTTCAAAAAATGGATCTGTAATTCGTGTGGCTGAAACCAGTGTCAGTGTCTGGTATTCTGTCTTAAGCACAATTCCGTTTTTGCTCTTAATTGGCATGATTGTTCTGATTCTTGCCATCATTCTTGCAAACCGTCAGACTGCCCGGATAATCGCTCCAATCAATAATATAAATCTCGATGATCCAGAATCCAATGAGATTTATGACGAGATTTTACCTTTACTAAAACGAATTTCAAAACAACGCAGCGAGATTGATGCGCAAATCACTGAGATTCAAAAAAAGCAAAAAGAATTTGATTTTATCGTTGCTAATTTACGAGAAGGGTTCGTATTGGTGAATTCTCATGCTTCCATTGTTTCAATCAATCAGAGTGCCTTCAAAATTTTAGGCGTGGATCGTAACGATTACATAGGAAAATTGATTTATACGCTTAATCGCAGTGCTGCCATGCAGTGCGTTGTCAGCCATGCGTTAACTGGTTCCTCTGCTGAGGATGTTCTTGAAATTGAGAATCGATATTATCAATTATTAGCAAATCCGGTTCATGAAGATGGAAAAATCATCGGAATTGTCCTTCTGATTTTGGATATTACCGAAAAACATGAAGCAGAAATCCGACGAAAGGAATTTTCTGCCAATGTCTCTCATGAACTTAAGACACCTCTGACAGCAATTTCCGGATATGCGGAAATCTTAAAAAACAACCTCGCAAAACCGGAAGATATTCCGTATTTTTGTGAAAAAATCTTCAACGAATCTGCAAGAATGACCGCGTTACTCAACGATATCATGATACTTTCGAAACTTGATGAAAACCAGATTGAAACTGTAATGGAACAAGTCGATTTACTTCAAATTGCGAATGATGTCAAAGAACGATTGTCGGTATTAGGCAAAGAAAAACACGTTCAGATATCGATTGAGCAACAGGGCTTTCCGACAACTGTCACAGGCGTTCACCGAATTCTGGATGAAATGATTTTTAACCTGTGTGAGAATGCAGTTAAATATAATAAAGAAAATGGCAGCGTAATTATCCGGATAACTGGCACTCATCAGGGATCTGAAGAGAAATGTGTAAAATTATGTGTTATTGATACAGGTATTGGTATCCCCAAGGAGGATCTGGATCGTGTATTTGAACGTTTCTATCGTGTGGATAAATCAAGATCACGGGATACCGGAGGAACTGGACTTGGACTCTCGATCGTGAAGCATGGCGCCTTGCTCCATCATGCAAAAGTCGAATTATCGAGTATCCCTGGAACTGGAACAACTGTTTGTCTAAGTTTCCCTACGACTTAATCTATAAATCAAAATCCGGCAATAACGCAACTTGTCCCGGTAATTGAAATTCGGAAAGAGTTCATTGTTGTACTTATGGTTTTGCGCTTAGCGCAAAACCATAAGTACAACAAATTTTTTTGATTGATTCGAAAAGTCAATCCATATTTTAAATTGTTGACCTTGTTTATTATTGCGATTTTAGCAGCGCTTACGATATTTATATCGCTGATTGGTGCACGAACTTCGAAGTATTTCTCACTTGTGAGATAGAATAAGGAACAGTATTCTTAAATTGAATTTTGGAGAAAAACCTGATGAATCAAATGGAAAACCTCAAAAACACAGAAATTAACAGTAATGTAGATTCGACAGAAAATTTAAAAACCAAAAAAACAGGAAACATCGTTATCGAATGGGTCATTCGACTGATCAAGGGTGTCCTGGTCGGTATCGGTGCAATCGTCCCAGGTTTGTCCGGGGGTGTATTAATGGTGGTTTTCGGAATTTACGAACCGTTAATCCGCTTTTTAGCAAATTTACGACATAAATTTATTGAAAATATTCGGTATTTCCTGCCGGTAGGCATTGGTGGAATTCTGGGAATTGTTGGTTTTTCCGCTGTGGTTGATTATGCTTTCACGCATTTTGCAGCTCAATTTACCTGGTTGTTTATTGGTTTTATTTCCGGGACATTCCCTTCGCTGATCAAAACATCTGGTAAAGAAGGACGAAAAACTTGGCATTGGATCCTTCTATTAGGTGTTGCATTGGGAACTTTCTTCCTGATGAATTGGATGGAGACAATTCGGAATGTCACGCTGACACCGAATTTCTTTATTTGGGTGATGAGCGGCGCATTAACCGGGTTGGGTTTGGTGGTACCCGGAATGTCCCCTTCGAACTTTTTAATTTATCTGGGATTGTATCAACCGATGGCAAGCGGAATTCGTCAGTTTAATTTTGGCGTAATTATTCCTTTAATTCTGGGTGTTGTTATCGTGGTTCTGATTTTTGCCAAACTAATTAACTGGTTATTTAAAAAATATTATACAAACATGTATCATTTCATTCTTGGCGTTGTTGTTGGATCAACAGCAGCGATTATTCCTGGCGGTGTCAGTGGATGGTCTATTGCTGTATGTATTGTTTTATTTATCGCAGGTGCGGC
The DNA here is from genome assembly GCA_026645735.1 of Flexilinea sp. Classification (GTDB taxonomy): domain Bacteria; phylum Chloroflexota; class Anaerolineae; order Anaerolineales; family Anaerolineaceae; genus Flexilinea. Next base: position 49,933 of record JAPKMT010000003.1, read on the forward strand.
AGGTTCTTATATTTTGTCGATCGTTGATGAAAAACACCCGCATGAGTCATTGTTTTAAGAGTTTTATATAGATATCCAAAAATAATATAGTCGGTATTGTGGCTTTTTTTCACAATACCGGCTTTTATTTTTATTGATAAAATTATAAGAAAGCGAATTGATTTCTCCGTGGTCAGTAATTTGAAATTTGTAATGAATCCGTTTGGTCCTTATGGTTTTAGGCTCCGCGTAAAAACCATAAGAGCTACATATTTCCTCTTTTTATTCGAAAGGTTTTTCCATATTTTGAATTACTGATCAAATGGATTATGGATTGAGTATAATCAAAAGAGTAAAACGTAATGAAAATCGAATATTCCTTTTCAAATTTTTAATCACTAAACGATAAATTGATCAAATATAAATTATATGATTTATTGATTTCATCACGGATTCTACATGAAAAATACTATGAAATTCTTTATGTTTTTCGAAACAAGAAGTCCCAGAATACTAAATCTGATTTTGTCTCTGTTTTTTCTTATTTTCTGGTTGATGTTCATTGTTCCATCGGTCCAATCAGAAAGTAAGACAATTCGTGTAGGATTATATGAAAACGAGCCAAAAATCTTTTTGAATAAAGAGGGAAATCCGGATGGTTTTTTTGTCGACTTACTGTCCGAAATCGCATATAAAGAAAAATGGTCCATCAATTATTTCCCGTGCGAATGGGATGAATGCCTGGAAGCATTAGATAACGGCTCCATTGATTTGATGCCTGATGTCGCCTTTTCCCCGCAGCGAGATGAAATATTTGATTTTAATCAAATTCCCGTATTTAAAAGCTGGTCTCGGATATATTCAAATAAAGATTTCCCGATTGAATGGATCAACCAATTAGAAGGAAAAAAAATCTCAATTCTAAGAGACTCAATTCAACTTCCTCTTTTTCAGGAAATGATCGCTAAAGATAAGCTTTCGGTCGAAATCGTACTGGTTAATTCGCAATCAGAGGCTTTCGAGTTAGCGTCTAATGGAACTGTAGCTGCTGCACTTACAAATCAATTTTTTGGCGACTATCACACCCAAAAGTATGAGTTAAAAAAGACAAATATCCTTCTATTTCCATCCTCCTTGTTCTTCGCAGTGGATAATGGAAAAAATCACGATTTACTGGATCAAATTGATATTCAGTTGGCGTCATGGCAAAATGATACACGATCAGTCTATTATAAAATTGCAGATCGCTGGTTAAATCCGTCAACAACTGGAAAATGGCCCAGAATTGTTTTAATATTCCTTTTTTCCGCAATACTATTGCTTGGTGTTGCAATGGGGTGGATTGCGCTGCTGCGAAAAGAAGTCAACGAGCGAACACGCCATTTAATGGAGGCAAATGCAAAAAATCTGGAAAATGAGGAAAGATACCGCTCGATTCTTGGGGTAACAACCGATTATATTTTTTCATCTGTTGTAGATGAAAACGGATCCGTCAGAACGAGTTGGGTTGGCGGCGCTTTTGAAAAAATTACCGGATACACGTTTCAGGAATACCTGGATCATGGCGGATGGCGAGCGCATGTCTATCCGGAAGATCTTAAGATTGATGATCGGGATATGGAGAAGCTGCGCAGAAATGAATCGATCATCAGCGATATCCGAACAGTAACGAAAGATGGAAGAATTGTCTGGGTTCGATCCTATTCGCGGCCCGTATGGGATGCGGAGAATCATCGGCTGATCGGTATCAATGGAGCTGTCCAGGATATTACAGAAAAAAAGATTATTGAAGAAAACCTCATTGCCAGTGAACATCGAAATAAGGTCATTGTTGACGCAATTCCCGATTTATTGTTCCGAATTCGTAAAGATGGTACATTCCTTGATTATCACTCTGCTGGCGATTTCTTGTTTCTTGACCTGCCTGATCAATTCATCGGAAAGAATATTCGAGATTTAATCTCAGAGGAAATCAGCTCTGTCTGTATGGGAGCGGTTGAAAAGGCATTTGAAGAAAAACGAACTCAATTTTTTGAATATCAATTGCAGCGGGAAGGTCAAGTATTCACTTATGAATCACGTGTCGTAGCAAATTCGGTCGCTGGTGAAGCGGTTTTAATCATCCGTGATGTAACTGACCAGCGGAATAATGAAAAAAAGTTGCGTGAGAGTGAAGAAAAATATCGCAATCTTTCCAGAGAGTTGGAAAGGCGTGTCGATGAACGAACTGCCGAGGTTCAGGATTTATATGATCATGCGCCGATTGGATACCATTCATTGGATCGAAATGGAGTATTTCAAATGATCAATGAAACTGAATTGAAGTGGTTGGGATACTCCGAAAAAGAAATTGTTGGAGAAAAAACTGAATTGGAAATAGCGACCCCGGAAAGCCAGGAGAAAATTAAAACCACCTTTTCGCAGTTTATAGAAAACGGGAGTATTTCTAATCTGGAGCTTGAATATGTGCGGAAAGATGGCAGCGTATTTCCTGTCATTATCAGCGCAGTCGGTATTTATGATTCCGATGGCAACTTTATCAGAAGCCGAACGGCTGTTTTTGATAATTCTGAGCGGAAAGAAATTGAAGAAGAAATCCGAAGAGTCAACAATTTTTCAGATATAGCCTTTGAGCTGTCAAAATCGGGCTATTGGTATATCCCGTTGGATAACAAGGGTAATTTTTATGCCTCTGATCGTGTCGTAGAAATCTGCGGTGAAGAAGTTCGAAATGACCATTGTTATAGTCTTGAAAAAGATTGTCTGATAAATGCCCGACTTGGAGATTTTGACTTGGCAACGGAAGCATTTCGAGCAATCTACGATACGATATCAGGGAAAATAGATCGTTTTGATGTTGAATTTATTTACAAAAGACCTATTGACGGACGAAATATCTGGATTCATGAGACTGGAAATGTCTTGCGGGATAAAAATGGAAAGCGGATGCTTATTTCCGGAGTATTGCAGGATATTACAAGCCAGAAGCAAATGGAAAGTGAATTGAAAGCTGCAAAAGAAGCTGCGGAAGATGCCAATAAAGCAAAAAGTATATTCTTAGCGAATATGAGCCACGAAATCCGTACTCCAATGAATGCTATATTGGGCTTTTCACAAATAATCCGCAAAAGCAACCAGTTGGATGAAAAAAATCGCGAATTTTTAGACATCATCAACCGGTCTGGGGAGCACCTATTAACGCTCATCAATGAGATTCTGGAAATGTCAAAAATTGAAGCCGGTCATTCCACATATAATCCTGCTGAGTTCTCTCTTCCGTCTCTGATAAAAGATATTCAAAATATGTTCATCCCAAAAATTAAAGGGAAGGATCTGATATTAACCGTTCAACTTGATTCAAAATTGCCTCAATTCATTATTTCCGATGAGAATAAATTAAAAGCAATATTAATCAATCTGATCGGAAATGCAGTGAAATTTACTGAAGAGGGTGAAATTTCTATTATTTGCCATGCTGAGAAAAATAATTCGAGTTCTGACCCGAGGAGTTTGAATTTGTTTATCGATGTCAAAGATACCGGCATCGGAATTCAAGCGGATGATATTCCAAAGTTGTTCCAGAAATTTGAACAAACTCAAAGGGGATCTCAAGTAATTGGCGGAACAGGTCTTGGACTGGCAATCAGCAAAGGACACGCAAAATTAATGGGAGGCGATATTACTGTGATCAGTACGCCTGGCAAAGGAAGCTGTTTTCATGTGGTCATCGAAGTTCAGGAATGTGAAGAAATCAGTAAACCGGTCGATCGTATTGAAAAGCAGGTTATCGGTCTGAAACCGGGTTTAAACGATATTCGCATATTAATCGTGGATGACAATGAAGAAAACCGACTCGTCATTAAAGATTTGCTGGATCCGATTGGTTTCACAACGATGGTTGCTGAAGATGGCGGAAAAGCTATCGAAGCTGTGCAAAAAGTGAAGCCAGATCTGATTTTTATGGATATTCGAATGCCCAATATCGACGGGTTTGAAGCAGCCAGAAGAATTCTTGCGATGGAATTAACCAAATCGACACCAATTATTGCATTGACTGCAACCGTCCTGAATCTGGATACACAGAAAATTATGGATAGCGGAATGCGTGGATATATCAGCAAACCCTTTAAGGATTATGAACTGTTTTCCGTAATTGAGGAACAACTTGGAAAAATCTTTATTTATCAAGAAGAGCAAGTTGAGACAGAAAATCAGAAGAATTTGAAAGAGTCCTTATTAACCCGTTCTGATATGGCATTAATCCCTGCGACAATGCACAGTCAGTTAAAAAACGTTACCTTGAATGCTCAATTCGATAAATTAATGGAGTTAATTGAAGAAATTTCGGACATTTCGCCGAATCTCTCTTATCAGTTGCGAAAAATGGCTGACCGATATCAATATGATGATTTATTAAGATTATTTGAAAACAATGGTAAAAAATAAGCTGAGATTCAATATCCTGGCAAATTTATTTTCACAAATTATTACAGAAAATCGGTAATCCGATATTTGATGAGGATGGTTTATAGGTGTGTTGTTTTTGCGTTTCACGCTCATCCAACGCACCTATAAGCTATTTCAATTAATTCGTAAGACTCTTATATTTCGAAATTCGGGGATTACTGCCTTTTTGTGAATTTAACTTTCAATCTGAATATTGGATATGAACCAATGCGCCTTCTTTAAAAGAACGCGTTGTGGCAAATGCGATTTGAGTTGATCGTGTTCCATCATAAACATTGATTTCAGGAGTTTTACCGGTCAGAACGCAATCAATGAAATACTGTAATTCTGAGCGATAGGCTTCATCAAAACGTTCCGGGAACGCTTCGACGCATTCTGTGACAACGCCCTGTTCGTTGTATAAAATTGCCAGGTTTTTTTGCGGGACTGGACTGATCCGGATCGATCCCTTTGTACCGACTATTTCTGTTTCGATATGATATCCGTGAGCTGCAGTTCGTCCTGTGTGAATGATTCCCATCGCATCATTTTGAAATTTGTAGAGTGCACAACCGGCTTCGGCATCACCGATTTCTGCAAATTGTGGGAATCCATAACTGGATCCGACAGCATAAACGGAGACAGGATCCGATTTAAGGAACCATCGCATCAGATCAATATCATGAATCGCCATGTCGATGAACAAGCCGCCGCTTGTTTTTGCAAATTTTAGTGCGCCCTCAATATATTTCAAAGGATCGACTCCCGTTGCTTTTACAAGGTAAGGTTCTCCAATCGCACCATCTTCTATTTTAGCTTTGGCATATACATACGATGGATCAAATCGCCGCATAAAACCGAGTAAAAAGACTTTTTCGGGGTGCTTTTCAACTGCTTTTTCCGCTGCAAAGCACTCATCCACTGTGATGCCCAACGGTTTTTCACAAAAAACATGTTTTCCCGCATCTAACGCCGCAGCAAGCTGTTTGCAATGTTCTCCGCTTGACGTGACGATTGCAACTGCCTGAATATCTGCTTTGGCAAGCATTTCATCATAATTGGTATAGCAGTCCTGAACATTCAGCTCATTTTTTGCATAGGCTAATTCGCTTTCCAATAAACTGCAGGCGGCGGTTAATTCTGCTCCGGGAATTTTAAATGCCAGATTTCTTGCGTGTATTTTTCCTAAACGACCCAACCCTGCAACTCCAATTTTTACCTTTTCCATATATGCTCCTTTTCATGGAATTTAATATATTGTCGAAAATGGTCTGCAATTCTGTCTGCGGGTATATTTGCGATCTGTATTACTGAGCTGTGAATCCTCGATCTGTAAAGGATTATTTTTCATTCTCAGGTAATTTTCAATTGCCAGACGTGCATATCGAATTTTAGATATCCTGCAAGAATTAGATCGAGAACTGCAGAAAAAATGCAGATATTTTCATATATGATCGATTGATTGTAAAACTAAAAGTCAAATTTTTGAATAACCTTTCAAACCAGCAATTCGAAATCGGGTAAGAACTTTTGACCTAAGAGAGAAGTTTTGTTATCGTGTTGTTTTTGCGCAGAACGTAAACGAACTACGATAAAAAATAATTCACCCCTTAATACGAATCGTATTATTGATTTTAGAATAACAATTTATGATTTATGTCATATAATTTGTTTAAGAATCATAGCTTAATATCATCTATATATTTACTCGAGACTTGATATAATCAGTTATACCGTTGTAAACGTTTGCAATCCCAAATCGTTTTCCATTATTGCATGCGTTTCGGCAAAATCCAGTTTGTGTAAGTTGTTATAAGTTTTCTATATTTTTAAGGAGAAGATAATGAAAAAGTATTTAGTATTAATTCTTATTGTTGTCCTTGCCATGGGAGTTCTTCCCGGAGCAGTAAGCGCTGCGGATAAAATCAAAATTGGTTATTCCTGCAACAACTTCAATGATACATTTCAAACGGTAATTGAAGGATATGCCAAAGCTTATGCAGAAGCAAATGATATTGATTACTCGTATACAGATGCCGGAGAAGATGTCATCAAACAGCAGGATCAGATTAAGGCGTTTATTTCTGAAGGAGTCGATGCTCTGGTAGTTGTCCCGGTTGATACAAGCGCTATGGATCCGGTTATCAAATTAGCTGCTGAAGCAAAAATTCCTCTTGTTTTTGTCAATAGAAATCCTTTTGCTGGAATCAAGACTGAAGATATTCCGGCAAACACTTATTATGTTGGTTCCGAATCAATCGATGCCGGTATTTTCCAGGCTGAATATCTTGTCAAGAAATTAGGCGAAGATGCGAAAGTCGGCTATGCAATCCTTGTTGGTATGCTTTCTAATGAAGCAGCTGTTGCTCGAACTGAAGGGAACAAGCAAGTATTGGATAAATATGCAGGTTATAAACTGTTAGCTGAGAAAAACGGTGACTGGCAGCGTGATCAGGGTATGTCCATTACAGAAAACTGGATTACAGCTTATGGGGATGAATTGAATGCGGTTCTGGCGAATAATGATGAAATGGCACTGGGTGCCATTGAAGCGTTAGAAGCTGCAAAAATTAAAGACAAAGTAATCGTGATGGGTGTAGACCTGATTGACGATGCGAAGGTTGCAATCAAAGAAGGACGTCTGGATGCATCTGTGCTGCAGGATGGCAAGGGACAAGGTGAAGGTGGAATGAAAATTGCCATGCAAGTTCTTGCTGGTGAAAAAGTCGATCCGATTACGATGATTCCGTATGTTCTGGTAACCCCGGAAAATATTGCAGATTACGAATAATTGATTTTTTGTGAATAAAAGAGGAGGGAGGAAGGAATTCCCTTTCCTCCTCTTTTTTTTTGAAGATATGTTGTTTTCAGAAAAATTGATATACGTCTTGTGATTAAAAGTTTTTTACTTCCTTGTACAATGAAAGTAGAATACTTTTAAATTCAAGATGAAAAAATCCTACGAGGAGAAACGATGGAAAAAGTAAAAGATCTTCTACAGATGGTCAACATTGAGAAGAATTTCCCAGGAGTGAAAGCCCTCAAAGGTGTAAATCTGAATGTCGGTTATGGGGAAGTTCATGCGCTAGTAGGCGAGAATGGAGCCGGAAAGTCCACATTAATGAAATGTCTGATTGGATTGTATCCAGTTACTTCCGGAGAGATTCTTTTTGACGGAAAAACGATTGATCATTATTCAACAGCACAGGCATTAACAATGGGAATTTCGATGATCCATCAGGAGTTGTCGCCCGTTTTGTATCGCCCGATTATGGAAAACCTCTGGCTCGGAAGAGAACCCTTAAACCGATTCGGTTTTGTCGATCATCAGGAAATGTACAATAAAAGCCTGAAGGTACTGCAGGAAATTGAACTGGACGAAGATCCTCGAACATTGATGGTTAATTTGACGGTAGCAAAAATGCAGATGGTCGAAATTGCGAAAGCGATTTCTTATGACGCCAAGTTGATTATTATGGATGAGCCTTCCTCTGCTTTGACAGAACATGAAGAACAACAATTGTTCAAGATTATTCGAAAACTGAAATCCAAAGGTACTTCCATCATCTATATCTCCCATCGACTGGCAGAGATATTTGAAATTGCAGACCGGGTAACAGTTTTTCGTGATGGGAAAAATGTTGGTACTGAATTTATCGATCAATTAACCATGGATCAAATTATTACGATGATGATTGGTCGAACGATGGATGAAATGTATCCAAAAATCCCGTGCCAGATTGGTGAAACAATTCTTGAAGTAAAGAATTTATCTCATAAAAAATATTTTCGTAACATCTCTTTTGAAGTGAAAAAGGGGGAAATTTTTGGAATTGCCGGCTTGGTCGGAGCGGGACGAACCGAAGTCATCGAGACAATTTTTGGCATGCGACCAAAAATTTCAGGAGAAGTTCGAATAAACGGTAAACTGGTTGAAATTAAAAATCCGATGGATGGCATAGCAAATAAAATGGGTTTTCTGACGGAAGATCGCAGAGCAACGGGGATTTTTGCAGTTCTTGGAGTTGATTCCAATATTGCGATTCCAAACTATGATCAATTTCTTTCAAAAATCGGATTGGTCGATGACAAGGCAGTGACAATTGGATGTAATGAGTACGTTGAAAAAATTCAAATTAAAACGCCCAGTTTAAATCAGGCAATCCAAAACCTAAGCGGTGGAAATCAGCAAAAAGTATTAATGGCTAGATGGTTGATGACAGGACCTGATATTTTATTCCTGGATGAGCCAACTCGAGGAATTGATGTCGGAGCAAAAGCTGAAATTTATAAATTGATTACCATGTTAGCCGGTGAAGGTAAATGTATCGTAATGGTTTCATCGGAGCTGCCGGAAATTCTTGGCATGAGTGACAGAATCATGGTGATGCATGAAGGAAAAATGACCGGTTTATTAGAGAATTCACCGGATTTAACCCAAGATACTATTATGCGGTACGCAACCGGAACGCAAGATGATTTTTAAGGGATGAAAGAGGATTCAATGAGACATCAAAATCGACTGCAGGAGATACTAACCAAATATGGAATCGTGTTTGTATTAATCGTAATGATTGTTGCGATGAGCATGATCAAACCAAGTTTCCGAACGTTGAATAATATTCTAAATATTTTGACACAATGTTCTGTTTATGGAATTTTAGCACTGGGTATGACCGTTGTGATAGTATCGAAGGGAATTGATCTTTCTGTTGGTTCAATTTTAGCTTTATGTGCAGTAATTGCAGCCAGTCTTGGCCAGAGTAATACAGCATCTACGAAGTATTTTGTAAATATGTCAGAACTTCCGATCATTGTACCCATATTGGCTGGATTACTGGTCGGTGCCTTATGTGGTGCGGTGAACGGAGGTTTGATTGCTTTTACAGGCATCCCGGCTTTTATCGCGACATTAGGGATGATGACGATTTGCCGAGGTTTTGCATATATTTACACTTCAGGAAAACCAGTCAGTACTTTAATCCCGTCTTTTGAGTTTATCGGACAAGGAAGACTGTTGGGGATTCCAATGCCGGTTGTAGTTTACCTGATCATGATCATCATAACCAAAATTCTTTTGAACAACACACGATTTGGAAAAAGAACTTTTGCTGTCGGTGGAAATATCAACGCAGCCGAAGTATCTGGTGTGAATGTTAAGAAAATTCTTCTTTGGGTATATACCTATATGGGCTTATGCGCAGGTGTTGCTGCCATTGTATCGACCGGACGTATGGTCTCAGCACAGCCAGGATTAGCATCCGGTTATGAACTAACTGCAATTGCGTCAACCACGATCGGTGGTACCAGCCAATCCGGCGGTATCGGAACAGTTTGGGGCGCTGTCGTAGGGGCATTGGTGCTTTCCGTTATGCGCAATGGAATGACAATTTTAGGGATCCAATCTTATTTGCAGCAAATCGTGGAAGGTGTTGTGATTATTGTGGCGGTAATTCTTGATATGAGAAAGAACGCACGAAAAGCATAAGAGTAAAATCAGTAAAAATCATCATCGAAAGGATCCTGAAATAGGATCCTTTTTGTATCAAAGGAATGGGTTCTTTTGAAATTTTGACGATGACGAATCTATAAAAGTTATCTTCAAATTTTCTATTATTATTCAAAAGTCAGTTGATCTATTTAATTTCTGAAAGAGAAAAGTTTTGAAATACATTGATGATCCATTATAATAAACACGGAAAATTTTTCAAAAATGCTGAAAAAACTTATCAATAAAATGCCCAATCAAAGGGAAGCATGGTTTGTAATCACAATCTTGTTATTGCTGTTTTTACTTTTGTCTTTGCTTTTGACGGATGGACATGGCTGGGGTGATGATTTTGCCCTTTATCTCAAACAAGCAAAAAATATCGCAGAAAACCATGATTATTCGGATACCGGTTACATTTATAATGTGAGAGAGCCACTTTACTCACCCAAACTTTATCCGCCCATATATCCATTATTCCTGGCGCTCATCTATAAACTTTTCGGATTGGATTTTATAAAATTAAAAACCGTTAGTGTACTGTTTTATGTGCTCTATTTGGGTTTGTTGTTTATTTTTTTTCGAAAAAGGTTCTCTTTTTCAATCAGCATTCTCGTAGTAATTTTATTTGGTTTCAATCCGGAATTTTTCACTGAACTGGATCAGATCCTTTCCGACTTCGCAGCATTATTTTTTACGATGCTTGCGATTCTTGCCATTGAAAAGTTCTCCCAAAAAACTACGGTATTTCAGTCGATACTGTTAGCAATTCTATTCTGGTTGTCTTATGCATCTCGATCAGCAGGAATTGTGCTAATTCCATCTTTTATTTTGTATCATCTAATTTTGAATAGAAAAATTACGATTGAGCTCATGTTAACAATCGGATTCGCGGTGATTCTAATGACCATGCAGAAACTGCTGCTGCACGAAGGCGCTTATTTTAATTTCCGGTTAATTTTTAAAGATTTTTTTGGCACAATATTTTTTAATATTGGTTATTATTCAAAAATTTTAGCAAAATCTATCCTCAGAACGGATGTTTTGCCGATTGTTCTAATATTTGTCTTTTTCGTGATTGGCGGTATCGTTTTAACACTTTATTCCACAAAGAAAATCGATTTTATCTTTATCTTTTCGTTCTTTTTTCTGGGATTGCTTCTTATATTCCCTTCCATTCAAGGACCGAGATATATTTTTCCATTGATTCCAATATCATTAATGTATGGACTTTTTTTCCTGCAGAAAGTTATTAAGAATGATCAAAGAATCATTCCGGCATTATTATTTTTACTGATCATCGGGAATGTTCCGGAATATGGTCAAATGAAAAAAAAAGCGGTTGAAATTCAAGAGGCAACAAGCCCTGCTGCGATGAGTCTATATGAATTCATCGATCAGTTCGATGAGGGTGGATTTTATTTCAGGAAACCAAGAGCTTTAGCTTTTTTTGCCAATGTTCATGCCGGAGTAATTGCTAATGATGACCTGAATCAATTAGAAACAACAATATCTGAAGCTGATCGATTGGATATCCAGTATTTTGTCGAAGATAAAAAACATTTATCAAGATTTAAAACAATTCAAGAGTTGAATCAGGATAAATTTCTACAAATTTTTGAAAATGAAGGCTTTTTCATCTATCAGTTAAAGGATTCCAATTAACCTTGAAGGATCATATTGTTTGAATAATTACCTGGATTTTAAACATGGCAGCATCGGATAATATTTATCTCTCTCTGAAAATTTGTCATATGTACTATATAGAAAAAAAAAGTCAGAAGGAAATCGCTGCTGAATTAGATATGTCACGCCCTCAAATAAGCAGGATTTTAGCGGCTGCATGGGATAAAAACCTGATTTCAGTCAAAATTAATAATCCATTTGAAAATGAAATGAGGTTGGAACGAGAATTAATTACACGATATCAATTGAGAGATGCATTGGTTTTAAAGATTAACGAGACTAATAATTTGTCCAGAATTGAAAAATTTGGGCAATTGGCAGCTGTAAATCTGGACTCTTACATCGCTGATAATGACCGTGTTGGCATTTTAGGAGGATTCACAATTGGCAGCCTTATCCACGGAATCAACACATTTAACAGGAAAAACTTGGAGATTGTTCCATTAATTGGAAACGTTGGTGCTCTGAACACGGAATATCAAGCAAATTATCTGGCAAGGAATTTGGCAGGTTTATCAGGTGGCAGAAATTTTTCCTTTAATGCACCCGCCAAACTGATGGATGTTCAATCCAAAGAAATTTTGATCAGTGAACCGGACATTGCATCCGTACTTGAGTTAGGCTCCAAATGTGATGTTGTTCTGTTTGAAATCAACGGGATTAATCATCCATCAGGTTCAATTTTGTTAAGAAGCCTTACGGTGAAAGAAATTGAACTATTAATGAAATTAGGAACCACTGCTTCGATAGGCATTTCGTTTTTGGATATTTTTGGAAACCTGATACCATCGGAGATTTCGGACCTGCTATTAGGAAAAACAATTGATGAAATGAAAAAATCCAAAAAAATTGCAGCATCCATTGGGAAGAACAATATTGATGCAATTAAAGCTGCTTTTATGGGAAAGTATGTCGATATTTTTATGACTGATTTTGATACTGCAAAAGCGCTTTTAGAATAAATCAGTGAGGGTGATACGAGAATGAATTCTTACGAACGAGTAATGAACCGTATTCATGGGATTCAAGTTGACCGAATTCCGAATTTATGTATTTTAATGACATTTGCGGCAAAATACACCGGTACTACTTATGACAAGTACGTAAAGGATTACAGATTATTGGTTGAAGGAAACATTCGCTGCTGCGAAGATTTTGGAATCGATCTGTTGTCAGCCATTTCTGACCCTGTTCGTGAAGCGGCAGATCTTGGCGCAGAAGTCGTCTTTCCATTTGATGATGTTCCATATTTGCAGAAGGCTTATGTGGATAGCATCAAGGATATCAATAAATTGCATTTCATTAAACCGGAAGACGGACGAAGAATGACTGATCGTATTGCTGCTGTGTCTTTGTTTCGTGAAAAAATTGGGAAAAATTATCCGGTACTTGGGTGGGTGGAAGGTGCTTTTGCTGAAGCCTGTGATTTACATACAGTTGCAAAGATGATGATATCGATTGTGGATGAGCCTGAATTCTCAAGTGATTTGTTGAATTTTTGTACTGAACAGGCTATTCTTTTTGCTCAAGCTCAGATCGATGCCGGAGCGGATTTCATCGGTATCGGCGATGCTGCTGCATCGCTTATCAGCAAACGGATGTATCAAAAATGGGTTTTTCCATACGAAAAACGAATTATTGAAGCAGTTCATGCCCGAGGAGCGAAAGCAAAATTGCATATCTGCGGAAATACTAACCATTTATTAGAAGGACTGCTTGCAACCGGAGCTGACATGATTGATATTGATTGGATGGTTGATTTTGATAAAGCAGTCCGTATTTGTGGCGATAAAGCTTCAATTTGCGGTAATTTTGATCCTGTGTCTGTTTTATTACATGGGTCAACGAAACATGTACATGAAGCGGTAACTGCTTGTATCCAAAAATCGAAAGATAATACATTTATTGCGGCTGGATGTGAGGTTCCTGGAAAAACCCCGGTTGAAAATTTGCTTATGGTGAAACAGGCGATTTTTGATAATAAAATGACTGGATAACAACCAAATCACGATTCTTAAAGGCATAAATGATTTTTTTCCAATTCTCATCCGGGCATATCGGGATAGGAATTTTTTCATTAACAATAAAAATTACCCGTCTATGTTTTTAGGGTTATAAAAGATTCAATCATTTGTATCAATGATTTATGTCGAAAGACGATGCTTATTTCTTTTGAATAAATTCAGAAAAGGAATACATAGCAATCCAAACAGGGATCCACATCCATACATCAGGTGAAAAATCGGAAAAAGAAACAATAACAAAGGGAAATGTCTGATTGATTGACAGGTTTTCTGATACGTAAAAATCATATCTGTAATCAGATATACAGATATTTCTAAAAGGAGCATCCATTGAAAAAAAGGATTGACCGAATGAAGTATTGATAAACCCAGCACAGATACCAAAAAGAACAGCGGAACAAGGTGACGATTGGGAAGAAATCCGGTGCATAACTGCATTTTTTTGATGGACCAGTAACCATTAACCAAAGCATATTTGATCATCTTTTTGATGGATGTTCTGCAATAGTATTTACTGTAGATATCCTTTGCCAGGAAAATTTTCCCGCCATTTTTCCTGATCCGTAAGTTCATCTCGAAATCTTGCGTTCTGGTCAACTGCGTGTTGAATTGACCAATTCGATTAAATAATTCTCTTGGAAATGCACCATATGGAACGGTGTCGACAATGCCGCTTTGATTGTCAGTTCTGAATTGACATGAACCTACTCCAAATTTGGATGAAAACAACATGGCAATTGTTTTCCCTATAAAGCCTTCTCCAACGGTTAATAAATAACCACCTACATTGTCATATTGTTTTGTTGACAAATAAGAGACACATCGCTGAATATATTCAGGAGGGTATTCGGCATGCGCATCAAGACGAATAAAAAACTCCCCTTTTGCCAGAGAAATTCCCATATTGAGCGCGTATGGAACTGTTCTATCCTGGTTTTGCAGACAGGTAAATGTGTTCGGGTATTGTTGATTGAATTGTTGTACGACATTCAAAGTGTGATCTCTCGAACAACCATCGATGATTAAGACTTCTATTTTATCAATTGGAAAGGATTGGTTGATAACGGATGTTAGAACCCGATGTATGTGTTTTTCTTCATTGAAAACCGGAATGACAACCGTAACAACAGGTTTGCATTTTTCCATAGTTATATGTAATTATTCGATTGGATTTGCAAAACGAATTCGATTAATGTCATGATTGACATTTTTATGCTGAATGACACATAAGATTGTTTTCAGACTGATTATCAAATCGCGGCGGAAGGAAATATTCTGTATGTAATCCAAATCAAATTTGAACTTGTCTTCCCACAACAGACTGTTTCTGCCATTTATTTGCGCCAATCCAGTCAATCCTGGAAGAACTGAAAATCTCTTCTTCTGTTCTTCGCTTAAGTAGACCAGATCGCCAATCAGAATCGGCCTTGGACCAACGAATGACATTTCTCCATTCATAATATTCCAAAGCTGCGGCAGTTCATCGAAAGATGAATTACGCAGAAATCTTCCAAATCTTGTTATTCTTCGTTCTTCGGAAAGTAATAATCCCTCTCCATTCGCATTAGATTTCATTTTGTTAAATTTATATATTGTGAAAATGTTTCCATGAATTCCGATTCTTTTTTGACGAAAAATAATTGGTCGCCCGATTGAACACAAGATAATCGATGAAATTATGAGGAGCAGCGGGAATATCATGATGAATAAGAGAAATGCCAGAATTTTATCGATCCATTTTTTCCAATACGCATAATCATTTCTTCTGCAATTTTTGAATCCTTTTTGAATTGGAATAAATTCAAAGAAGTTTTCATGCTGCTCATCCTGATTTTCGATCTTGGCAAAGTGAACTGATTGATTCATAGGATAATTCCTCTTTTTTTTTACTCTTGAAATTTTTAGTATTCAAATAAAGATGTAAATTAATCATACAATATTTACAATATAAAAGCAATTAATAAATAATAATAAAAAATTGCAATAAAGATTTTATTAATGGGTG
Organism: Flexilinea sp.; assembly: GCA_026645735.1. Taxonomy (GTDB): domain Bacteria; phylum Chloroflexota; class Anaerolineae; order Anaerolineales; family Anaerolineaceae; genus Flexilinea. Next base: position 65,561 of record JAPKMT010000003.1, read on the forward strand.
TAAAACAAGAAAATTGACTGACTGTTTTCTCTCTGTCATCGTTATTACTGGAGAAATGATTAATCAATTCGTTGATCTCGACGGTTGTTTATCATGTTTTTAGGACATTCGGATCGAATTCATCTGGAAATTGCGTATAATCCAGCGTGTTTATGAAAAAAATACAAACCTTTAATACAGATGTGTTGGGAAAAAGCGCTTCTATTAGTGCGGTGATTGTGATCTCTGCTTATATCGGTGTCCAGATGATCTCTGATATCAGCAGTCTACAGATTGTATCGATTTTTGGCACAGCTTTAGATGCCGGAACTTTTATTTACCCATTTTCTTTTACGCTTCGGGATGTAGTTCAAAAGAAAATGGGAAAAGAGAATACCAGAATCCTGATTCTTTGTGCTGCTGTTATCAATTTATTCATGGCATTATGTTTTTATTTTATTTCACTGCTTCCATATGATAAATATGCAGGTGGAAGCGATCTATGGATTCAAGTATTAACTCCGGTATGGCGGATAACGATGGCATCTATCGTGGCTGAAGTATTTTCGGAACTGCTTGACACGGAAGTCTACAGCTGGTGGGTCGAAAAAGTAACGAAGCGGCATCAATGGGCAAGAGTCATTGTGTCCAATGTGGCCAGCGTCCCGCTTGACTCGTTATTATTTGTTTTTATTGCTTTTTTTGGAACTATGCCAATCGATGCGGTCTGGCAGATTTTTATGGGCAATGTAATTTTGAAGATGCTGGTTACCGTTCTAAGCATTCCCATGATTTATCTTGTTAAAGATACAAATGGTGTGGCGTAAGATGGAAACGGACTGAAATATGACTATAGAAAGAAAAGATATTCGTAACATTGCGATCATCGCACATGTTGATCACGGTAAAACTACACTGGTTGATGCGATGCTGAGACAAGCCAAGGTTTTTCGTGAAAACCAACAAGTTGAAGAGCGCATAATGGATTCCAATGATCTTGAACGAGAGCGCGGTATTACGATTCTGTCTAAAAACACAGCGATTGCCATTCCTGATGCGGAAACCGGTGAACTGGTAAAAATCAATATTGTTGACACGCCAGGACATGCTGATTTTGGCGGAGAGGTAGAGCGTGTCATGAATATGGTGGACGGTGCTTTACTGTTGGTGGATGCTGCCGAAGGACCAATGGCTCAAACACGTTTTGTATTGAAAAAAGCGTTGTCCATGGGACACAAAGTAATTGTTGTGATCAATAAGATGGACCGAAAAGATGCAGATCCGGATCGAACCTTAAACAAAACGTTTGATTTGTTTGTTGAACTTGGTGCAAATGATGAACAGACTGATTTTCCAGTGGTTTATGCAAACGGAATTCAAGGGCGAGCCGGTTATACAGAAGAATTATCACCCAACCTGCAGCCGTTATTTGAGACCATTCTTCGGAAAATCAATCCACCAATTGTTGAACCGGATAAACCATTCCAAATTGTCGTGACCAATATATCCTATGATGATTACCGCGGTCTAAATGCCATAGGAAGGATTCACCGCGGATCGATCACAGCAGGAATGAATATGGCTCGAATTAAACTGGATGGCTCCATAGTATCGGAGAGGGCTCGTTATTTATATACTTACAGCGGACTGGAAAAAGTAGAGACAACTTCAGCTTCTGCAGGAGAAATTATATCAATTGCCGGACTAGAAGGTGTTTCGATTGGAGAGACATTAACCGACCCGGAACATACAGATGCTTTGCCTGCGATTTACGTGGAAGAGCCTACTGTAAAAATGACCTTTGGTGTCAACACATCCCCATTCGCCGGACGGGAAGGAAAATGGGGAACATCCAGAAAACTTCGTGAACGTTTATATGGAGAACTGCGTAACAATGTCGCTTTGCGCGTCGCAGATACCGACAGCGCAGACAGTTTTATCGTTTCAGGACGTGGCGAACTTCATCTGGCTATCCTGATCGAAACAATGCGTAGAGAAGGTTACGAATTTCAGATTTCTCGGCCAGAAGTCATCATGATGACCGGAGTTAATGGTGAAATGCTGGAACCTTTTGAAGAAGCACATATTGATACAAGTCCGGACACAGTTGGAACAGTTGTTGAAATGATGGGTGTTCGAAAAGGGCGTTTGCAGGATATGTATGACAATCCGGATGGATCTGTTCATCTGGCCTATATTATCCCAACACGCGGCTTGCTCGGTTTCCGATACCAGTTTCTGACAGCCACTCATGGTATGGGAATTATTAATACATCATTTCTTGAATATGCACCTTATGCCGGAGCATTAAACAATCGCAACACCAATTCAATAGTCGTTTGGGAGGATGGGCAAACTACTACTTACGGACTGAAAAATGCAGAGGAACGCGGTGTTTTGTTTGTTGACGCCGGTGTAGATGTTTATGAGGGTATGGTGGTTGGTGAATCAATGCGGACGTCCGATCTGTCTGTGAACGTATGTAAGAAGAAACATTTAACCAACATGCGGCAATCCAACAAAGATATCGAGATTCGGTTAAATGGAATTCGGCAGATGAGTTTGGATGAAGCTATTGAATACCTGGCGGATGATGAACTCCTGGAAGTAACACCATTAAATTTCCGAATTCGAAAACGAATTCTCAATACGGATGAGCGCGGGAAACAGATTCATCGAGACAAAACAGCATAAACGGAAAAAACTCACAAATTGTTTGTGAGTTTTTTATTGGATGATTCATTCGAATCTGAAGCTGCTGCGATATATTGTTTGATTTATACAGATATGGATTCTCCGGCGATGATCCCGCTTGCAATCGCCCAATGGAGGTTAAAACCACCGCAAGGACCTGTTATATCTAAAATTTCCCCGGCAAAAAAGAGCCCGGAGATTTTTTTTGACTGCATCGTGTTTAGATCGATTTCTGAAAGAGAAATTCCGCCTGCTGAGGCTTGAGCAAATTTGTAACCTTTTACAGAACGAACTTCGTTTTTAATACTCTGTAAATCTTTCAGGTGTTCCTGCAAATTTCCTGGTTTGATTTCACTGCAAACAGAATTTTTGGATAGCTCCCATCGCTCAAAGAAAAAATCTACTACTTTTTCCGGAAGAAATGACAGGTAAATACTCCGATAATGGTAAGGAAATTTCTGATTTTTCTCATATAGATTCTCGATTATTTGTCGAGCGTTTTCAGGCAGAAAATTAACGCAGATGGCATAGGTTTTTTCGTTCCCGGGATCGATCAAATGGCTTAGATTCATGATTCCGGGACCGTTTAATCCACAATCTGTAAATATGATATTGCCTGTATTCTTTCGAATCAATTGATTGCTCTTATATAACTGAATTTCGGCATCCATGCGAACTCCGACAATTGGTAGAAATGTTTTTTCTGAAAGTTCAACAGGTACCAGCGCCGGACGAAACGGGATAGTCTGAATCCCCATTTTTTCAATATCTTTCAAAATCGAGGTATCAGCCCGTAACTGTGGATATGCTTTTCCACCTGATGCAACAACCAGACGACTGCAATAAAACTTTTCGCGTTGGTTATCCATGGTGAGAACAAACTCATTTTTTTGATAATCGATTGTTGTAACTTTTGTGTCTTCGACCAGGTGAACGTTATGGCAGATCAAGTGGTCTCTTAGAATTTGAACGACATTATTGGCTGAATACGATAGCGGATAAACCCAGCCATCGTCCGTGGCAACGGTGGGGATGCCAAAATCATCCAAAACTTTTCGGATATTCATCGGGGAGTAGCGGTCGAAAATGGATTTCAGATTGGCTGGTTCAAAGCTGAAGTACGAATCCGGAAGTATGTTTAAATTCGTTATATTACAGCGCCCGCTCCCTGTTACGGAGAATTTTTTTCCAACTCGGGGATTGGCATCAAATAGATAAATATCATTCATAGTGATATTACGTACTTTAAGCGCTGCAAAAATTCCGGCAGGTCCTGCCCCTAAAATTCCTATTTTCATTTGATTGCCTTGCTTTATTTTTTGGTGTACAATGTAACTTGTCAGGTGGACGTTATTATTTTGACATGGTTCTGATATGACATTATACTTCACTTGAATATTGCATTTGACATTTACAGAAAATTTATCATTTGAATAATAGTCAGGAGTTCCAGCACAATGGCGAAAATGCGCATAGTACTTGTTGACGATCATGAAGTTGTGAGACTTGGTATTAAGGCATTATTAGAACAAAGTTCACAATTCGAAGTCGTTGGAGAAGCCAGCAACGCAAAAGAAGCAATCGAATTGACCGGGAAAATCAGACCTGACATTGTATTAATGGACATTCGCCTGCCGGGAGTATCCGGAATTGATGCCTGCGAAGAAATTGTTCAAATGTACCCTGATATTCGCGTAGTCATGTTGACTTCTTACGCAGAAGATGAAATGTTGTTTTCTGCGATTCGTGCCGGTGCCTCAGGTTATCTGCTGAAGCAGATCAGCAGCGAGGATTTGATCCGTTCGTTGGAGCAGGTCAGTCGGGGAGATGCATTGTTGGATCCTTTGGTTACACAACGTGTTTTTCAGGAAGTGCGGCGTGCTGTGAAAGAAGAAGAAGCTTCAGCATTTGCAATCCTCAGCCAGCAAGAGAAACATGTTCTTATTTTGGTTTCTGAAGGAAAAACGAATCGTGAAATTGCGAAATCTCTGTTTTTAGGAGAAGGAACGGTCCGCAACTACGTCAGCAGCATACTTTCTAAATTAGGGACAAGCAACCGAGCAGAAGCTGCAGCTTATGCAGTTGAGCATAACTTAAAAGATTATCTATAAAAATTCAGTACAGTTTTTTAAAACGCCAGATATATCTGTTAATTATTTATTTTTAGTGATCAGTAAAATTTTATTTTGCTTTTGTAATAGAAATTACGCAATATAATCCCTCTTTACGAATAAGGCAAGAAAACATGTTGAACTATTGAATTTACGCAAAACGTAAATTCAATAGTTCCGCGATTTATCCTTACGATATTATTTCTCGTATAGCTGTTTTTTGATTATTTCGTTGATCCTTGTGGTGAATAGATTGTAAAATCATCGATCGAGATGGACAGAGAATTCTGATTCATCGGAGCCGTGAAGAATCCGCAATAGCCTCTTTTCAACGTCTCATCAGTTGTTTCTGCAGTTTTTTCTCCATTTAGGAAGATTTCAATCTTATTTCCAACAAAAAAAAGTTGCAGCGTGTTAAATTCATTGATCTTGTATAGATTTTGAATGATTGGTACATCAACTAAAGTTGATTCATTACGCTGAACGAGGATCCTTCCATCACAAGAGATCGATCCATAATATCCATTTCCTGATGAATAATCCGGCGCTCTGACGATAATCCCAAATTTGTCTGCACCTTGGCAGGAATTGAACTTGAATTTTACTTCAGCGATACCATCACCGATTTCCGGAGGTCTTAGTCTCCAATTTCTCCATCCATCTTTCATTTTTGGATATATATTTAAATTTCCATTAACGATTTCCATCATCATTGTTTCATCTTCAAGGCTTCCACTAATTCCAAAACCAGCCGCATCTTTTGTGAAATGATCTTGAGCGATCGAAACGAAAGGAATGTTTGTAGGTGTCACTGTCTGTAAAGTCAGTGGTTTTTGAATATTCGCGATCTGAATCGATGGAATTTGCGTTGTCAAAGGAGCTGAAATTGTAATGGACGGTGTCAGCGTAGCGATGGAACTTTCAAGAACCGGAGGAATTGCAGTCAACGTCTGGATTACGGCGTTCGCAACAATGTCATTCGTAGAAGGCTTTACATCTGAACATCCAACCAGAATCAATAAACAGAAAATGAAATAGATTTTTCTCATAATTGATAAACGATGTTTAACCTGATAAGGATTCACTGAGTTTAATAAATAACCTGTTCTGATTAATCTTCCGCTCGTGGAACGAAGTACCCATATACTGCAGCAGAAATTTGAGTGAAAAGTTTGTTCCCTTCTTCAAAAATTAAATTCTCAGGGTGGTAAGTAAAAATACCCAAAACATAATTTCCTTTTGAAGTATAGACAATACCTACATTGCTCATTGTATGCAAGAATCCGTCACTTTCTTCAATCCAGCCGTGTTTGTGCGCCACTATCGTACCGTCCGGAACTCCGGCGCTGATCAGATAAGGCAGATAATTTCTTTTTAAAAGGTCCACCATTTCAGTGCATTCCCCTTGTGTGATTTCACCTGGAAAGACTTCCAACAGTCTGCCTGTGCCATCCTGACTGCACTGATATACATCATACAACAAATTCGTCATATCCTTTGCAGTTGTTTGATTATAAACATCCGGTTTCAGGTTGATATCAGACCGCGTATTGGCTGGCGTCTCGATAATATCAAGCAATGGTGCTCCAAGATAAAAGTATCCGGCAAGAAAAATATTCTTGTATCCTAATTCTCGCATATCATCGGTGACTATTAACGGAGCCAGATTCCCTCCGATAATATTTTCCATCATCCAATCCGTTTGTTCGTTTTTTGATTCAGTAATCATCAAAGATAACTGCTTTCTTATTGTGGCGTCAGGTTCTTGATCCATCTTTCGAAACGATGATACCATGATTGGAATTTTGATTGTACTTGCTGCAGTAAAGGATATTTCTGGAGGAATTTCATTCCGATTTTGTCTGGCAAAATTAAAAGTATCACCGGTGGATGGATCGATCAGGACTACTTCCGTTATTTGTCCTTGTTCCTGAGTTCGGTCGATGATGTCTTTTAATTGGATTTCCAGATTATCGATCAGTGCTTTGGGTTCTTCTATTTCCTTAATCGGCAGAGACGCATTGCGATCCTCAACCGAAACCAGCGCTTTCTCAATAATCGGTATCGCTAGCTCAATATCCAATGCGTATCCATTTTCACCTGCGAAGAAACCCGTTTCATTTAGAACAGGTTGTTTCGCTTTCGCCGGTTTGTCATAACGTGGAACAATTTCCTGCGTCAGATAATCACGAATTTTCTGCTGATTCCAATTTAGTTTCAAATCCAGATGAATAGGATTGGCTTGATATGTACCAAAAAGATAAGGAATGAAATTATTACTGGAATATATTTTATCCATCTGCGATTCTAATTCAATTTCCATCGCACTTAAATCTAAGTGAAAACCAAAAACTTCGGGAGAAACCAGGATTGATTGTTCCTGGTAGAAAAGCAAGATGGGTTGTTGAAAAAAAAGATCTATTTCCTGGAAAGCCTGGTTTATTTCAAGTTCGCTAATCGAAAAAGTTCCAACTGTTGAATCTTTCGGAATTAACTGACTTTGTTTTTGATAATCTTGTCTGGAAATGAAAAATAATACTCCGGCAAAAAAGAAAAGCGAGAAACTGATAAATAATAATCCGGCTTTTGTTTTTCCATCCATGATTGTGCTTTCAGTCCATTTTCACTATCCCGCAGGATAACAGGATTTTTATTGTAAAATAATTTTCGATTCTGATTGAAAATAACGTTCGTATGCTAATTCATCTTTATTTCAGGATTTTCTCAATCGTCAGGATGTTTGTACCATCTTGATAGTCATATCGAACGCTATCCATTGTCTTCTTTACTAGTAATATCCCCAAACCGCCGATTGTCCTGTCTTCTGCATTTAACGTAATATCTGCATCGATTTTTTTAAGAGGATTATACGGTTTTCCCTGATCGCGAAACTGGATTGTAATCGCGGGTTTGTCCTTCTGAATAGTACTCCGAATGGTAACGAAACCAATTCCTGGATGGTAGGCATAATCTGATATATTGACAAATATTTCTTCGACTGCCAAAGCAATTTGCATGCGTATTTTTATCGGACAATTAACCGGTTCCAACTCAGTTTCGATGAAACGCTGTACATCTTCCAAATGAGAACGATCAGCACTGACTGTTATTTCATTCATAATGATCAGGATCCTTTGTAGCGTAACGCTAACATCGTAATATCGTCTGCCTGAGGTGCATCTTTTACAAAAGAATCGATCTCTTTTTTCATGAGATGGATCAATTGATCAGGGCCAGCATCAATTGCTTCAGGAGAATTCAGGAAGGCTTTAAGATGCTCATTTCCAAAAAAGGCTCCCGATGGATCGTTGGCTTCAGTTATTCCATCTGTGTAGAAAAACAGCAGATCACCGGGTTTCAAAATGATTTCTGCTTGTTTGTAAAGTGTGGTGTTTATTCCAGCTAATACGAATCCTGGTTTTGTTTGAATCCAATCGTATCCATTTACGGATTGTCTGATTAATGGTTTATTATGACCGGCATTGACAAATGTATATTTGCCAGTTGAAATTTCGAGTATCCCCATGAAAGCAGTCACGAACATTTCAGCTTCATTGTTTTCACATAGATGGCGATTTGCATCCATAAAAACTTCAGCAGGTGAACGCCCGGATTCTGCGAGATTTTGGATCATCGTCTTCGATGTCATCATAAATAATGATGCAGGTATCCCTTTGCCGGATACATCCGCAATAACCACAGCCAGGTGGTCTTCATCGATCATGAAAAAATCGTAAAAGTCACCTCCCACTTCTTTGGCAGTAAAAATCGCGGCAAAAATATCGAATTCAGTTCTATCCGGATATGGTGGAAAAACCGTTGGAAGACTTGAAAGCTGAATTTCTCTGGCAAACTCAAGCTCTTTGTCGATTCTTGCAGCTGCCTCGGTAATTGCATCTTTTAGTGCTGAAACGGTTGTATTGATTCCATTGGAAAGTGAAACAAATTCCGGGTTTGAGCGAACATCTACCCGTTCATTAAGATTGCCTTCAGTAATTTTTTCAAGTGAGCGATTGACATGAAAAATACCGGATATTACCACCCGATCGACAAGAAATGAGACAAGCAGGAAAACGATGCTAAAAAGAATCGTATTTGAAAAAACAAGTGATCTGACCATTTCATTCCGACTGACATACATCTCATCAATCGGTAGAATTCCAATTAACACATAAGGGCTGAATATTTTCGGCTTGCAAAGGTATTTTTTTTCTTCAATCGTAGCATAGAATGGTTCTTTTTTATTGAGCGTACCGGATTGGATTCCAAACGAATCCATGCGCATCCCTAGGAGCTTATCATTGATCGAACTGACAATTTTTCCGCTTTTTGTTATCAGGATACTGCCGTGATTGCCAATACGGAATCCATCGGCTAAATTTTCAATATCTGCCAGACTCATGGCGTTCGCTAATCTTGTTGGATAGTAGCCGATTTGCACTATACCGGTTTCATCCAGGCGGGAAACGCCTGTGTATTGAAAGATCTCCTGATCCATGCCCCTTGGTTGGGCTCCTTGAACAAATTCGAAATCAGGATCACCTAAGCCTTTCAAAAATTCCCTGGATTGAGCATTTGAAGCCATATCATAACCTGTAGCCGAAGAGGAAGCAATGATGATCCCGTCTTTATTGATGATATGCACTTCATCTACATCCAGAATCTTTTCCATCCTTCCAGGCCAGCCTTTTTCTTTCAAAACTTCCGGATTACTTAATATGATCTCCGCTAAAGCACGTGCTTTCGCCAGAGCTTCTGATTCTGTCATGATTCGGATGGCTTCGACATTTCTTGTGTTTAGTTTGATCTGTTTTACGGCATCATCTAATTTTAGGTCGATCAGATCGATGGAATTTGATTTCGCTTCACGTGTCTGCAAATAAAATGACAGACAAAGCGTAAGAAAGAACGCACTTGCAACAAAAATAAGCAGCCATTTTTGAAATGTCTTTCGCATATTTGGTAATTATTCAATCTTAAGAATATCAGTAAATCCTGTTGCTTCGAAAATTTCCATGATGGTTTCATTAACCCCATGAATCACAAGAGAACCTTGTTTATTCATACGTTTTTGTGCGGAAAGAAGAACACGAAGTCCTGCACTGGAAAGATATCCCAATTCTTTAAAATCGAAAACTAATTCTTCAACAGCGTTAAGCGAGGAATTGAGTTTATTTTCCAAATCGGGGGCAGTAATCGTATCTAATCGACCCGAAAGCGCAATAGTCAGCTTACTTCCTTCTTTCAATTCTTGTATTTCCATAAAAAATACTCCTTATCTTCAGTTACTTTTGTTTTATTGCTAAACACACAAATTGAGATGATTTTATAAATGTAAAAAAAGCCTATTTTAATTTTTCAAAAAAATTGATCAAAAATCCCAAAAAGATTTAGCTGAAGCAATATAGATTTTACCAGTATTTATTTGGTTTGTTTCAATTTTTTCTTCATACCATCATATAATAACAAAGGACGACTTTTTTATTGATCTTTTGTTTTGCCCTTTGCGAAAAAGTAACCAAGGATCAAATTCCCCCCCTTCTTTATCCAATATATCGATAAATAATTTAGAAATACAGATGCTAATTTCATGCAGCAATTTTAAATATGGAAATGCTTTTCGAAGGGAGAAAGGAGAATTGAAGTTGTAGTGTTTTTGCGCGAAGCGCAAAAACACTACAACTTCAAGTATTTTTTTTCATATTTCAAATCGTTGAATTTCATAATTGATCGAATTGGATGGATGTATAATACCTTGACGATGCGGGTATTTTATCGAAATATGTACAGGAGCCGTGATGAGCAGAGTAATTAATTCAGACAATACAGGCAGCGAACGAACACGTCTAACAAAAACCATAGTCATAGCAATTCGTGAACTTATGAAACAAAGTGAGGCAAGTGATATTTCTCGTGATTTGATTGCGTACATTTTATTGTCTTTAGATCGGATTTTTGAAACTGTGGATATTTCTGTCGAGGCTTGGGAGAAACGGGGATATTGGATAAAAGCCGATCGATTTCGAATGGATTGGGACTGGTCGAAAATATTGGCTGATCGATTAAGACCGTTTGTGTTAGCTGAAGATTATCAGGAAATTATTCCCATCGCTGTTGAAATTGCGCAAGTTTTTTCCACAATCAAGATAGCTGAACATCACCGATTAGGAACACCATGGGTAGGCTCATGGCAGGTTTTACAGAACAAGATGAAAGATAGAGTCGTTTGAGAAAACCGGCAAATAAAAAGATACAGAATAAATCAAAGATCTTTATAAAGACAGAATATAAATGGTAGATCCCTATCTAATTCCTGCAAAAATTGTCAGTACTGAGATTGTAGTGGTCAATTCGCGATTTGTATCGACCGCGGGTCCTGTTTTTTCTACAGAAGAAGCTCGAGAATTTATACAGTCTGTAAAGAAGCAGTATGCTGATGCTACTCATCACGTACCTGCTTATATCATCGGACATGGTAACTCTACGGTCGCTTATTGCAGCGATGATGGCGAACCATCAGGTTCTTCTGGTAAACCGGTTTTATCTGTTTTGCAAGGCAGCGGATTAGGTGATGCGATTATCGTCGTGACGCGTTATTTTGGAGGAACAAAACTGGGAATTGGCGGTCTGGTACATGCATATGGTGACGCTGCAAAATCAGTTTTGGGAATTCTGCCGAGAGCAAAGAAAGTATCAACACATATCGTTCTTATAAATACTCCTTATCCCTTCTATGAAAGAATAAAGCTTTTGATCGAGAAAAAGCTGGCGCGAATACTGGATGAATCATTTCAGGAAAATGTGACGATCACTGTTCAATTTCTTACAAAATCATTTAATCAGTTTCAATCAGAGCTTTCAGAATTGACAGCTGGACAGATTCAAGCACAAATTCTGGAAACCAATCGTGAGACGATTATGCCGCTTGAAGCTTTTGAAGAATGAATGCTGCTGCCAGTTTTGCCCCATTTTCTCTTGGAATGATTGAATTTTTCATTTGAACAAGCCGATTGATTTCATTGGAGAGGTCGAATTCCTTAAAATTATGCCATTCGATTTCAAATGTATTGGATTGTTGTTGAAGGAAAGAACGAAATGGCATCGTCTCTCTGAAATCAGAGCGCAATAAATATCCAAAAGGAATGTTCGCATTAAATAATTCTGCAATTGTGCTGTATCCTGCTTTACCAATGAAAAAGTCAGCGGCTCCTACCAAATCCGGATTATAAAAACCCGAATGATGCGGTAAAAAAATAGAAGAGCCGCTGCGAATGATATCTGGAAAGTTTCCTTCGATTACCAGAATAGTATCATACTGGTTTTTAAAGTGGTCGGGAACTTTCTGGAAATCCTCTGGAATCCCCCCCATACTGATTAATCCCATCGTCTGATCCGGTCTGATCCCCAGCCGTTTACGAGTTTCTGCTCTACCAATTTTTTGGTTTCTGCTGACAGGTGAGATGACGAGATCGGATTTCCAGGTATCATCGCAAAAAGGAATCAACCGTCCATGAGCATCCACTGAATGATAGATTTCAGCAAGTTTGTGATTTATATTTATAAATTCGGGATATTTTTTTTCATAAATCTCATAGATCCAGTCCCAGGTAAAGTTTTCAAAAAGGATACAAGAGATACCTGCTTTTTGTGCAGCTTTGATTCCTAAAGGAGAAATATCACTAATGACTAGCTCATATCCTCGTTCACGAAACAATTCCGCTATTCGTGCAGACTCTGATTCCAGTGAAAACAAAAATTCTGATAATTTTTGAACGGTACCCGGGATATCCATCTCCATTGGTGAAATTTGAACAATTCCAACATCGGATTCTGTAGCGTACCAATGATCGAAAGGAGCTTCTGATTCAAGAAAAAACCATTCAGGCGTTTGCGTGTAGATGTCAAAAACGACTCGTGAATTTTGGCGAAACGTTTCTGCCATGATTGCAGATGACCTGGCAGCGTGTCCAAAACCATGAGAAGAAATAAAATATGCAATTCTGATTTTTTGCATAAAACAACGATCTCTTTCGATATGAATGATGTGTGCTCTCTGTTCGTTATAAAAATGACTGTCTTTATTGCGAGTTGCTGGTTATCATTTTACTATCGATCGTTAAATAGAAATATAGTTCAAAAAATTCTTCCCTTTAAAAAAAATTTTCAATCATGAAAAATATTTTTCCGTAAATGTATTTAATCGTAACATTTTTGATGGATAAATATTATTTTTCAAACATTCTAAACAGTTAACGGTACAATATACACCGCATGTTAACAGAAAAAGAAAAAATCAATAAAGCATTTGAAATATTTTGGCCTTTGGCAATCAGTTGGTTGTTCATGTCTTTGGACACTCCGATAATATCTGCTGTAATAGGAAGAATGAACAACCCTGAAATATGTCTTGCTGCCCATGGGGGTATTGTCCTGCCGATCGCACTGATCATTGAGGCACCCATAATTGCGATGCTTTCAGCTTCCATAGCATTGTCTAAAGACTGGCTGAATTATCAAAAAATGTATCGTTTTATGATGATCCTGTGCGCAATTCTGACGATCATCCATGCTTTCATCTGTTTTACCCCTCTTTTTTTTGTAGTGGTGCGTGATTTAATGGGAACTCCGGCTGAATTACTGCCCTTCGCCAGAGTTGGATTGATCATTGTCCTTCCGTGGACCTGGTCTATTGGTTATCGGCGTTTCTATCAGGGAATTCTGATTCGATGCGGACATTCAAAATTTGTCACCATCGGTTCTTTTATACGAATTTTGAGTTTAATGATTGTATTGTTTTTTGGATATATCTTTAGAAATCATGTTAACGGAGCAATTGTTGGAGCGGCTGCTTTATCGGCTGGTGTTGTTGCAGAAGCGATATTTGCTGGAATCAAAGGAATACCTGTTGCGAAACATTTTCTCAATCATGATACGGATGTTACAGTTATTTCCAACAAAGAACTTGCATCGTTTTATACACCTTTGGTAATCACCCAAATCATTAATTTCGGTTGGATATTTATGGGTAGTGCGGCGATGAATCGCATGATCAATCCAATTGCCTCGTTGGCTGCCTGGCCAATTATTTCCGGATTGTTAAATATCCTCAGAAGTTTTGGGAACGCCTGTAATGAAGTTACCATGACCATTTTGCTGCAACCAGGCTATTATCGCTCCGTGCGAAAATTCACATTCTATGTCGCATTTGGCTCTCTGATGATCTATGCCCTTTTTATTTTAACACCATTAAAAGAGTTCTGGTTTCAGACATTCTCGGCCTTAACTGATCAATTGTCTACATTGGCAAGGAATGCTTTATTGCTCGTCTTTTTAATTCCTTTTACAAATGCGTTTCTAAATTTTTACCAGGCTATACTGATGCTGAATAAGAAAACCAAGGGAATACTGGAAGGGCTGTTAGTCTTTTTCGTAGTAATTCTGGTTTTTATGGGTGTAGGAATAACCAGTCAAAAATGGCCGGGCATTTACATCATGACTTCCGGAATGAATTTTGCTATACTTTTTCAAACTTTCTGGCTGCTGTTACGCTCAAAGAGTTTTATCAACCAGTATCAATCTGCATCAGAATAAAAACTGCATTCCATAAACAAGTTTTATAAATAATATGTACTATGCGAAAAATTGGAAATTTATTTAGATTATTAAATCTCTGATCACATGATCGATCAGTTGTTTTTCCATCTTTTTTCTGGTATTCATTTGAATCGCTGATTCTCGTAATGATAAAAGTTGTTCTTTCGAGCAGATATCAATATGATTTTCCGGGATAACCAGTGCAGTAATTTTTGACAATAATTGTGCATTTGCAAGTTTGTCTTCTGGATCGAAAAGAGGATGCCACTGTGGTAATGGGCGTTTTTCGTATAGGCATCGATATGCGCAATGACGGGGCATCCAAATATACGAAATTTCTAACGTGTCAGCGGAGATTTTTGCACAAGTTGGCATTTTTTGAAATCGTTCTAAATAGGATTTACAATTTCCACTTTCAATATCCAGAAAAGGGCAGGCAATGCGTGTGTAGAGATACTCAGCAGTATGATAATCTTCAATCTTATAGAGACAGCAAATACCGCAATGGTCACAGAGCTTCTCCCATTCTTCATCAGAAAATTGCATATTTAAATCTGTCTTTTTATTCATCATGTTTAAGATATAAATTTTTATTTCCAATCAGATGGAAAAACATTTCGCTGAATTGATCAGGATCTTCAATTGTAATCGCTTCAGTTATTTTTTCTGTGGTCAAAAAAAATTTTTGAAGGTATTTTTTGGCGAATTTCCGAAAAACAATACAACCTTTTTCGGGACCATGAAACTGTTTCATGCTTTCCAGGTGTTTTTTTACGCTTACGAAAAATAGTGGATAGGGCACTTGATTTTCATCATATCCGGAAAAAATCCATGGATTCCAGGTTGCCGCTCTACCTATCATAACTGCATCGCACTTTGTGATTTCAAACATCTGATTTGCATCTTTGATTGATTTGATATTTCCATTTCCAATAACCGGAATTTGGAGAGATTGTTTCAATAAAGCAAGCGATTCCAAATCGACAGGATCTGTAAAACATTGTTCCTTTGTACGGGCGTGTAAGGTGATGGCTGACGCTCCATAATCCTGAGCAATTTTTCCTACTTCGAGAAAATTTTTTGAGAGTGCATCCCAACCCAATCGAATTTTAATCGTGATTGGAATCGAGTGGATTTTTACCAGCCCGTCAACGATATCAATAATCTTTTGCGGGTGCCGCAGCAATTCTGCACCAGCTCCACGGTTTACAACATGACGTACTGAACATCCCATATTCACATCGATGATGTCCGGTTTCCACCGAGCATATAATATACGCGATGCTTTTAATAATCGTGATGGATCATCATCAAACAGTTGAAACACAACTGGTCGTTCTGCCTCAAAAAAAACACATCGTTTTTCGTAACCAACACTATGGCTGACTACATCCATTGTGTTGATAAATTCTGTATAACTCAATGCAGATCCGAGTTCCCGGGTTAATAATCGAAATGGGGAGTCACTGATCCCATCCATCGGAGCAAGTATGTATGGTTTTTCAACATTAGTATTTCCAATGGAAAACGGCTGGAATGCAGGACTTATGAGCGGCAAGCGATCCATGTACTATATGCCTCAATTAATCGATTATTCCTGGAAATTGATCCGCCACATCCTTCAATATCCTGTAACGGGAGGATGTAATTCCTGTTTTGAAATGTTATTTCACACCATAATCCAAGAATCAGATCCCAACCCGACAATTTTTGCAGACTGACGATATCTCCATATTTTAAAATACCATCAGAGTCTTCATATTCATAAATAACTTTACATTTTACTGGAAATTTAATGTTTTCGTTCAGAAACTGTATCCAATATACTGCAGGAAATAGCGTCTGCTCTAAATCTTGTCTGTCAAAAACCTGGAGAATTGTTTTTCCATCTCTTCCAACAAATGGCCAGAAGAATTTTTTACTGATAGTCTCTTTCGCCCATTCCAAATCAATTTCTGAATGTGATTCCTGTATTGCTCTAACATAAGAGGTGGGAAGGAAATAGGTTGACCATGACTCTTCCGCATTAAATGAGTTTTGAAAATATTGATCCGGAATCTGCAGAATGGTTTCGGCACTCCACTCAACTTGCAAAACCTGGAAAGGCTGATTTTCATCCGGATCAAATATTTGACGGACAAATCCTTTCCACCCGTGAAGGTCAACACCACTTATTTCGTCTAAAAATTCTTTTTCAACCTCAACTATTTTTCCGACACAGATTTCATTCATACCCATAAATATTCCTTCAAAAAAGGTCTTTGTTTCTTCTGACCTTCATGATTATACTCTGTCGTGACGCTCCAACCCAGCAACAAATAATTCTTCCCATATTTCGAATCACTGTCTCCAACCTGCTCGAGTATTTCAGATTGGAGATCTGTCTTATGAAAACAGAGAAAACGACAAGTTTGTCCGATGGATTCAATAAGCAAGTCATTATTTCAAATTGCTGATACTACCCTTTTTACATCTGGTGATTATCCGGTTGGTCCATGGTTCCTTTGCGGAATCTACATCAAAGTTTGATTTACCTTCATTCTTCAATCTATATTCATTTATTGTTTATCATGGTAGTTTTAAAGAAATAAAAAAAACCTGAAATTTTGAAAAAACTTATATTTCAGGTTTTTATTGTTATATGATGTCGAATTCTAAACTACGGATTGACCTGGTATTTTTTATCACCGGATTCAAAGAAATTGTTAATTTGAACAGCTGCTGCAAGTCCGGCGTTGTTGTTTGCCTCAGATGTTTGTGCACCACATTTTTTCGGAGTAAAGAAAAATCTTTTGGGAAATTTTTCTGCGATCAGATCTTTATTCTTGGGTGCAACATCGGCGATGTAACCAAAATCTTCTCGATTTTGGAACATTTCTACCAGACCTTCTTCATCAACGACTTCAGCCCTGGCAGTGTTGATTAAAATCGCATTTTTTGGCATCTTTGACAATAAAGCATAATTGATGGACTTTACAGTCTCAGAATTTGCTGGGATATGCAGTGAAATGATTTGGCAGGTTTTATATAAATCGTTGACATCAGTCACATAATGAACACCTGCTTTTTCGCAGAAACCTTCAGAAACGTAAGT
The DNA here is from genome assembly GCA_026645735.1 of Flexilinea sp. GTDB lineage: Bacteria > Chloroflexota > Anaerolineae > Anaerolineales > Anaerolineaceae > Flexilinea. Next base: position 83,033 of record JAPKMT010000003.1, read on the forward strand.
GTCTAAAGCATAAACATCCATTCCGAAACCCTTTGCGATGCGAGCAACGCAGCGTCCAACTGCTCCAAATCCTTGAATTCCTAGTTTTTTACCCATCAATTCTGTACCAGTCGAGCCGTCATAAAACTTGCGGATATACATGACAAGCATTCCAAACACCAACTCAGCTACAGCGTTGGAATTTTGGCCTGGAGTATTTTCAACTACGATTTCTTTTTGAGTTGCAGCCTCGAGATCAATATTGTCATAGCCTGCCCCTGCACGAACTACAATCTCGAGATTGGGTGCATGGGCTATGACTTCTTTTGTCACCAGATCACTTCGAACGATCATTGCATTTACATCGGCAACGGCTTCATACAACTGATTTACATCCGTATACTTTTCCAGGACCTGGACTTCATGTCCTTTTTCCTGCAGCAACTCCTTAATCCCATCAGATGCTTGTTTCGAAAACGGTTTTTCCGTCGCAATTAATACTTTTTTCATCCTGACTCCCCACGAATTAATTTGATTTTTCAAATTCCTGCAATGCTGCAACCAGCGCATCAACACTCTCCATTGGGAGTGCATTGTAGCAGGATGCCCGGAATCCACCGACTGACCGATGACCTTTAATCCCGACCAAACCACGTGCTTTGGCTAAATCAAGAAATGCGGTTTCTAACGCTGCATATTCTGGTTTTAGAAGGAATGTGATATTCATTCTGGAACGGTCTGCCGGATCTTCGACGGTTGGAACAAAGAATTTATTTCTTTCAAGCTCAGCGTATACTTTTTCGGCTCTTGCGACAGCACGTTTTTCCATCTCATTGACACCACCAGCCTCTTCAATCCATTCCATCGTTTTCAATGCAGCAAAAATCGGAAATACCGGAGGGGTATTGTACATTGAATTCTTGGAAACATGAACACGATAATCAGCCATTGTAGGTACCGGACGAACAACTTTTTCCAGGAAAGCATCTTTGATAATTACCATGGTTACACCAGCAGGAGCAAAGTTTTTCTGAGCACCTGCGAAAATGAGAGAATATTTTGAAACATCGACAGGGCGGCTGAAAATGTCTGATGACATATCCGCAATAAATGGTACTGATACATCCCAATCTTCTCGAATTTCCGTACCTTCGATGGTGTTGTTGCAGCAAATTTCAAAATAATCAACATCAGTGGGAATTTTATATCCTTTAGGAATGTATGAATAATTCTTATCTTTTGATGAAGCGACTACTTCAACCTCACCATATAATTTCGCTTCTTTGATACCACCCAAAGCCCAGGTACCGGTGTCTAAATAAGCGGCTTTTGTACCCAGGAAATTATAGGGAATCGTGTAAAACTGTGTACTTGCTCCTCCACCAAGGAAGATCACTGAGTAACCTTCTGGAATGTCGAGCAATCTTTTGGTTGCTGCAACGGCGCCATCCATAATGGCGTCAAAATCTTTTGAGCGGTGGGATATTGTCAAGAGGGACAATCCGCTTCCGTTTAAATCTTTAATGGCTTCGATACTTTTTTCAATGGTGTAATCCGGTAAAATCGCTGGTCCTGCATTGAAATTATGTTTTTTCATGGTCTCTCCTTGCTTAAGTTTCTTGAAAGAACTTTGTGCAAAAAATTAATAAAATATGTTATTTCCTGAGTAAATCGACTGGCATTTCAAGTATAACTCAGGATCATATTAATTGTAGGACAAATTTTATTATTCGAATTTTTTCGAACGTCATTTAATTGTCATACAATTAAAATTACATTATGCCCACCAAAAACTTTCCTCTGGATTTTCACGGTATTGCAGCAATTCAAAATTTCCCACGCTTTCGAGCCATAACACTGCAGGACGCGGTGCAAGATTATAATTGGACGCCATGCTGAGTTGGTATGCACCGGACACGGGGATGATTAACAGGTCATCGCGATCTGTTTCAGGCAGATCAATTTCTTCGATGAGGGTGTCACCGGATTCACAGAATTTTCCGACAATTCGTGAGGGAAATACTTTCTTTTCTGTAATTTTGCCGTTGACCACAGCCGAGTATTTTGCCTGATACAAGGCATTTCTTGGATTATCAGACATCCCGCCATTTACCCCGATGATCCGCAGACCGTTGGGGGTTGTTTTTTTGGTACCTATCTGGTAAATAGAAACACCGGCTTTTGCTACCAGCCATCTTCCGGGTTCAATAACGATTTTTGGCAGAGGCATCAGATTTTTGTTGCATTGTTCAACCACGGCCGAACAAATGTTATTAATCCAATCGCTTGGATCCGCAACAGGATCTTTTATTGAATACTGAACGCCCCAACCACCGCCTGGGCTCAATTCAGATGGTGTATAACCACATTCAGAAGCTAAATCATACAGCATTTGAATCGTTATCCGATAAGGAACAGGATCAAAAATTTGGCTTCCCAAATGACAATGGAGACCGGTCAATTCGAAAAAGGGTGATTGCAATGCATATTGAATTCCAGCTTTCGCCTCACCAGTCGTTACATGAAATCCAAATTTGCTTTCTGCTGCGGATGTTTCAATATGTGGATGTGTTTTTACCCGTATATCAGGAGTTATTCGAAGCCAAATTTTTACACACTTATTTTTTGTGGCTGCGATTTTTTCAACAAACATTAATTCATCCATACTATCAACGACCAGAGCATGTACGTTCAAATCAATAGCTTTATGAATTTCTTCGGCTGTTTTATTATTTCCATGAAAATGGATTCGTTTTGGCGCAAATCCGGATTTAACTGCAATCTGAAGCTCTGCCATACTGACTACATCTAACTCAATGTCTTCCGCTGCAATTTTTTCTGCAAATCTGCGGCTTAAATAGGCTTTTGAAGCATATGCAACAGCACTATTCCCCGGATAATAATTCGAAAAAGCCCCCTTAAGTTTTTGAATATTTGCTCGGATCGTTTCGCCATCGTAGAGATAGAGTGGCGATCCAAAATCTTTTGCTAATCTTGATAAGTTGCAGCCGGCAATCGTTAGTGTTCCATCTGCAAGAATTTCTGTTGAAATTGGAAATAAATCTCGTTCTTTAAAAGCTGACATTGTGATTTCCTGTAAATCAGTGATTTATAATGAGCATTGTAAAGCATATTATATAAAAAGTAGACAGAACCTTCAATAAAATGGGATGTTTCAATAGTTTATTATTGTTGAAAGATAGAAACTATGAAAAGCCGTATATTTTTTTTTATGAAGCAATTCAAAAATCCGTGGCGTATTCGTTGATATCCTTTTGTTTATATATTTTACGAATATTTTCTCTTATTATGAGAAACAGATTTTTTTATTGTAGTTTCTGCATAATGCATAAAAAATAATTTACAATAGTAGCTGCATTTAATAATAAAAAAGAGAAAGGCAGGATGATGATTTCATTTAATGTTCCTCCTTACTATGGTAATGAAGAAATTTACATTCATGAAGCAATCCAAAATCATAAAATATGTGGTGATGGGCAATTCACGAAATACTGCAATAACTGGATTGAAGAAAAAACTGGGACTACCAAAGCTTTATTGACAACCTCTTGTACCAGTGCGTTGGAAATGGCTGCATTTTTGTGTGATATCAAACCGGATGATGAAGTCATCATGTCCTCTTTTACATTTGTTTCTACTGCGAATGCTTTTGTATTAAGAGGTGCAAAGATCGTTTTTGTTGATATTCGTCCTGACACGATGAACATCGATGAAAAATTGATTGAAAATGCGATCACATCAAAAACACGAGCCATTGTTCCCATGCATTATGCCGGGATTAGCTGCGAGATGGATACAATCATGGATATCGCAAAACGATATCAGCTTCTTGTTGTGGAAGATGCTGCGCAAGGTGTAATGTCAACCTATCGCGGAAAAGCGCTGGGTGTGATTGGAGATTTTGGCTGTTTTAGCTTCCACGAAACAAAAAATTACAGTATGGGAGAGGGAGGAGCCCTCCTTATTCAAAATCAGAATTATGTCGAACGGGCAGAAATTTTACGGGAAAAAGGAACCAATCGCAGCCAATTCTGGCGAGGCCAGGTGGATAAATATACCTGGGTTGATGTGGGTTCTTCATTTTTACCAAGCGAGTTAAATGCGGCATATTTGTATGGACAGCTAATAAAAGCGGAAGAGATAAACGAAAATCGATTAAAGAGTTGGAATTTTTACTACGATCATTTATATCCTTTAGTTGAGCAAGGAAAAATTGGAATTCCTTTTGTACCCAACGATTGTGTTCATAATGCTCATATGTTCTATATCAAAACGAACGACATCATTGAACGTGATGCTTTGATCCGATATTTGAAAGAACACGGAATTGAGGCTGTTTTCCATTACATTCCACTACATTCCGCTACTGCTGGCTTGAAATTTGGGCGTTTTCATGGAGATGATAATTACACGACCAAAGAGAGTGAACGATTGCTGAGACTGCCGCTTTATTATGGAATAAAATCTGAGGACCTTAAAATAGTTGTTGAATCGATCAGCAATTTTTATGAAAAACGAAAATCATTATGAAATTGGCAGTGCTTCAATCCAATTATATTCCCTGGAAAGGATATTTTGATATTATCCACGATGTCGATCTGTTCCTTTTTTATGATGAAGTTCAGTATACAAAGAATGATTGGCGCAATCGGAATCAGATTTATACTCAAACCGGCGTGCAATGGCTGACAGTACCAGTATCAGCAAGTATAGATGAAAGCATCGAACAGGCTTCCATCGTACCGGATCGCTGGCAAATGAAACACTATCAATCCTTGTTGACCTCCTATGCAAAAGCGCCTTTTTTTCGATATTATCGGGAATTTTTGGAATTTGTTTACCTGGAATCCAAATGGGAAAAAATATCCTTAATCAATCAATTTTTGATTGAAAAGATTTCGTCTGATTTCTTGAAAATTTCGACCCGTTTTGATAGCAGCAGAAATTTTCCATCATCGGGTTCAGGCCATCAGAAATTGCTTTCTCTCATCAAATCAACTGGAGCAGAATGCTATGTTTCCGGTCCGGCAGCAAAAAATTACATCGATACTGAAGATTATCAAAAAGCCGGGATTCAACTGATATGGAAAAATTATTCAGGTTATCCAGAATATCAGCAAATGTTTCAGCCTTTTGAGCATCACGTTTCCATACTGGATTTATTGTTTAATACTGGTCCGGATGCTCCTTACTATATTTGGGGTTGGCGAGATCAGTCAGGATTACCGAAGCAGCGCAATATAGTTAATGGCTCAATCTGAAAAATAGTTTTCAAGAATACGATCTGCATTGAATTCATGAAGGAGGATTTCTTTAGGATTGATACCATCCAATGCCGCCTGAGGAAGACAACCGACTAATTCTGAATGATGCAGTGAAACCCCATATCCATCTGCCAATTCTTTCACCCGGTTAAAAACGATTTGAATGGGAGTTTGCCGATAATTTGTCAAATTCATTGAAACCTGAGCTTTATTGTCAACGAACATGCCCAAAGCTTTCACGTACGGCAGTCCGCCGGATGACTCTCTGACCTTTTTTGCAATTTGCTTTGCAATTTGAACATCTGCTGAATCCAAAAAAATATTAAATGCAATCAATACATCTCTTGCACCGATTGCTGAAGCACCTGCCGGCCCCAAATGGGATGGCCCAAAATCGGGTGTATGCATCGGATCGGTACCGATCATCATCCGCAACTTCTCGTATTCTCCTCTTCTGATATTTGAAAGATTCGAACGATCCTGCAAAATCGCTGCTTGTCCGTAAAGAAAAACTGGAATGTTTAATCTTTCACCTACCTGTTTTCCCACCTCCCGAGCTGCCTGTATACAATCATTCATATTGGTGTTTCGAAACGGAATAAACGGAACAACATCGGCTGCACCAATACGGGGATGTGTTCCTGTGTGGTTATTTAGATTAATACATGAGGCTGCTTTTTCAATTCCACGAAATGCAGCGGCTTTGATGGACTGAGGTGAGCCGATGAGTGTAAAAACCGAACGGTTATGATCTTTGTCTGAATGTATGTTGATGAGTTTTACAGAATCATCAGCACGCTCCATAGCATCAGCGATCGCACCGATAATTTTCGGATTTCTTCCTTCAGAAAAGTTGGGGACACATTCTATCAATTCTTTCATATCAACCGGTACTTTTTCGGATTTTGACAGTTTTAAATTTATTTAGCTCTTTCAAACAAGATTCATTTTCTTTCTTCATAGAAAAAGTAGTGAATCACTTCGCGGGCTGTAGCCATTACTGGAATCGCAAAGAGTAAACCGGGAATACCCAGAAGCATCCCAAAAATTGTCATTCCAACTAATGACAGGAGAGGATGCATGTCTACAGCATCCCCGACGATTTTTGGCTTTAGTATATAATTTTCAAACATTTGTATCAGGATGTAAATCGCGATGATCATCAGTGCAAAAACCCAGTTTTCGACGGAAAGAACAGTCGACCCTTTGATATAGGCAATTACTACAGCAGGAATTGTGGCAACAATTGGTCCGACTTGTACGATCCCTTCCCCAACACCGGCGACTATTGAAAGAATCAGTATGTCAGGCAATCCAACAATTTTCCCGACAATGTACGTTATTGCACCGATCAGAACCATCAGTACCAGTTGACTTTTAAGATAATTTATCCAAATTTTTATTATTCGTTTCAGAAGCATATTTTGCATTAACTCTTTCAAAAAATTACCTGTTTTCTTCTGATTATATAGGAATGAAGTTATACCGGAAAATCCTCATAGCAAAATAGTGATCTTGTAAGAATTCGTGTTTTATATTCTAATAATCAATAGAAAAAAACTGGTAGTGATTGTTTTGTGAAATAAACCAGTCTCTATTCTGTCTTCTTTTCGGATCTATCGGAATATATTGTTCCCTTAATGCTTTTGTACTTCGTCAAAAAAACATCTGAACATAAAAAACCTCCCACTTAGGGCAAAATTCTGTTATTCGATATCGTCTTTGGTATAATCAAAAAGTAATTTGTATAATAGTAGCGAATTATTAATGAGCCAAAATTTTTAATGGATTGATTTCATCATCTGCGAGAAAGTTTTCTTCCATATCATTGATCAATTCGAATATTTGTCAATAATCTGATGCATGTTGTATTGAGCAGCAGAGGGTGTATTAGAAAAATCGAGTTGTTTGTCTTGGTAACTTGGACTGACAACTGTAAAAATTATCATCACGAATCTGGAGTAATCATTTGGCATTCAATCCTTTAAACTGGCTGATGGGGCTGTTCTCATTGGATATTGGAATTGACCTGGGAACTGCAAACACGCTGGTATACGTAAAAGGCAAAGGAATAGTAATTAATGAACCGTCTTGGGTTGCTGTGGAAAAGCGAACCAGACGTCCGGTTGCAATTGGAGCCCAAGCGAAAGAAATGGTTGGAAGAACACCAGCCAATCTTCTCGTTGTCAGGCCGATGAAAGATGGTGTAATTGCTGAATTTGAGATCACAAAAGCGATGCTTGGTTATTTTATTGGACGCGCCCATCAACAAACCATAGCTCCTTTCCCCCGCCCACGTGTTGTGGTAGGTATTCCTTGCGGAGCGACAGATGTGGAACGCAGAGCTGTTTATGATGCAGCAATGGCAGCCGGGGCACGAGAAATTTATCTTATTGAAGAGCCAAAAGCGACTGCCATCGGAATTGGCCTGCCGATTAATGAGATCCGTGGAACGATGGTCGTTGATATCGGTGGTGGTACCACCGAAGTGGCGATTTTATCCATGAACGAAATCGTTGTGTCCCGTTCTCTTCGTGTAGCCGGAGATGAAATTGATCAGGATATTATGAATTACATCCGCAACCGCTATAACCTGTTTATTGGCGAAAGAATGGCTGAACAAACCAAAATTTCCATCGGATCTGCTCATCCGTTACCGACTGAGAAGACGATGGTAATTCGTGGCAGAAATCTTGTCACGGGTTTACCGGAAGCGATTGAAGTTTCGAGTGTTGAGATTCGCGATGCAATTTCGGGCTCAATTCAGGTGATTGTCGATACAGTCAAAGATGCTATTGATGAAGCTCCACCGGAAATCGTGGCCGATCTGATCGAAACCGGAATATGCCTGTCTGGCGGAGGATCCCAAATTCTGGGAATGTCAGAACGTCTGAATGACGAAGTAAACATTCGAGTCTGGGTTGCAGAGGATCCAATGACTTGTGTTGCAAGAGGGGCTGGAATGGTTTTGGAACATCCGGCAACAATCAACCAATTTACGGCTAGTTTGGACCGATTCAGCAGCAGACGATAACCGAATTATTAATTTAAAAAAGAGAGGTTAAGTCCCGACTTGATCTCTTTTTTTTGAATGAAATATGACTGCATTTTTCATAAAATAAGTAAGATAATTTTATTTTAATTTTTTCGAAAGACAGGCTGATAGTGCGCATTGCCGCTTTCCGTAATATATGGCAGTAATTCGAATTTTGGAAAAGCCATTTCTGAAAAAAGAGAAAACTTGTTGTTGTGTTGTTTTTGCGTGGAGCGCAAAAACAACACAACAACAAATAATTCTCCCCATATTTCGAATTGCTGAACATTTGGCTGATATTTTTGAGTTGATATAATAAAGGGATGAACAGACGATTTTTAGAAAACTGGCGCAAGCTGACGGTTTTTGTCATAGTGATTGGTATCATTCTCCTGGCATTAAGCGGATTTTTGACAACAATTCTCAATCAATTTATTGATCCCATCATTAAACTACAAACCTGGTTTTCGGAACGTGTCCAGGTTGTTTATGAATTTATTACGGTACCTCGAGATGTCGTTAGTTTGAGGCAAGAAAACCAGCAATTGCAGGATACAGTCTCATTGCTGCAGAAGGAAATAATCCAGCTCGAACAAGACCTGAAAGAGGCCGATATTCTCTATGCACTGCTTGGTTTCGCAAGAGGAAGACCAGCGGAAACGTACATTGCGGCCGCAGTGATTGGCAAGGACCCGAGCCCTTTCCTTCAATATGTTTTAATCGACAAAGGAACTGATGACGGAGTGATGTACAATATGCCAGTTGTAACAGAAAAAGGACTAGTCGGCAGAATTGATGCTGTGACAGCATCAGCCGCACGTGTTCAGTTGATTACAGATGCGAGTTCACAGGTTAATGCTGTGGTCGAAGAGGCAGATGCAGAGGGTATTATCACTGGATCAGTCACAGCTGATATAACCATTGAAATGATCTCACAGGAAGCTGAATTAAAAGCAGGACAGATCATTCAAACCTCTGGCGTTGGAGGCAGTTATCCGTCTGAAGTAGTCATTGGGCAGATATTGAATGTCAATAAATTAGAAAATGAGCTTTTCCAATCCGCTGCAATTCAACCGGCAGAGGATTTCCAGAATTTGCAGGCAGTTTTGGTTGTCGCGAATTTTCGACCATCCAATATCGCTCCGCTGGAGTAACCAAAAAGATTTTATGTGGGAGCTGATCATTTCTTTCCCAATTTTAATACTTTGCGCTATTGTAGAAACAACAATTTTCAGTCATATACAAATTCTGCATGGATCTGCTGATTTGATGATGTTATTGATAATTGCATGGGCGTTGCATTCATCGACACGATATGCATGGTTCTGGTTCCTAGTTGCAGCTTTGCTGATGACCTATATTTCAGCTCTTCCATTGTATGGATATTTCATCATATATGGTTTGTTGTGGTTATTTATCTTGTTCCTGAGAAAAAGAGTGTGGCAAATGCCAGTTATCTTAATGTTGTTTTTAACAATTTTTGGAACGATTTTAAATTCTGCATTTACAATAGGTACTCTTTATTTTGAAAATGTCAAAATCGATTTTGAACTTGTGATTACCCGGATTACGATTCCTTCACTCATCCTGAATTTAATCCTGGCAATTCCGGTTTATGCAATTATGAATGATATAGCGGATTCGTTGTATCTTCGGGGTAATGAATCATGATTGATCCATCAAGAAGGAACAAACTGGATTTTTCGAATAAACGACTGGTGTTTTTTTACATCATCTTCCTGGGCATTATGGTTTTTTATATTTATAAATTGTTCACAATCCAAATTATTAATGGCGATTACTATTTAGAGCTTGCTGATGAGAACAGGATTTCAATTGTTAAGGAACAGACTACTCGCGGAATTATTTATGATCGAAATGGAGTGGTATTAGCAAGGAATGTCCCAACGTATGACATTGTAATTACTCCGGCAGAATTGCCTGAAGATGAAGGTGATATTCAAAATATTTATCGAAAACTTTCAGCTTTGATAGATATTCCAGTCAATAAAGGTGTTATTAATGATGAAACGGTAAGGTTGTATAATGAATGTTCACCCGATTTTGGTATCACCCAGACTGTATATATCGCAAGTTCCTTATCTCCCTATAAACAAACCGGTATTAAATGTGATGTCGATGAAAAGACCGCGATGGAAATAAAGGAACTTTCCTCCGAAATGCCTGGTGTCAGTGTTCGAGTCAATTCGATACGCGAATATCCTACCGGTTATGACACATCCGAAATTATTGGTTTTTTAGGTCCGATTCCGGATTTGATATCCGATGAGATGGAAGAAAGAGGATTTATTCTCGACAAGGATAAATATGGATATGGGGGTGTAGAATCCTCGCTGCAGGATATTCTGTCCGGAAAAAATGGGAGACGTGTTGTTGAAGTTGATGTTGCCGGTCTGGAAATGCGAGACCTTGAACCTCCCAAAGAGCCCGTTCCAGGGTACAACATAAAATTAACGATCGATGTCCGGCTGCAACAAGTTGCCAGAGCTGCGCTGATCGATACGATGAATTTTTATAATAACATCAGTGTTACAGGACCGATTACCTATGATGGTGCTGCCATTGCGATGAATCCAAAAACCGGAGAAATTTTAGCGATGGTTTCAGAACCAACCTATGATAATAATCGAATGACACGTTATATTCCTGCTTATTATTATCAACAGCTTTCGATGGATCAATCCAAACCATTAATGAACCATGCCATTCAGGTTGCTCAACCTCCCGGCTCAGTTTTCAAAATTGTTACCGGAATTGGATCAATCAATGAAAAAGTTGTTGCTCCGGAATATTATGTGCATTGTCCGGGAAATATTTTTGTAACGCAAAGTTATTCGCCCAACGATCCGGGTTCACAACAGGAATATGTATGCCATTTGAGAACAGGACACGGACAGGTGGATTATATTCATGCGCTCGCCTGGTCGTGCAATATATATTTTAATAAAGTCGGAGGCGGTTACCAGAATGAAGTCCCGGAGGGTTTGGGGATCGATCGATTAGGGCAATATGCGCATGCGTTAGGTTACGGCGAGTATTCCGGTATTGAGTTGGATGGTGAAGAGGATGGATTAATCCCGACGAAGACATGGAAACGAGTCAATCAGGGAGAATCCTGGGCGACTGGAGATACGTATCTAGCTTCGATGGGACAGGGATATATCACTGCTTCGCCGCTTCAAGTTTTAGGCTCTTTTGTAACTGTGGCAAATCGAGGTATCCACATCAAGCCCACCATTATACGGGAAGTGCTCGATGAACGTAGCAACGTTATCTTGCCATTTACTCCACAAATTCTTTGGGATATTACAAAAGATCCTAAAATCATGATATTCGATGAAGATGGCATTGAGACCGGCGAGTACAAGACAGTGGATCCACATGTAATCGAATTAACCCGACAGGGATTGCGGCTTGTCACTCAACCTGGAGGTACCGGAGAACAAGCCTTTGCAGATGAAACCCATCAGACTTCTGCAAAAACAGGAACTGCAGAGTATTGTGATGATATTGCTACGCAAAAAGGAATCTGCAGATTTGGTGCCTGGCCTGCCCATGCATGGACAGTTGCTTATGCTCCTTATGATGATCCAGAGATTGCTGTGATTGTTTTCATGTACAACGGAAAAGAAGGAGCATTTATGGCTGGTTATCCGGTTCGCAGAATTGTTGATAATTATTTTCTGTTAAAAGAGTATGATACTGAAAAAGCTGGTGGATGAGATCGTTGAAAAACTGATTGTTTGATTTGTCAGAACGATTTTGCATTTTTCAGGAACAGCAATTATTCTCTCATGATCCGAGATGTCGGTTAAGAATTCAAATTCCTGCTTCACATTCATCGATCTCAGTAATTCAAAGTATAGAAAAAATAATTGTTGTTGTGGTGTTTTTGCGCAAAGCGCAAAAACACCACAACAACAAATTTTCTCTCGCCATTCGAAAAGTATTTCCAAATTTCGAATGGTTACATCGATCGATTTTATTTTGGGATTCGTGATTATAATTGTGAAGGATTTTCGCCGTTTGATGCATCCAGGCATATGTCATTAATCGGTAATTTCCTTAAATAAAGGAAAGAAATCTTCTTTTATGATTCTTAAGTGATTGAAAAGAATAAATGGAAAAGCTAATAAACCAAATTATTGTTAAAGGCACCAATGAAGGGTTGATGATGATTCTTCCGGAAGGGGATTGGGAAGAAGTCCGCTCTGCTATTGTTGAAAGAATCAATTCCCAATCTGCTTTTTTCAAAGGAGCAGATGCTTTCATTGATGTTGCGTCCAGAAATATGCGCGCAACAGAAGTAGCTGACTTGCGGGATTTGTTGGGTTCTTTTGAAATGAGAATGAAAGGATTGTTATCTTTTTCAGAAATTACTCAAAAAAATGCAAGAGCTTTAGGGCTGGATACTTCGCTTCCTCTGAAACGTGGCAAACGAGAAAGAAAACTGGTTATCCTGAGCCCAAATGAAGATAGCGCGTTCTTGATTCAAAAAAATATCCGTTCCGGCATTCGCATCGAAAAGGACGAGAGTATTGTCATTATAGGGGATGTAAATCCAGGAGCAGAAATTATCAGTGGCGGCAGTGTATTTGTTTGGGGCAAAATCAAGGGAAAAATCACTGCCGGGGCCAATGGCAATGAACAGGCGATCGTGGGTGCGCTTTCAATCGAAGATTCGCAGATTTCAATCGGAGGAATTATGCGGATTTTTTCGAAAAAAATTAGGAATTCAAATTTTACTGCACCGCTGATTCTGAAAATCCAGGATGGCGATATTGTTGCTGAAAACATAAAATCTTAGGAGAAACATGACAGGAAAAACGATAACGATTACTTCGGGAAAAGGTGGTGTAGGAAAAACGACAGTTACTGTCAACCTGGCAGTCGGTTTAGGTCTTCGCGGGAAGAAAGTTGTATGTATCGATGGAGATATTGGTTTAAGAAATATGGATGTTATTTTAGGTCTTGAAAACAGGATCGTTTACGATATTGTTGACGTGGTGGAAGGTCGCTGCCGACTAAAACAGGCTATGATTCGGGATAAAAGACTTCCTGATTTGTTTCTTGTTCCGGCGTCTCAAACAAGAGATAAAAATTCCGTGACACCGGAAGATATGATACGTTTATGCGATGAAATCAAAACTGAATATGATTACATTCTTATCGATTCGCCAGCTGGAATCGAACAGGGTTTTAAAAACGCAATTGCTCCGGCTGATCAGATCATTGTTGTCACCAATCCTGAAGTTTCTGCGGTTCGGGATGCCGATCGAATCATCGGACTGATTGAAGCAGAAGAAAAGGGTCCGGCTAGTCTAATTATTAATCGGATGAATTCCGCAATGGTAAATCGCGGGGATATGCTGACACAGGATGACGTTAATGAACTTCTGGCGATTGATCTGATCGGTTTAATTCCCGAAGATGAAAATGTCATCGTTAGTACCAACAAAGGTACTCCGATCGCGTTTGAAGGAAAAACCAAAGCAGGCAGAGCTTTTCAGAATCTTGCTGCGAGAGTTGAGGGAGAAGCGATACCTTTCAACGAAATTGAAGAAAAAATGAATTTTCTTGATAAAGTTCGCAAACTTTTTGGTTAGACAGGGGGCACTATGGGTTTTTGGAACAGAGGAAATCAATCCAAGAGTTCGAATACAGCAAAAGAACGTCTGAAATTTGTATTAGTTCATGACCGAACCGATTTGTCACTTGAAAAATTGGATCAAATGAAAAATGAGATTCTTGGAGTAATATCTCGATACATTGAAATAGATCCGGATTTGGTCGTGATTGATATTCAGCATGATGGCCGAGAGCAAAAATTGATTGCGGATATCCCTATAAAAAATCCGAGGCGAAAGTAATATTATATGCGGCGTGAGTTATGGCGGAATTTTGACTTCTGGTTATACGGGGATGTTGTCATCCTTTGTGTATTCGGTATTGTCATGATTCGTTCCGCTTTGGCTGGTAATTTGGAGATCTCCCTCAACAGTCAGATTGAATATGTGATTATCGGATTGATCATGATCCTGATATTAACCTTGATCGACTATCATTATTTTGAATCACTTGCGCATTTGATGTACTGGGGGATCATTATCATTTTGCTCATTTTGAATATATTTGGTCAGGCAACATTTGGGTCTGCCCGATGGCTATCCATCGGCCCGATCCGGCTGCAACCTTCAGAATTTGCAAAAACCGTTTTAATCATCAGCCTGGCAAAATATTTTTCAGACCACATGAACGAAAAACATGATCTTCGCTGGCTGCTATCAAGTTTTTTCCTCACGATGGGAATTGTCGTTTTTATTCTGCTGCAGCCAAACATGAGCACTTCCATCGTTATGATGGTGCTGTGGTTCTCGATGCTTTGGGTAAGCCAGATTCCCATAAAAACCTTAACGCTTCTGGGCATTATTGGGCTTATTGTTATTGTGGGGATTGTCATATGGATTTTTGTCTCTCCGGATACCGTTCCATTTGTCCAGGAGTATCAGCTGAATCGTGTTCGAAATTTTATTGCCCCGGACGCAAACGCACGTTACGGCGATAATTACAATGTCGAGCAAGCCATCATTTCACTTGGCTCAGGTCGATGGACCGGACAAGGTTACGGAAATGGAACCCAGGTTCAATTGCGATTCTTAAAAGTTCGCCATACCGATTTCATCTTTTCAGCTTTGGGAGAAGAATTCGGCTTTATCGGAACGATTTCGGTGATGGGGTTGTTAATATTTATGGTGCTGCGATGTCTTCGGGCAGCCAGAAAAGCACCGGATATGTTTGGTTCACTGATTTGTTACGGAGTAGCGACATTATTCTTTTTTCAAATGTCGGTCAATATGGGAGTAAATCTGCAAGTTATGCCTGTTACAGGGTTAACGCTGCCTTTCGTCAGCTATGGCGGGTCCTCCACGTTGGCTTTGGCATTGGCGATTGGATTAGTAGAAAGTGTCATAGCACGACAGGAAAAAAGAGATGAAATTGTATAAAGATGAAACAAAATCAGGCAAGGCATTATTGAAAGGACAGTTTAGAAATGTCAGATAATCTGCAACCAGTACGCGTACGTTTTGCTCCATCACCAACCGGGAGACTTCATTTAGGAGGTGGGCGGACTGCTTTATATAACTATCTATTAGCAAAAAAAACTGGTGGAACCTTTATTTTACGCATAGAAGATACAGATAAAAAACGATATGTCGAGAGTGCCGAAAAAGAAATCATTGACGGTTTGCATTGGCTGGGCATCGAATGGGATGAGGGACCTGATAAAAACGGACCGGATGGTCCTTATCGTCAATCAGAGCGGAAACAAATCTATTTAGAAGTTGCGCAAAAACTGATTGACCAGGGAAATGCTTATTATTGTTTTTGTTCTTCAGAACGTCTTAAAGAAATGAAGGAACTTCAGCAGCAGCGTAAAGAATTTCCTCATTACGATGGCTGTTGTCGGAAAATTCCATTGGAAGAAGCAAAAAAAAGAGTTGCAGCCGGAGAATCATACGTCATCCGTTTTAAGACACCCCAGGATGGTTCAACAACGGTTAAAGACTTGCTGCGAGGCGAGATTACCGTTGATAATAAATTAATTGATGACTATATCATCGTTAAATCTGACGGTTGGGCTCTTTATCACCTGGCCGCAATGGTTGATGATCATCTGATGAAAATCACACACGTGATTCGCGGATCCGAATGGCTTTCAACGCTTCCGCTTCATCACATGATCATTCAAGCGTTGGGATGGAATGAACCTGTCTGGATTCATCTCTCTGTTTTCTTGAAACCGAGTGGAAAAGGTAAAATGTCAAAAAGGGAATCTGCAGATTTAATCAAAGACGGATACTCGATTTTTCTGACTGATTTAAAAGATTTGGGATATATTCCGGAAGCGGTGACGAATTGGATTACTTTAATGGGATGGAGTTTTGATGACCATACCGAAATCTTCCAGATGGACGATTTGATCCGGGATTTCTCCTTGGAACATCTTAATCCCGCTCCGGCAGCCATTAACTTCAGCAAACTGGATTATTTCAACGGTAATCATATTCGACGCCTGGCTCCCGGAGATTTGGCTCAACGCATGAAACCATTTTTTGAACGGGAAGGGTACGATACGGATGATGCGACGCTGCTAAAAATTGCTCCCATTGTTCAGGAACATATTGCAGGTTTGGATGAAGCACCAAATATGGCAGGTTTCTTTTTTGAGGATTCGGTCCAACCTTCCATGGAAGACCTCATCCAGAAAGGATTAACAGCAGAACAATGTGCTGAAATTGCTTCACGCAGTTATTCTGTACTGTCCGTATTGCCTGAAATTAATATCCATGTTGGTGAACCGGAAATGCGCGATTTGGTCGTCGAAATGGGGCTAAAACCAGCCCAGGTATTTGGCGTTCTTCGTGTAGCAGTGACAGGACAAAAAGTAAGCACTCCACTTTTCGAAAGCATGGAAATCATCGGAAAAGAAAAAGTATTGGAGCGAATTAAGACGGCAGAAATGATGCTGCGGTCCTATTCCGGAAATTGAGCTGATTTTATAATTCTGAAATAAGAGTCGCTTTCACGAAGGATGAAATAAACTTTTGCCGGTTGTGCCATAACCTTATGTAATTTCAATTAGCATTTTGAAATGGAGTGAAAAATTGTGGTTCGTTTTTATATATAACTCGCAAGTAAATAAATGAACAACAAACAATGCTTCTTGTATTTCGAAATCATGGAAATAACCAAATAGGATTGGAGAGTTTTTTTCATAGAATCAATTAATTAATATTCTTTTATGAAATATGAAAGGAATTGACATGGATAGTTTTTCTTTTCAAATTCCGACCCAAATTCATGTTGGGATAGGAAAGTTGCAGGAACTTCAAAATGTGAAGTTGCCAGGAAAGAAGCCAATTATCGTAACCAGCGGTAAATCGATTAAGAAATATGGCTACTTAGATCAATTAATGAACATCCTTTCTGATTTACAGGTCGAATTTGTGGTTTTCGAATCCGTGGTGCAAAATCCGACAAAACGAAATGTTGAGGAAATTGTTGAAGTATTTCGGAAGAATCAATGTGACTTTGTAATTGGTTTTGGTGGCGGAAGCAGTATTGATGCGGCAAAAGCAGCCGCAGCGATGCTTGCAAATGAGGGCGATTTGTGGGATTACGTTCAAATAGGAACCGGAAAAAAGAAATCCTTTGCCCACGATCCAATTCCTCTGATCGCCATTCCGACGACTGCAGGGACGGGGACGGAAGGGAACGCCACGGCAGTGATAACAAACGAAGCAACCGGAGAAAAGGTTGGAATCGGATGCTGTTTTCCGCGTATCTCGCTTGTCGATCCTGCGTTAACTGTCAATATTTCACCAATATATACGGCATTTCAGGGATTTGATGCCCTATTTCATTGTATGGAAGCCTACATAGCGAAAAAGGCAATCCCGATCAGCAATCCATTGGCATTGGACGGTTTGAGGATTATATTCAATCATCTGTCCATTGCGGTCAACCATGGTGAAGAGGTAGATGCTAGAGCCCATATGGCATGGGGTGCTACATTAGGAGGAATGGTTATTTGTCTGTCTTCTTGCACGACAGCCCATAATATTGAGCATAGTTTGAGCGGAATCAACCCTGAAGTGGTTCATGGAGCAGGACTGATCATCATTTCAGGCGCATTTCATCGTTTTGGAGCAAAACAAATCCCGGAAAAGTATGCAGCTATGGGTGATGCCATTGGTGTTACAACACCCCATCAGACAGTTCAGGAAAAAGCGCAGGCTTTTCTGGATGCGTTTGAGCAATTAAAATCCGATTGCGGGGTTGGAAAACTCTGTCTGCGGGATTATGGATTTGTTGAATCGGATTTTGATGAGATTATCGAGAAATCGCATGTGATCGCCGGTGGTGCATTTTCACGTGATTTGTATGCGATTAGTGATGTCGATTTAAAAACCATTTTACTTGAATCTTACTGATATGAAATTATGAAAACAGCTTTAATAACCGGATCTTCAAAACGGTTAGGAAAATCGATGTCCATCCATCTTGCCAAACGGAAATATTTTGTCTGGGTTCATTATTTCCGAGATCATCAGAACGCTGTCGAGACTGCGAATGAGATCATACTGGAAGGTGGACAAGCAGAAATTCTTCAGGCTGATTTGACCCAGGAAGAAGCAGTCCTTCGAATGTTTGATATATGTGCAAAACAGCGGGATTCGCTCGATTTGTTGATCAACAATGCTGCAATCATTCAATCCAAAAAAATAACTGAGACGAAGTTTTCTGAATGGGATGACATTTTTGGTATTAATTTACGCGCACCCTGGTTTTGTTCCATCTGTGCTGCAGAATTGATGAAGCTGAAGAATGAGGGACTGATCATTAACATTGCAGATTCTGGTGCGACAAAAAATTGGACAAAAAATGCAGCCTACGGAATCAGCAAGAACGCCTTACTTAATTTGACACAAGTGCTGGCCAAGAGTCTTGCACCAGATATTCGGGTTAATTCCATTTCCCCGGGTTTAATTCTTCCTTCAGATGACATGAAACCGGAACAATGGAATTTCCTGATGAAAAAATCATTATTAAGACGAGAGGGTAAATTGGATGATCTAATCAGGGCTTTGGATTTTATTGTAGATTCACCCTATTTAACCGGGGCTGATATTGTTGTCGATGGCGGATATCGATTAGGATCTTGACATGCAATTCAATCGTGAAATCGTCATTAAGATGTTGAAAATAATTCCGCTATGGAAATTGGTTTTATGTTTGGGCACGCTTTTTTCTACATCCGGTGTTTTAAAATTTTGGGGTATTAATTTCAATTGGATATATTTTATTTATGTTGTTTTATTTTCGTTTTTAACAATCATTCTTGCTCGCTGGTTGCAAATTCGTTTTGCTTTTTATCGTGAGAGAGTTCCCCTTGGAAAAAATTTTTCTATACTAACTTCGGCATGGAGAAAAAAAGTCGAATTTAATCCTGACGACGCTGTACCAGTATTTAATTTCATCATGTTTCTGACTTGTATTGTTCTCATGATTTTCTATTTATGGATGGCCCATCTCATTGAAAACCGATTTACGATCAATATATTCCTGTTGTTTTTAATCATGACCGTCCTTATATATGCTTATGCCGGGTCGTATCGAAAAATTTCATGGCTGGAAGAGATTGCCGATGGGATTATCACTGTTTTCACACCATCCATATGGATCTCAGCTCAATATGCATCTGAAGCATCACAATTATCCATCTTGAGTTTTGTACTGCCAATCCTTTGCTTTTTCTTGTCCTTCCGGTTTGTTTTCAGTATGATTATCGTGGAAGAGAATATTCATTTTTCTCCTGGTTTGTTTGTCGCTGCAATTCATAATAAGAATTTACGAATTCATCATATTTTTCCTTTTGCGGCATACAGCATCATCATTCTGACAAATATCATGGGAGTGCATTGGCGTATACAATGGCCTCAGTTTTTTACAATTCCTACGATCGTGATTCAAATAATTTTGATCGAGAGAATCCTCGCTGGAAAAAAATTTGAGAAGAATATATTATTTTTTCTATCATTTGCGAACATTCTTCTTTTGGAATATTTACAAACTGCTGCGATATGGCTCAATCAATCCATTGTTTGAAAGAATCGAAGCGCAACCGTTTCTACCATACAGGACATGATCCTCATGGAAAAACATGTAATTGTAAATTTTAATTGTGAAAAGAATATTTTATAAAACTTAATTTTTCAAATCTTCGCAACCAAAACAAAAGAACAATATAATTTCTTTCTTTTTTCAAAAGACCGATTAATATTTAGAAATTGCCGAAAGAATCGATAAATTGCACCGAATTATCATGTACAATAGACATAAGAAATTCAGTTGTAACGAGGAATTGAAGCATGAATAGAACAAAAAAGATCATCTTAATTGCGGGAATTATGGGTTTGTTCCTTTCTGGTTGCCATTTACCAGATCGGAATGTTGATCCAGGAATTTTATATACATTGGCTGCTGAAACAATTCAAGCGGAAAATAACCGGATTGCTTCTTTGACTCCTCCGACTCCAACATCAACAATCACTCTAACTCCGACAGTAACACCCACAGCTACGATTACCCCTACAGCGACAATTGTTCCATCAGCAACGTGGGTATCTCATGCAGCCGGATCCGCGGATATACTTGTGCTTTACTACAATGATGTGGCTGAGAGTGCTGATGAGGATGCTTATTATCAGTGGGAAAGTGATTCCTATGTTCGGAAAGCTGAATTTGAACAACAGGTGCGTGTGCTATATGAATTAGGTTATACCAGTATTGGCCTTTCTGACATGGTCAAAGTACTGTATGAAGGCGGAGAGCTTCCAGCTCGTCCTGTCATGTTTACCTTTGATTCTTCGAAATTGGGACAATATCGAAATGCTTATCCCATCTTAAAAAAATATGGGATGAAGGGTAACTTGATGTTACTGGCGGCCCAAATCGACACGAAGAATTGCCTCTCTACAGAACAAGTCAAAGAAATGATGGCTGATGGCTGGGAAATTGGCAGCAGAGGATACTGGGGGACTGATATATATAATGATCCCTCCAAGACTGGCGAAGAAATAGGAAAATCCAAACCATTATTGGAAGAAAAATTTGGAGTTGATGTCCAAGTATTCGCATATCCATATGGACTTCCAGATAATGCAGGACGCATGGCTAGTGCAGTCAGTTCATATCTTTATAAAGCAGCCTTTGGAAAACAGCATACGGTAAAACAATCCATTAATAATATTTTGTATCTGGGCAGATATGAAATATTGAAAGGTCTTTCTTATAATGATTTCTTCTCATACCTGCCATGGCAGGAAGGCAGCATTTCCCAGGAAACGATGAATTGGACCTTGCCTTCGCCAACAGTTGATCCGACAGCCTATGCATTGACTGCTGCTCCGAATGTAGAATCACCTGCGACGCCATAAACTGTTTTTAGAAAAGAAAAACTACCTCGATCTACTAATTTGAATGGAAGGCCGAAAATTTTTGTTCCTGGTTGCAGATTGATTATGGGGATCCCCATTGGAAATACGGGAAAAAAAGCCATCTGAATTGTTTCGGATGGCTTTTTTATGGTTTGTTTTCAGGTTATTGATTCTGCTGTTGCTTTTCGATCTTGCTCCAGGTATCTCGAAGCGAGACAGTTCGGTTAAATACAGGCAATTCTGCTGTTGAGTCCGGATCGACTGAGAAGAAACCAACTCTTTCAAATTGGAATTTCTCACCTGCTTTTGCAACAGAAAGACTGGGTTCAACATACCCGTTCAAAATAGTCAGGGAGTCCGGATTGATACAACTCAGGAATCCATCTTCACCATCCTCAGGATTCTCCTCCAAAAATAGGCGATCGTAAAGTCTGAATTCTGCACTTCTGGCTTGAGTTTCAGAAAGCCAATGAATCGTGGCTTTTACTTTTCTGCCATCCTTGGATTTGCCGCCATATGAATCAGGATCGTAGGTGCAGTGAACTTCTATCACTTCTCCGTTATTGTCCTTAACAATATCCGTACATTTGATGTAATACGCATACCTTAAACGAACTTCGTTCCCTGGAAATAGCCGGTAATATTTTGGCGGAGGTGTTTCCCGGAAATCTTCCTGATCGATATAAATGACTCTTGAAAAAGGAATTTTCCGCGTTCCTGCTTCCGGGTCGCCGGGATTGTTTTCTGCATCCAGCTCTTCGACCTGTTGTTCGGGGTAATTATCGATGATGACCTTAAGTGGTTTTAGAACTGCCATTCTTCGAAGAGAGTGTAGATTGAGATCATCTCTGATTGCCGATTCTAATAGTGCGACATCGATAATGCTGAAGTTCTTTGCAACACCAACGCGTTTTATAAAATCCTTGATTGCTTCTGGTGTATAGCCTCGCCTTCGTAATCCGCACAAAGTCGGCATGCGGGGATCATCCCATCCTTTTACGAATCCTTCTTTAACAAGACGGAGTAATTTCCGTTTGCTGAGGACGGTAAAGCTCAAATTTAGACGTGCAAATTCAATTTGACGTGGTTTATATTCTCCCAGTTCATCCAGAAACCATTCATACAGCGGTCGATGGTTTTCATATGCAAGATCACAAAGAGAATGCGTGATGCCTTCCATGGAATCATTTTGGCCGTGAGCCCAATCATACATCGGGTAGATACACCATTTGTTTCCAGTCCGATGATGGGGTGGTTCATGGATAATTCGATACATGACCGGATCCCTTAAATTCATGTTTGGACTGGCCATGTCAATCTTTGCACGCAATACCCGGGATCCATCTGGGAATTCTCCGTTTTTCATGCGATTCAATAAATCGATATTTTCTTCAACGCTGCGATTTCGATAGGGTGACTCTTTTCCCGATTCAGTCAATGTACCCCGATTTTCTTTCACATCTTCCTGAGATTGATCATCAACATAAGCTTTACCTTTTTCAATTAAACGGATTGCCCAGGAATAGAG
Organism: Flexilinea sp.; assembly: GCA_026645735.1. Taxonomy (GTDB): domain Bacteria; phylum Chloroflexota; class Anaerolineae; order Anaerolineales; family Anaerolineaceae; genus Flexilinea. The sequence goes on from JAPKMT010000003.1 coordinate 105,881, forward strand.
TTTATCGAAATAGGAGGATGCAAAAAACTCGCGATCTTCCCAATCAAATCCCAACCAATGGATATCTTCTTTGATGGAATTTACAAATTCTATGTTTTCTTTGGCAGGATTCGTGTCATCAAAGCGCAAATTGCATTGGCCGCCGTATTCTTCTGCGATTCCGAAACTTATGGTAAGTGCTTTTGCGTGGCCAATGTGAAGATACCCATTTGGTTCAGGCGGGAATCTTGTGTGCACTTTTGTATAACGGCCAGATTTTAAATCATCATTGATTGCTTCGCGTATAAAATCAATCGATTTGTCTTCATCTTGACTCATAGAGTAATCCTTTTGGGTATCTTAGAATTTTAAATTATTTTTGTCAGCGTCATTTCCATATATTGTTTCAAGAAGAACTTTTTTCAATAGTGGTATCCATCGGAAATTCCGGAATTTATAATAAAAAGTTTCATTTTTCTTTGATAGTAGGTTTATTATAAGACATGCATTTGGTTTTTTCCAGTTGGATGACGTTTCCACCATAATACGAAAGGTAAGTCCAATTTTAAATCAAATCTTTGGCATTTTCGTGATATCTGGATAAAAAAAGACGGCTGAAAAAACCGTCTTTTTGACTTTGTCTGGTCTGGTGAGAGAAAATTTATTTTTTCAGCAGATCTGAAAGTTTATAATCTTTTAATGCTTCCTGAATCTTATCTCCGACTGCATTCCACACTTCCAAAGCAATGTCATTCTCTTGAATTGGTTCAGAGCTTTCAGATGTTGGAACAGAGAATTGTCCCTCCAGTGCATTAAAAATATCATAAATGCTGATTCCCATTCCTTTTGAACCCAGCTTTAAACCGCCTTTTGGGCCTGGAGTCGCTTTAATTAGACCATTTTGCTGCAGAGTATGCGCAATTTGATGCAGGAATGGCAACGGGATAGCAAGCTGCTCAGAAATGGCGGCTGTGGATTTCGAAGTGTTTTCTTTATCGGATGCCAGCGCTATCATCAGCTGTAATCCGTAATTAAGTCTTCTGCTAACCTTCAACATAGTTCACCTCATAAACTCTTTTCTCAGCGATATCTGCTGATTGTTTGCCAATAAAAAACTAATTACATTTTCTATTAACATTATACACGAATATTATGTTAACTTATTAAGATCAAGTTAGTTTATGATTCAATCTAATGTACTTTTATAAGGGTTTTGGCTTCTTTCCACAAATCTTCCAACTGATAAAAATCTCTGCGATCTGGAGAAAAAATGTGTACGACAATATCGCCAAAGTCCAATAATACCCATCCAGCACTGTTTGCGCCTTGTATGCTGCAATGTTGATGATATTCTTCACGAATTTTTCCCGATACTGCTTCGGAAAGACTTTGCAACATACGGCTGCTGGTACCTGAACAAACCACAAAATAATCGGTAAAAGAGACTTGCTGACTAACATCCATTAAGATGATGTCTTCAGCTTTATGTTCTTCTAAAATATCAACAATTTTTCGAGCGATTGTAATCGTATCCAGAGTATTCTCCTGATTTAAAATATTAGTTATTATGAATTGATATTAACATATTTTTAAGAATTTGACTATAGATCGTGTGATAAAGCGATCCTTTTGGGGTCAAAGTACTTTCGATTAATTGAATTTGATCGACAAGAAATGGCAGAAAAGAAATCTCTTTCACCGTTTGGATAACGGTTTCCAATGTGTCATGGGAAGCTGGAATTTCTTCCATTGAAATTCGGCCAAGGGTTATATGAGGCTGAAAAGGACGATTGTCTTTTTCAAAACCACGTTCACATGCATTTTTCTCAAGATCTTTCTGGAGTCCGCATAACATTTCAGGAGGCTGAATCCCGATCCACAATACACGGGGCATCCGAATTGTAGGAAAAACGCCCGAATCTTTCAACTGAATTTCGAAGGGATCGTGGCAAAGACCTGTTTTTTGAGTGATTTCCTTCAGTACCTGAATTTGATTCACAGGCAATTCCCCGAAAAACTTCAATGTGATGTGAAGATTATTTTCTGAGACCCAACGAATTCCAGGCTTTCTAATCATCGGATTTTGAAGTATTTTTTTTACAATTATCTCTTTGTTTACAGCGGAAATCGGAATTGCGATAAACAGACGCGGCATGTTCATCCCTTCTGTGAAAATAATCTCACGGTCAAAAACGTACAGAATACCTATATTTAATCATAAAATTTAAATTTTTTTGTCAAATTTCGGAAGAACCACAGCAATTCGAAATATGGGGAGAATTATTTGTTGTTGTGTTGTTTTTACGTAGAGCGTAAAAACAACACAACAACAAGTTTTCTCTTTTTCTCAAAAGGTTTTCCAAATTTCGAATTACTGACTGTTTGGGTTTGTATTTCCGTTTATAATTCTAAGGCGATGTAATAAAAAATAGACTATTCTCAAAAGAGGAGAGATCACGATGGAAAAAGAATTCAGCGGAAATCATATACGGCAGCAATTTATAGATTTTTTTGTTGATAGAGGACATACAGCCGTGCGTTCCGCATCTTTGGTTCCTGCCGGTGATAAAACGCTGTTGTTCACGAATGCCGGCATGGTCCAATTCAAGGATATTTTTCTTGGTACTGACAAACGTTCTTACACCCGTGCTTGTGACAGTCAAAAATGTATGCGTGTTGCCGGGAAACACAATGATCTGGATGATGTCGGCAGAGATGACAGCCATCATACTTTTTTCGAGATGCTTGGTAACTGGTCATTTGGAGATTATTACAAAGAAGAAGCTATCACCTGGGCCTGGGAACTGTTGACAGAAGTATGGAAACTGGATAAAGACAAGCTTTGGACAACTTGTTTTAAGGACGATCGAGGCGAAATTCAGCCTGATACTGAGGCTTATGAGATTTGGAAAAAACAGCCTGGAATCAATCCGGATCATGTGCTGTTTTTTGGGCGCAAAGAAAATTTTTGGGAAATGGCCGATACAGGACCTTGTGGCCCATGCAGCGAAATTCACATCGATTTAGGCCCGGATCGCTGTAATAAGCAACAAGTTCCAGGGCATGTATGCAGTGTTAATGGTGATTGCAGCCGTTATATGGAATTGTGGAATCTTGTCTTCATTCAATACAACCGTATGAATGCAGAAACACTCATCCCGTTGACTCAGCAATTTGTTGATACAGGTATGGGATTTGAACGAATTGTGTCCGTTCTGCAAAAGACGGATTCAAACTACAAAACGGATCTATTTGCAAAAATGATGACAACGATTCGTCAGATCGCCGGTACCGATACAGAGCAGATGCATCAGAATTTTACTCCGTATCGCGTGATTGCAGATCATGCCAGAGCTGCATCTTTTCTTATTGCTGATGGCGTTGTCCCAGGAAATATTGGCAGAAATTATGTATGCCGTATGATTATTCGAAGAGCTGTCCGATTTGGACAACAGATTGGAATCAGAGAGCCCTTCATGGACAAAGTCGCGGATAGTGTAATTGAAAGCTACAAAGATGCTTACCCTGAACTTCTGCAAATGCGGTCATCGATTCTTAATGCAATTTCCTGGGAGGAAAATCGTTTTAATAAAACACTGGATAATGGTATTGCCCAACTGAATGACATCATTGCTCTGATGAAAGAGAATCAACAAACAATTGTTGATGGTGAAACTTGTTTTGATCTCTATTCGACACATGGATTGCCGCTCGAAATCACATATGATATTGTTCGTGAATATGGGTTTGAAGTAGATCGCAAAGGATTCCAGAAAGCTGCTGAAATGCACCGTATCGTTTCTGGTGGTGGAAAAGCGATGGGTCAAATGGGTGGTGAGGATGCTGACCTTTATGCAATGTATTTCGACCATCTGAAAGACCAGGGTTTGATCTCAGTGGATGGTGTCCGGTATGATCCTTATGAAAATCATCCCATACCATCGAAACTGGTGATGCTGATACATGAAAAAGAATCCGTATCAGAAATCCATGAAGGAGATGAAGCAGAATTAATTACTGAAGCGACTAATTTCTACCTGGAAATGGGTGGTCAGGTCAGTGATACAGGAACCATATTTGGCATTGGAAATGATTTTGTGTTTGAAGTAAATAGTACTAGACGTCCGTGTGCCGGTTTGATCGTTCATCAAGGGCGAGTATTACGGGGAAATGCAAAAACAGGCAGTGAGGTGATGGTTGCTGTCGATGGAAATCGGCGGCATGATATCATGCGCAATCACACTGCAACCCATCTGTTGCATGCTGCATTGCATCAGGTGATTGGGAACCAGGCGAGACAGGCTGGTTCATTAGTCGCTCCGGATCGTTTGCGTTTTGATTTCACCAGTAATCAGGCACTGACATCGGAACAAATTGCAGAAATTGAACAAATTGTCAATATGAAAATATTGGATGCTATTCCGGTTTACACGCAAGTTGAGAATCTGGATAATGCGATTAAAGAAGGAGTAACGGCGTTATTTAATGAAAAATATGGCAATGAAGTACGGGTTGTCAGAATCAGTCAGGATGGAGAAGATGTTATATCGGCTGAACTATGCGGTGGCACCCACGTTTCAAATACCAGTGAGATTGGATTATTCATGATTCTCAGTGAAGGCAGCGTCGCAACAGGTATCCGTCGAATTGAGGCTGTATCCGGAACGGTTGCAAATATCCATTTGCGGAAAAAAATTGCCGAACTGCGAGAAATGTCTGCAATCCTGAATGTTCCAATGGATGATGTATTGGATCGTGTAGATGAACTTCAGGATCAAAACCACAAAGCCCAAAAGGAAATCACCGATCTTCGCAACGAATTGGCGTTAAATAATTTTTCTGAAAAAATAAATCAGGTTCAGAAAATTCAAGATATTAATTTCCTCGCTATTCACTTGCCAGAGGTGAATCCGGATACTCTCCGAATGATGGCTGACAAATTTCGAAATGAAAATGAAAATGCAGTAGCGATCTTAAGTACGGTTTCAGAGGAAAAAGTGGTTTTAGTAGCCACAGTCGATGAATCCGTTATTAAACGCGGTATGAAAGCAGGCGAAATTGTTTCTGTTGCTTCAGCGGCAGTCGGAGGAAAAGGTGGCGGAAGGCCATCAATGGCTCAAGGTGGCGGAAAAGAGGTTGACAAGATCCCGGAAGCTCTCAAAGCTGCCGAAGCATATGTAAAGGAAAAAATCAACTAATAAAAAGAGACCGCTTCAAATGACTGAAGCGGTCTCTTTTTATTAATGGTTTATCGATGATTCGCCATAAAGTATAGCGCAATAACACCTGGTCCGGTATGTGATCCAATTACTGGGCCGACATAATTCACAACAAATTCTTTTGTTCCCAAATTTTGGCGGATCAGATCTATCAGTTTTTCGACTTCATCCATACAATCACCATGGCTGATAAAAACTCTTTGATTCGCTGGATCGATCGATATATCTCTCATTTTTTCAAACAACCGTTTAATCGCTTTATTACGGCCTAATATCTTTTCTCTTGGGATCAATCTTCCGAGGTCATCCATATTCATTACCGGTTTGACATTAATGACACTTCCAAACCAGGCAGCTCCAGCAGAGACCCTACCTCCTCGCTGCAGGAAAAACAAATCATCGACAGTAAACCAATGGTTAAGTTTTAATTTATTAGATTCAAGCCAATTTGCGACTTCTTCCAAGTTCTTTCCGGAATCGCGCAATCGAACAGCCTGATCCACCAGATAACCTAAACCCATGGATGCTGACAATGAATCGATTGTAATAATTCTGCGATCAGGATATGCGTTTCCAAGGATTTCTTTTGCTCTGCGTCCGCTCTCAAGTGTCCCACTCAGAGCGCTGGAAAATCCGACATAAAGGACGTCTTTGTTTTGAGACAGTGCTTTTTTATATAACTCAACAAATATTTCAGGGTTTGCCTGACTTGTTTTTGACATGCTTCCATTCCGCAGCCGATTATAGAATTCTTTTGCGGAGATTGAATTGGAAGTTGGCTGCCCATCAATTGTGAAGGATAAATTTGCAATGTGAAAATCTGTGTACAAAGCAGTTAAGGATTCCGGTAAATCGCAGCAAGAATCTGTAACGATATGAAATGACATAAATCCTCCGGTTAAAAATCGTGAATACCTGATCAAATTATTTCCAAACAGGTTTATAAAAAATTATAAGCGAAAAACTCAATCAATCTTTAATGGGAATCCATGTGTCAATTTTTAGTGACGCATTAATAATTCAGCAAAGATATCAGTGATTCGGGAAGTTCGTTGATTTTTTGAATTGTTACGCTGATATTTATTTTCCAGCAATTCCTACGAAAATTGAATTCAATTTTCATTATCGGAAGTGTAATTTTTCTCGATCGATTCGAAAGGTTGGCTCATATTTCGAATTACTGTTTATTTCCAAAAAAGCGGAAAAAAACTGATTAGAATTAGTAAAACCAACTACACGGAGAATATGATGACCGATGCACAGATTGTTTTGACAAATGATGATGGGATTGATTCACCAGGTTTATGGGCGATTGCGGAAAAATTGGCTCTATTAGGTAACCTTTGGATTGTTGCTCCAAATGTTCAATATTCTGGAGCTGGGCGATGTTATTTCCGCGAATCAGAGGGCATTATTCAGGAACGGGAAAGCAAAGTATCCGGTTCCAATATTCGAGCTTTTGCTGTAAGCGGTTCTCCAGCGCAGTCTGTTTTTCATGCAATTCATGAAATTCTTCCTCAAAAGCCAAGTTTACTCGTCAGCGGAATAAATTATGGCGAAAACTTGGGGAACATCGTAACCAGTTCCGGTACAATCGGTGCTGCAATAGAAGCAGGTGGTTATGGGATAAAATCTATAGCAATTTCATTGGAAATTTTACCCGAAAATGGTTATCTAAATTATTCTGAGGAAGTCGATTTCAGCGCTGCTGCTTTTTTTGGCCATAAATTCGCATCGCAAGTATTAAAAAATGGTTTACCGGACGGGGTAGATATTCTGAAAATTGATGTTCCCCGAACAGCTACGGCTGCAACTTCCTGGCGATTGACCCGTGTTTCCCGAATTAGTGAAATGAGCAAGAAAGTCAACCGGATTTCGTTTGATCAACCGGCACAAATTGATTGGTACCCCTATTTTAACAATGATTTAATTGAACATGATTCTGATATTCAAGCGGTCTGTAACGAATCGATTGTTTCCGTCAGCCCGATGACGATTGACTTAACCGCAAAAAATGATTTCTCAGTGATCATGTCCTATCTACAATAAAGCGACTGAAAAAAGAACAATCTTCCTGTTTTAAACCTGATGAAGATTGTTCTTTTTTTTCAATTTTAAATTAGGTGATGACCACCAAAACACTAACTGTTAGTCATCTTTTTATACAATCTTATTCCTCACGTAACCGCTCAGATAATCCATCAAAGAAACCACGACAGCAATCGCGATCATTTGCACTGAAGCAGCGCGGTAATTCAATAAGTTGATGTTTTGCTGCAGAAGGAATCCAATACCCCCGCCACCTGCAAAACCGATGATAGTGGACATACGGACGTTTTGATCCCAGCGATAGAGCGTAAAAGCGATATACGGTGGAATGATTTGAGGTATTACCGCATAAACAACTTGTTGGACGAGATTTGCACCGGTTGCCTGAATGGCTTCTAATGGCCCTTCTGAAATATTCTCTACCTGTTCTGAATACATTTTGCCTAACGCTGCGATCGTGTGCAATGCTAATGCGAGCGATCCGGCAAATGGCCCGATTCCAACCCAAACCACAAATACAATGACCATCACCAGCGATTCAATTGATCTAAGGATATTAAACACGGATCGTGTAATAAAATAGATCACATTTCCGATTCGAATTTCATAATTTGGTTTAAAAACCAAACCCAACACCAGGCCAATTAAACCGCCGATTATTCCTGTATAAACGTTAATTTCACGCATCTTTTTGAATTCATACAGGAAATTTAATGCATTCATCAACAAAAGACATAATCCGGCAAAAGCTGCAACAGATAAAATGATAGAAATGACTTTCTTGAACCAGGCAGATTGTTCAGCCAGAATTCTCTTGCTGATTTTGCCACCCAGACTGCCTATAATGAATGAAACAGCGATCCCGGCTCCTAATGGAAGAACCATTTCCAGTATTTCGCCCACATCGCGCACGAATTCTCCAAGAAAAGCAAATGCTCCTAATGATTTCGCCAGTGAATCTCCTGCAAGTATGAAGACTTCTGAAAGCAATATGCAGAAAACGATAATCGAGATCCCAGCTGCAATTTTGGCGAGGGTTGATTTGAAACCTTTTGTGTCGTGTTCTCCGGGGATCGATTGCGAAGATAAAAGTTGTCGTAAGAGGAGAAATGTGAGAAGCGCAAACAATATGCAGCCGACTGCAGCAATTACTGGCGAAATGGTCAAACCTGAAATGCTGCGGATCATGATTTGCACAATTTTTAAGCCAAGATAAAACCCAATCGGGAACAAAATAAGTGTCAACGAGATGTTCATAAAATCTGTTTTCAAGCGTTCCATTAAGTTTTTTGCGGCAAAAAAACTGAGCGGGAGTGCAAAAACGAAGCCTACTGTCGTCGATAACAATGCAAGGAAAAGGGTTTCGACAATCTTATTCCAGGTGTCTTTGAGTGTCCCTGAGATTTTAAGATTACCTGCATATACAGAGGTTTTTACTTGTATGGTTTGCGGTTGTTCAGATTCGCGATTCTTGGGAATTTTCGTATCAAGCGTAAAATGCCCTGTATCATCGGTCACTGCTTGTCCTAATGTCAGCTTTACTCCATTGGGAGGGATAAATTGCACAAACATCTGTTCTGATGCTTCAAAATTGAATCCTTCCACAGTAATTGGATCTCCGGGATTGGAACAATACGTGCTTAAAGTCAGGTATGGTGCGGAATTTGATGGATCCACTGCAATGCCTGAGTAAGCGTTTCCAGTACATGGCGCGAGAATTTTTGTTTGAATAAAAGTATCGACTGTATCATAAGAAAAAAGATCCGGTTGAACCAATGCGCGAATAATTCTGATTAGTTGTTTTTGCCGAATTTCTGATTTTGTCTCTTCAAGGTTTACTTTTGTGACTGAAAAACCGATTGCGTAAAGAATAATCAATCCGATGATGATTATGGCAACTTTCATCGAGTGAAGAAATGGAGATTTGGAGTCTTTTTTCATCCTCTTAGCCCACCCTCTCTGCATCTCTTCCGTAAATCTCTTTAAACTTCACATCATTGATTTCACTCGGTACTCCATCAAAAACGACATAGCCATCATTAAGCGCGACGACTCTGTCTGCATAGCGATGGACTAAATCCAGAAAATGCAGGCTACAAATCACTGTTACGCCGAATTCCTTATTGATTTTATCCAAATACTGCATAATGGAATGCGCAAGAACCGGATCCAGTGATGCAACAGGCTCGTCAGCAAGCATTATCTCAGGGTTCTGCATCATGGCTCTGGCGATGCTGACACGCTGTTGTTGTCCGCCGCTGAGTTCATCTGCCCTTTGATTGGCTTTATCAGCAATTCCGACGCGTTCTAATTGTTTCATGGCATCGAGATAATCCTGTTTTGAAAAACGATTCAAAAAACTCCAGGCAGGATTGATATAACCGAGTCTTCCAGACAGTACATTGGTTAAAACCGATGAGCGAAGAACCAAATTAAAGCTTTGAAAGACCATTCCAATTTTTCTGCGGTATAAGCGCATTTCATTTTCCGGAAGCGCTGCTAAATCGATCCCATTCCAGATAATCTGGCCTTTTGTCGGTTCAATTAAACGATTAATACAACGCAACAGCGTTGATTTTCCGGAACCACTGAGTCCGATAACCGCAAGAAATTGACCTTTTGGTACATTAAAGGAAATTTCTTTCAATGCCTGTGTACCGCCAGTATATATTTTTGATAGTTCTTTGATTTCAAGCATCATGAATCCTTATCGTCATAAAATTTCGGGAGTTCAGATTTTATTGATATTTTTAAAAAAAAAATTGCGTTATGTTCTCAATTCCTTTTATGCAGCGTATCCAAATAAATTACAAAAAGAATCAGATAGAATACGATCCAGATAAATACTTAAAAAAACGGGCAACAGTTGTTGCCCGTTCTTTTGGTAACAATTTTAGCGGAAATCATCCAGCGTTTCACCCAATTCTGCGACCATTTGGCGAATGATGTCATAGTTTGTATCATCCGTTTTTTCCAAACCAGTCCAGTCATAGAAATCGGGATTTCCGATTGACTCTGCCCATTCCGGTGTGTCAGCAAAGGCAACCAGCGCTTCCTCAATCTTTGCACGGATATCCGCCGGGAAACCTGGTCCAAAGGATAACGTATCATTTGGAATCGATTCGCTCAGAGCGAGTATTTTTACTTTTTGAACGACATCCGGAGCTTCCTCTCGTATATTAGCACGTGCATCCTTTACAAGATATCCACCACAATCAATGTTCTTTTTGTCTTCTGTGAGAACACAGGAATCGATCAAATCTTCAGGAATGTCTGGTGCGTCACCAAATTTCCAGGGTTCTACACCTTCCGGTGTTCGGAAAGCGCTATAAAATACTGTCGCGAAATCAGCTTCACCGTTATAGACAGCTTTTACAGCCTGGTTATGACCGCCAGCTTGAACCTCTTCTCCAACTTCGATTCCAAGTTGTTTAAACATGACCGACGGAACGGTATATCCTGAGGTCGATGAAACATCCGGAAACGCCCATTTTTTACCGGCCAGATCCTCAATTTTCTCAATACCACTGTCTCGGCGGACAATAAATTCCGACCAATATTCTTTGAATCCATAACGGAGTGCGGCAAATGCCACATCTACACCACAGAGTTCACTTCCCATCACATACGGTTTTGCGGGAATAAATCCCATTGTATTGTTCGGGCTGGCGCACATTTCTTCCACTGTGGCAGCGAATGAAGTAGGTACAGAAACCTCAAAGAAATATCCGGTAGCATCGTGCAATGCTTTTGCCATGATTTCGCCACCAGTGACAATAGTATTTGCTTCAACAGAAGGGACAAATAAGACTTTTATTGGATTTCCCTCAGAACCAATTTCAGCCTGAGCGACAACGGGCAGTATCATGATTAAAGCCATGAGAACTGCAAGGAACAAAGAAATTCTTTTCATTTTCACTCCTCTAAATATTTGCCATTATGGAATAAATTGAAAACTAACGTCATCTTTATCATAGCATAAAAAGGCAAAAAAATAAGATTTAATCGATGCGAATTTATAAAACCGGAAAATTACATCCTGATATTGTATTTTTGGAAATGGGTGTAAATGTATACTATGGGTGGGAAGGATTTGATTCAATCAAAAGTTTTGAACAATAAATCTTACCTCTAACCTAAAAAACATACTTCTAACGGACTTAAAAACAGCAATTCGAAATGTAAAAAAAAATAATTGTAGTTATGATGTTTTTGCACGAAGCGCAAAAACATCATAACTACAAATTTTCTTTCTCTATTCGAAAAGTATTTCCATTTTTCAAATTGCTGACTTAAAAACCCGACTGAAGGAGGGTTTCATTATTGAGATTACGCGTAAAATTAAGAAAAACAGGAGTAGAATATTGGATAGTTCATTGCAGTTATGGAATAAAAATAAAATGAAATGAAATGATCCAATCCATTTTTGCGTATGTAATACCTATAAAAATGCATCATAGTTATTCAAACGTTGCTTCATTTTCGAAAAAATTATTTATTAAATGCCCAATTTGTAATTTTAAATCTTGATTGGGCTTACAAATACTAAGTGAGAACAATTACTCTTTAAGTAATTCTCCTTTCATCAGAAAACGGAACAACGTAAAAACATCTGAAAATCGGAATCATTGTACTCAAATAAGGATTATTTGAAGGAAGAAATAATGAATACAAGAAAGAAATTATTGAATATCGGATGTGATTTCTTTTTAATAATCTCGTTCCTAACAAACAGTGCACATACAAATATTTCAGAAAAATATGTTGTTGAAGTACCGGTCGGAATGGTTTATGTCGAAGAGGGGATGTCCACTATCGGCGCCAAAGATGGTGATCTCGATGCAAAATCGGACGCTAAACCAATTCACGAAGTTTTTCTGAAGTCTTACTACATGGATATTCTTGAAGTAACTAATGAAGCTTATTCAGACTGCGTTCAAGCTGGAAAATGTGATGAGCCACAGGAAACAAGCAGTGCTACTCGGGAAAACTATTATGGAAATGTGTCTTATAACCGATATCCCGTTGTCAATGTTACCTGGGAGGATGCTGAAAATTATTGTGAATTTGTCGGAAAACGACTTCCTTCAGAAGCAGAGTGGGAAAAAGCAGGAATGGGAACTTCCGGATATCGGCACTATCCATGGGGAAATGGATCACCTGAAAGCTATACATTAAATATTACGCAAATACCCGGTGATACGGAGATGGGAAATACCTATTGGAAAGGTCAGAGTCCTTATGGCCTGGTAGATGTTGTCGGGAATGTATCCGAATGGGTATCTGACTGGTATTCTGAATCGTATTATCAGGAATCTGTTGTTGAGAATCCATCGGGTCCTGCTAACGGAACGAAAAAAGTAATACGCGGTGATTCCTGGAGCAGTGATATCGAAAAAATTCATATCACGAATCGTTATGCAATGGAACCCGATCAGTATAATAATGAAACTGGTTTTCGATGTGCGATGGACGTAAAAGAACGCATATATTACCACACACCGGAACCAGCGCCGACCGAAGAAACAGAAACCAGATATGCAGTGGTGAATTCCGGTCATGACGGAGGAATTTTCCTTCTTCAAGAGCCCGGCGTTAATAAGGCGATTGTGTGTGTTGCACCGCAGGGTTCAATGCTGGAAATACTTGAGGGACCAGTCGAGATAAATTTTTCTAAGTGGTATCATGTAAGGACATCAACAGGTTGGGTAGGTTGGACAATCGAATCCAGCCTGACAATGATGAAGTGATTGTGTGTTATTTCTGTTGACCAACCTGCTGAATAAAAAGCTTTGTCGATGCTCAAAGGATAAAAAGTAAGGTTACAAAGCTTTTTATAATGGAAAATGAGCGGGTTGACGCAATAGATCCAGATACCGGATAGGGGCTTGTTAAAATTCCGATAACAGCCCTGCCAGGATTTCCGTGATCGCTTCCACAGAAGAGGTTACTGCGGGATCCATTGGATGACAGAATTCAACATTCGCTGCCTGAATCAGCATCAAATTTAATTGACAACCAATCTCTTGTATTAAGAAATTTGCAAAAACGGATGGCGGCAGTGAATGTGTTGAAAAACTCATATCATCCGTATCTTCAAATTCAGCAAACATGATTGCACCTGGTGTTTCATCAAAGGACCCTGCATCAATCAGCAACACATAATCTGGCATGAACTGACGAAGTACACCGGTAAAGTTTTCAGGGACTGTCCCGCAATCGAAAATACAGCGGTTCGGGCTGCATGATGATAATGAATGTAAGCGATCTATTAATTGGCGTACGACCAGGACTCCGGCTGCATCATCTCCATTTAGCTCACTTCCGATGCCAAGAATTGCTATTTTGGGTACATTGCCTGTCTTATTGCGGATCTGTTGCAGTTTTTCGCGTAATTGGTGATTCCAGGATTCCATTTTATTCTCCAGTGGAAGGATGATCGATTAAGATATTTATTCTCATCATTTTATACCCAAAACATTAAATGCCAGCGAATTAAACAGCAATTCGAAATTTGGAAAAGCATTATGAGTTAAAAGAGAAAACTTGTTTTTGTGATCTTCTCATTGAAAGATCGTAAAAAGCAATCTAACCGTTTTATTGAAGAGCAGACCGAGATATTTTAACCTCGGTCTGCTTTTTTTATGTTTTTTGCTTTTGTGAATATTTGCTCAGTAATTTATGCAATCGGTTCTTCCGCTTTTTCTTTTATTAGTTTATCGATGTGTTCCTGTTTGCCAAAATATAACTGAAAACCATCTTTGGAATCGGATGCAGATTCCCACATTAGATTTGTCATATGAAGCGCATCGAATTTACAATTAAATACACATTGTTTGCAATAAACGCATTCTCCGATGTTATATGTCATTACAAATTGTTTTGCTTTTCGATCAATCACTTTGATTTGAATCGTCTCAGCAGGACAATCTTTGGTACACATCATACAACCGGTGCATTTTGCAGCGTTATAATCAAGTCTTCCATGATATCTTTCAGGAGGAGGGCTTGGTTTATATGGATAGGAAATCGTTGCAGTCTTTTTAAACATTGACGACAAAACATCTTGAATCATTCCAATTAGTTTCATCTAACCCTCACTAAAATGATAATCAGAAGCTGTGCAAGCGAAAGAATCGCTCCTGCCTGCCACCACAATCCGACGGTCTGATCAATCCGGAGACGGGTAAGCGTTGACTGCATCAATGCAATGACGCATAACAAAATGAGCATTTTAATCGAAAACAGCAACGGACTCGCAATTCCACCCAGATAAAAAACAGTAATAAGCGCAAGACCAATGACAAGCTCTACATTTTTTGCGATTTTGAATAATCCGAATCCCCGTCCAGAATATTCTGACAGTGCTCCGCTGACAATTTCTTGTTCTGCTTCAGGAGCATCGAATGGAGGAAGCTCCAATTTACCGATCAGACCAATGATCGCTACAATGAAACCAATTGGTTGTGTAACAATCATCCACGTGTGATTGGAAGCGTATTCTGCAATGTGGCTGATCGTCCATGATTGTGCAACCAGAGCCGGCATCAGCAACGCCAACATAAATGGACCTTCATATGCAAATAATTGTGTCAAAGTCCGTGTTGCGCCGACCACGGCAAAGCGGTTTATCGAGTTCGTTCCGGCCATTCCCAGACATACCGTCATGGCTGAAAGAAGATACATGGTGATAATCAGGTCACCTCGGATATTCCAGGCTGCTTGAAATCCAAAAAACGGAACGTAAAGCGATGCTGTCATGACACATGCGAAGGCGAAAATTGGCAATGCCATAAATAGTGTCCGATGGACACCGATCGGTACAATTTCTTCTTTGGCAAGAAGTTTAAAAATATCTGCAATCGGTTGAAGCAAACGCGGTCCCATTCGATTTTGGAAACGTGCGATCAATTTTCGGTCAAGCCATTCAATGAAGAAAGAGATCAAGATCAGAAAAAGTCCAGCCGGGAAAATAAACAAAGCGAATAATGGATGAAGCGCTGTCATTGTTATTTTTCCTCTCTGAGTTGTTCGATACCACAATCAGAAACATTGAACCCCTCATGCATAGAATGATATTCGATGCCATATTTTCTGAGCTGTTCCCATGTCCAGAGCTGAGCATCTTTTCCTCTGCCGACGATGTTTACCATCCGATCATTGCAGGAAAAGCAGGGATCAATTCCTGCAAGAATCATCGGCATATCGGCTAATTTATGCCCTTTTGCAACCGCCGATACAATTGTGCCCCAATTACAGAGACTCGCTGTACGGACTTTTACACGATCTGGGCTTTCCGTTCCATTGGAGCGCACGAAGTAAAATAATTCACCACGTGGGGCTTCCACAGAAGACATGGATTCACCGGTTGGAATCTTACGGGGAAATTTAACAGTAAGCTCACTCTCAGGAATTTTGTCCAGGACTTCCTTGATATATCGGATCGATTCGAAACACTCTTTTAGACGTACGACAAAACGGGCATTAAGATCTCCATGGTCATCCAGGATCAGGTTGATTGGATAAATATCAAAACCCGAATACGGTCGATCCACACGGATATCGCGTGTAATTCCTGCCGATCGGGCCGTAGGGCCTGTGGCACCAAGTCTGGTCATTTCTTCTTTTCCCAGAGTGCCTATATTTACTGTCCTTGCACGAAAAGTTGCATCGGTATTAACCACGTCAAGGTAATGTTTTAACCGTTTCTCGAGGAAATCCAGTTTTTTGCGAAATTGTTCAGCGAACTCCGGGGTGATATCTTCTTTTACTCCTCCCGGAATGTTAACTGAATAATTCACGCGATTCCCAAAGAAATTTTCCAATATATCCATGACGATTTCACGATCCCGCCAGGAATACATAAACATGGCATCAAAGCCGCCTTCATGTGCTGCGACACCGAGCCAAAGCAAATGACTGTGGAGTCGTTCAATTTCGCCTGCAATTGCCCGGATGACTTTTGCTCTTGGTGGAATTTCAATTCCTGCCAGTGCTTCTGCATTTTGAATAAAAGCTGTTCCATGTGCATGGGAACAAATACCACAGACACGTTCAACGAGGTAAAGAACCTGTGTCCATGATCTGCTTTCAGCCGCTTTTTCAACACCGCGATGCACATATCCGAGTCGAATAGAAGCATCCACCACAATTTCGCCATCTACGGTAAATTCAAAATGCCCTGGTTCTTTTAATGCCGGATGCTGAGGCCCAATTGGAACGATATATTTTTGTGATTTGTTAGAATCAATTGTGTTCTCGGTCATATTATTTACTCTCTTTCTGCCATTTGCCAGTGTCCGACAATCCGGTGAAGGATTTCAGCATGGGATAAACACCATCCGGCCAATCTTCTGGCAGCAGAAGTTTGGATTTATCGGGAGTTCCGACGATATCGATACCATATAACTCGCGACATTCTCGTTCGTAGACGGTAGCGGATCCGATAATGTCGCAGATGCTGTCGACAACCCGATGCTCATGTGGTAGAAAAGTCCGTATACTACAGATAATCGGCCCTTCTCCAAAGTGATAGACAAGTCCGATTTGTGGTTTCCCGTCATCACTGGTCGTGTCGTATGCCGATATCGTAATGAGATACCCAAATTGGTGATCAAACAGGGCTTTGACAGCTTTTTTTACATCTTGTGGCGCAATATAGATGTCTATCCGGTTCGTCTGATTCTCCGGATAAACTACTTTTTCTGAAATTTCGGAGAGATAGGATTCTGCTTCTTTGAGATAATTCATTAAATCTGTCATTGGTTGTCTCCTCCGGAAGTGCTTTGTTTATCTTCAGAAACCTGCGTTGTGTCTTTTGCCTTTTTTGGGGAAACACTATTGGCGGAGGTTGTGTCAGCAGATTCCTCTATAATTTCCGGCATGGCAAAGATGGTTGGTCCGGAACTTCCTGTTTTTCCACCTCCGGATTTAATTTTTGCCAAAAGTGTGGCAACACCGTTGATCATTGCTTCCGGCCGAGGCGGACAACCGGGAACAAATACATCGACCGGTATTACATCAGCAACACCTCCCTCTACGCAGTAGCAATCATGAAAAACTCCCCCGCTAATCCCGCATGATCCCAGTGCGATAACGAATTTTGGCTCGGGCATTTGGTTATAAATGCGGATGAGACGATCTTTGGATTGCAACGTCACAGCACCTGTTACAATCAGGACGTCTGCATGACGTGGACTGCCCTGTAATTTAATTCCGAGTCTTTCGACGTCATAGCGTGGTGTCACCAATGTTAATAATTCAATATCACAGCCGTTACAAGATCCACTATTGTAATGAATTGCCCATGGACTGTTGATCCTGGACCAATTGCGGATTTTTTCAACGATTGAATCGATGATGCTTTTGTCTGTCGATTCAGGGTTGATAGTGATTTCTTTAATTTTTTCTTCCATATTTTTTTCCTCTATAGTTCATCAAAGCGGCACTTTTTAAAAATCTTATGAAATGGCGGATCCTGAACTTAAATATTTGATAATTCTTTTACAAATCACTGATTCATCATCCCAGCATCAATGCGAGCAAACCAAGCATTAAAGCAACCAGATAAACGACAGAAGTCATGCTGAGGTCACTCAGACCCACAACCAGCACACCCAGATGGAGAATTGCAAAGAATAGAGAAATCAGAAGAAATGGTTTATAACCCGGAACTCCTCTTGCTTCAGGTCCGGCTTCGCCACTGCCGTAAAGTGAACGTTTCTGGTCCAATGCTGTATCTTCTACCGGTGCTGTGTATTGGCCAAACATCATCAACAGGATTCCCAGCACAATGAAGATCAAGAAAATTACCGGAGTACTCATTAAAATTTCCATATGGAGCTCCTATTGAAACATATTCAGCAGTGTAGCAGAAGCACTGCCAGTAAAATTTGAAACTAACATCGGGACAAGTCCGAGTAAAACCACAAAAATCCCTAACAGAACCAGTGAAAGGAGCATTGTCTTGGAGTATTTTGGAACTCCTGAGAGAACTGTTTGGGATGGTTGATGACGATACATACGGTTTACCAATGGAGCATAGTAGCCGAGTGAAAGAACACTGTTGATCCCAGCAAATACGATCAGAACCAATGCCCAGGGATTTTTCGATAAGGCACCGCCGGCAAAAATCTGCCATTTAGAGATGAAACCGGAAAGTGGAGGAAGTCCACCCAGCGCTAAAACGGCGACACTTAACAGCAAAGCGAACCATGGATATTTCTGTGAAACGCCATCCAATTCTGTCACCAACAGTGGTGAATGATCGCCTTTGGCCTGTTTCAGGTTGAACACTATGGCTCCGGCTGCGAGGAATGCCAGTCCTTTCATCATCGCATGGTTGAATACGTGGAAGAAAACACCATTAGCCGATGCAGTGCTTTCAGGAAATGTGAGGACAAATCCGATACCCAAAGCGATATAGCCCATGTGGCTGATCGATGAAAAAGCAAACATTCGTTTGACTTCGGATTGACGAAGCGCTCCCAGGTTTCCGATCAACATGTTTAGCGCACCAATTATCAAAAAGATCATTCCGAAAGATGCTGCCGCCGGCTTTAAAGCAGACAAAGATCGAAGGAGTGCAACAAGTCCTGTCTCGATGACGATACCGGATAACATCGCACTGACTCCTGATGGTGCCTGTGAATGGGCATCCGGAAGCCAGAAGTGCATGGGTACAAAGGCACATTTTATTCCATAACCGGTAATGAAGCAGGCTCCGGCAGCGATCATAATTCGTTTTGACGAGGCGATCAGTGCTGGAATTTCATGCATGGATATTTTCCCGGTTGTTCCAAAAATCATCGCGATACTGAGAATTATGAAGATCGACCCGGCCGCGCTTTGTGTCAGATATTTTATTCCTGCTTCAAGGGATGTTGCACGATTTCGGTAAAATGCCACCAGTGAATACGTGGAAACAGCCATCAGTTCGAACCAGATATAAATATTGAAAAGATCAGTAGAGGTTGAAAGGCCAATGATACTGGTGATGAGGATCATCAGCAAACCATAAAATTTTTCTTCACTATGCTCGGCTGCCATGTAATCGATGGAAAAAAGAATGACTGCCAGACCCAGAAGCAACACAGTCAATGATACGAGCATGCTGATACCATCGAAAACGAGGGTCACATCACCAATCGTTGTTGAAACGGTTTTTCCGTTTAAGATATTGATTGAAGCAAGAATAAACGGGATGAATGTTGCAATAATTCCGGCAACACAAAGCCAGACTGTTTTATTGGGTTTCTCATCATCATGGGGAGCAAAAAATCTGCCGACCACATAAACCAGTACGGATGATATCATCGGAGTGAAAAGTAACCAAAGTAGAAGATTGTTTTGCATGATATCACCCCCCGATCCCAAGAATTATAAGAATAAGCACTAAACCGGTAAGAACGCCAAAAATATTCCAATTGAGGATTCCGGATTGGAGCCCGCGACTGAATTCACTGAGATTTTGAATTTTATCAACAATTTTCTGATTGATAATTTCAAATCCAAAGCTATTGACAGCACTTGTTTCCAATACTTTTGGCAATATTGCTTTCGAAGGAGCTGGTTTATGAAAAAACCATAAAACGAAACCAACGATGACCATCAGAATGGCAAGATAGGTCAGTGGATCTTTTACTATGGTCGTCAGAAATTCTCCTAAGGATTCTGCCTCAATTTCATGGAGTGGAAGGGATTTACTGAACGCGCTGCTGAAGCCTCCAAAGGAGAGCCAGGATAATACTGTCCCTGCGGCAAGTATGTATAGCGTGTATTTCATGTATCTTCCCGTTTCGTGAACATGCAATTTAGACTTTTCCTTGCCAAAGAAGACCATCCATACACACCGAAGCGTATAAATTGCAGTCAAAATAACAGCAAAGAGCATTAAAATGTAGACCGGAAGCGATGTTCCTGAATGAATTGACTCTAAAATCAGTTCTTTGGACCAGAAACCATTCAGAATCGGAATTCCTGCCAAACTGCAAGCTCCGATGATGAAACAAAAACCGACCGGTTTCATTTTTTTATAAAGATTTCCCATCAGTCTCATGTCTCTTGTACCGACTGAATGAATAACGGCTCCTGCACAGAGAAAGAGCAGCGCTTTAAAGATCGCATGGGACAATAAATGAAACTGACTGGCGGTTACAGAACCAGCTCCAACTGCTGCAAATAAGAATCCAAGCTGACTGACCGTAGAATATGCCAGAACTCTCTTCAAATCGTTAGCGTAGATAGCCATGAAAGAGGAAAGCAGAATTGTGATAATTCCAACCCAGAGCACGGTCGTATTCCATCCTGGAACACTCTGAAATGCAGGCGCGAATCTACAGAGCAGATAGACACCGGCATTGACCATCGTTGCTGCGTGAATTAAAGCGCTGACGGGTGTTGGAGCTTCCATGGCATCCGGAAGCCATGTGAAAAACGGAAATTGTGAGCTCTTGGCTGCTGCTGCAGCAATCAGTCCAAAACCGGCAACAGCCAGCACTGAAGAAGATATTTTACCAGCCTGAGCAGCGGCAATGAATTGCTGAATATTTAATGAACCGGTTTGGCTTAAGATCAGCAATGATCCAAGAAGCAATCCAATGCCTCCAAATTGCGTTATAAACAATGCTTTTAATCCACCACGAACTGCTTTGGGATCATCATTGTAAAAGGAGATCAACTGGTAAGAACAAAGCGCTGTAATTTCCCAGAAGAAGAAAATCAGCATGGCATTGCTAGTAAGAACGAGACCGGACATTGCCCCGATGAAAAACAGGATCATGCTGTAATACCGCTGGAGATCCTTTTCTCCATTCATGTAATCCTTCGAAAAGATTACTGCAAGACATCCAATACTATTTGCGATGCTAGTGAGAACGATTCCCAATCCATCTGCAGAGAAAGAGAGCTCACCCAATCCGGGGCCTAGCGATAAAACAGTGATTTGTTCCTGTCCAATTCTTGTCAGTAAAACCAGGCTGAGAACGGCTGATAAAACAGAAAAGCCCATCGCCAGTGTATGCGTGAGCTTTTCCTGAGCATTCTTCATTAACCAAATAAGGACCGCTCCCAACCATGGAAATAAGATGATTAGTACAATAAGAATAGCAGTCATAGTTTTTACTTTCTAAGTGTTGAGATAGATCGGATATTGCTGGTATTGGTAATTTGGCGGACCTGAATTGCCATGGCCAGGCCAATGACTGCGACTATTGTATCTGCTACAATAATAGTCAAAGCCATGCTTTGAGCGACTTCCATATTATCAACCAGACAGCCGGCAAATAAAACTGCCAGCATCGCTCCTTTTACAAGTACTTGAAGTGCAACTACGAGTTTGAGCAAATTTCTTGTGATCAGGAGACAATAAAATCCTATGCCTAACAAGCCTAAAATGCAGACGACGATAATATAGCTCATTTGCCACGCTCCTTCTTGAACCGATTTGCTACGGAAGGTGCAATCAGCAGCATAATACCCAGAATGCCGGTTATAATCAAAGCTGCCTGTAAGTACAAATCCACCTTTCTATCTTCCCAGATTGTATTTGCCAGAATGTCTGCAGGTGTATTTTTGAAGACAGGAGAAATTCCGCTGATCCAGAGGAAGGCAAGAATGATGAAAGGTATGGTTGCCATGAGCAATGCAGCTAAAGGTGGAATAAAAAATTTTGATTCGATTTTTTCATCACCAATAATGCTGATTGCAAAAACGAAAAGTACTGTGACCAGCCCGGCACCGACGCTTAATTCTATGACGGCTATACCGGGAGAGCCCATGATGTACATTAAGATCGCCGTGAGACAGCTTGTCGCAGCTAGCCAAAGAGCAGCATTTAACAGCCCTTTGACTCTTGTCGCTTTATGCGCAGAGTAAAGAAGTGCTACTGCGATCAGTGCATAAATTAACGTCATGTGTATCCTCCTGTAGAATTGAGATTCTATTTCACTTAAAAGAAGTTTTAAAAATTCTCTGTATTTATTATAGACAAAAATGGAAAAAAACAGATTACATTTGGTGGTATATTTGGGTGACTAATACATGAGGAATATTTTCACAAAGAAACCCACAAGACAATCAGGAAAAAAACAAAAAACAATGCAAAAGATATTGGAACTGGATCAGTTACTGACCCAAAAAATAAGAATAAATGATGAAAATAATTTACTATTTCGCATAGCAGCATTTCTGTCCCAAACAGGCGATTCATGGATCTGGTGCAGTGGTTTATTGATTGTATGGTTGTTTGCCGATGAAGCAGTCCAAAAAACTGCAGCTTTTTGGGGAATCAGCATCGCTATCACTGCAATTTTGATCTTTACTTTGAAACGTATTATCCATCGTCAAAGACCGGAAGGAACCTGGGGTAATATTTATCGAAAAACGGATCCTCATTCTTTTCCATCCGGACACGCTGTCCGGGCTGGGCTGATTATTATCCTGGCACTTAATTCCTTTCAATTTCCCATAACAATGCTTTTTATTTTTTGGGCAATCATAATGGTTCTCTCCAGAGTTGTTAACGGTGTTCATTATATGTCAGATGTAGTTGCCGGAATCCTCTTTGGGCTTTTCATTGGAATTTGCTGGATCGCCTTAATGCCTTTTTTGTTCGAAAGATTCGATTTCCTTTTTGATCGATCCACATGGTATGTTGTTCTGAAAAATCGTTTTCAATGAAAAGAACCCGCATTTCTAACGAAATTCATTCTTCAGCACGGAACACCAGCTATTGATAAGAAAGACTTGCTCTGCAAATCAATTGAGAAAACTTGTTGCTGCGTTTTTTTCGCGAAGCGCAAAAATTACCCGATTACCAATAATTCAAACAGAATGTGAATTGTTCACTAATTTATCAGGTGTTTAAAGTAAATATTTAAAAATTTTCTTTTTTTGTCATACGACCGAATGGAAAACAAAAACGAATGAGATCTTTT
>JAPKMT010000040.1 GCA_026645735.1 Flexilinea sp.
TCCATTTCATAGCTCCTAATGATAATTAGGACATTTCTATTTTGCTACTATAGGACATTATCATGTTGCTCTTACATTCTCCTCATATTTCGAATTGCTGGTTGTATTTGAGTTACAATTAATATTTGATTACTTTTTAGTATAATTGATTGAACAATTTACTTTCGATTCAGACAGGAGATCGTTAATGGCAGCAAAAGATCCGAAAAGATTCTATCTGGGCAATTTCATTGATTCTAAAGGCAAACTATCCGACGAAAAATTATTATACGACCCTGAGGATTTGAATACACATTGTGTGATCACTGGTATGACCGGTTCTGGAAAAACCGGGTTGGGAATCGCGTTGCTGGAAGAAATTGCGCTGAAGAATATCCCGGCAATCATCATCGATCCTAAAGGCGATCTGACAAACCTGCTGCTTCATTTTCCGGAACTTAAAGGTGAAGATTTCGCGACCTGGATTGATCCGGAAGCGCCACTCAGACAGGGAAAAGACCTGTATGTGCTCGCGGAAGAAACCGCTGAAAAATGGCGTAAAGGGCTCCAAAGCTGGGACTTAAAAAGCGAAGATATTGCATCATTGAACGATGTGTCCTATACTATCTTTACACCAGGTTCGACAGTTGGAAATCCGGTAAATATCTTATCTTCTTTTGAAGCTCCGACAAGGACCTGGAAAGAAGGAGATGAAGACATTCGTCAGGGGATTTCTACTTCGGTCACAGCGCTGCTTGATTTGGTTGGAATCAGCAATATTGATCCCATCCAGAGCAGAGAACACATCTTATTATCAACAATCATCGAACTCTTTTGGAGCATGAACCGCAGCGTCAGCATTGAGGATATGATCAATGCAATCACCGATCCTCCATTCGAAAAGCTGGGTGCTCTTCCGGTTGAGATCATGTATCCGGAGAAAGAAAGATTAAAACTGGCGCTCCTGCTAAATAACTTTATTGCATCACCGACATTCCAAAGCTGGAACAAAGGCCCGAAACTGAGTATTGGTGATATGTTATATGCTCCAGATGGAAAAGCTCGCTTCAATATCTTTTATCTGCAGCATCTGAACGACCATGAAAGAATGTTTTTTGTAACCATGCTCTATTCGCAAATTGAAGCGTGGATGAGAACACAGACCGGAACCGGTAATCTCAGACTGGCAATTTATTTCGATGAAATTGCCGGCTACTTGCCAGCTTCAGAAAATGATAATCCGGCATCCCGGGCAATTATCATCCGCATGCTGAAACAAGCCAGAGCTTATGGGGTCAGCTTAATTCTTTCTTCACAAAATCCGATCGACTTCAATTACAAGGCACTTTCAAATGCCGGAACTTGGTTTATAGGGCATTTGCAGACGGAATGGGATAAAAATCGCTTACTGGATGGATTAGTGACCAATTCCGGAGAAATTAACCGTTCAGAAGCGAATAAATTAATCTCATCATTGGAAAAACGACAATTCCTGTATATGAATGTACACAAAACCGGGTTAAGAGTTTTTTCTTCCCGGTGGGTAATGAATTATCTGGCAGGTCCTTTGACTCGCAATCTGATTCCGTTACTGATCGAAAAAGGGCTCAGCCAAAGCAATGACAGTAATGCCGGAATTGTACCTCCGGAAACAACAGTAGATAATCAAATTCAAAATGAGGGAGAAGAAATCATGTCGCCGTTACCAAACAACAAGCCAGAAGTTCCTGATGGGTCAAAACCGGTCATCGCCCCTACCATTAATGAATACTATCGCAGAAGTGAAAAAACTGCAGAAGAATGCGGGGCAAGCAATTCGCAAATCAATTATTTACCCGTGTGGGTTGCCCAAGCAGAAACCCGGATTTTCCAGCGTAAATACAATCTTGATTTTTCTGAAAAGAAAACTGCTTTGATTGATGACCCGAATATACGAGGTACATCAATCAGATGGGAAGATTACGCGATCGATCCGATCGATCCTGCTACATTGGATCTACGTCCTGAAAGTATGGATGCAAAGTATGAAAACCCGCCAGAGTGGATGCTGGATGACCGATCAGCAAAAACCCGAGAAACGGATTTCATTGATTATGTATATCGTTCCAGCAATATCCGTATTCATGCCAATGAAAAACTGGAAGTATATGCCAGTCCGGAAACCACGGCTGATGAGTTTTTTGAATTATGCAAAGCAAAAATTTCAGAGGCCTCCCAGGCAGAACGTGAAAAATTAACCAATGCTTATGAAAAAGTTGTGGATAAGCTTGAAATCAAGATTCGAAAGGCTGAAGCTGATGTGCAGGACAAAAAAGACAAAGTCAACAGCCGAAATTTAGAAAAATATGGCGCCTGGGGTGAACTGGCTTTGTCGATCCTTACAAAGAAAAGACGTTCCGTTTCTTCATCATTGACAAAATACACTCAGTCTGGTGCAGCTGAGAATGCGCTTGAGAAAGCACAAATCGCATTGGATGCTGCGAATGATGAGCTCGAAAATGAGATTGAAGCTTTTAAAAATAATATTGATGAGGTAGAAAATCGGTGGGAAACTATAGCAAAAGAGAACACAGAGATCTCAATTGCCCCAATGAAAAAAGATATCTTTACAGATATTTTTGGAATCGTCTGGATGCCTTATTACCTGAACGACACTGGAAAACTCGTAAAGGCTTTCTAATTTATTGCCAGAATATTAAAACACAAATCTTGATCAATACTTCACATCTGATAATATGAAGTATTGATCAAATAGTTTCTATTTAATAGATAAAAAGAATTCAGTTATCAACAACAAAAACGGTCAGGACAAAATTTGAATTCCCGTGCACTCATAATGAATCACAGATTATCGAAAATTGAAAGTACACAGCCAATTCAATCCAGATCTGGAAATGAACCAGTACTGACAAATACACCTTTTTCGGTACCAAAAGATACACGCAATGATCAAAACAAACACAACATAAAGCAGCGAATTGCACCGCTCCCTTATCCGCCAGAAAATATCACTCCTGAAATTGCAAAAGCATTTGCAAAAATCATTAAAGAGCGGAAAATCTCATTCCTTACTCATTTCACGAGATTGGAAAATTTAACCCCGATTCTAAAAAATGGATTACTCTCAAGAGGGTCAATCCTGTCGAATCCTGAAAACGGGAATGTTAAACTGAACGAACCGGCACTTCCCCATTCGTGGCAATGGACAGTCAGTTTTAATATATCTTTTCCAAATTACCGATTATTCTATAAGCTTCAGGAACGGATGGGTTTTGATTGGGTTGTCCTTTTATTTGATATCAATCTCCTGACGATCCAGCCTTTTTATTTTTTCCCCTATCCGGCTGCAAATTTGATTTATTCCGAGCGATTCCCGATGGAAATCTCACCATTTCTTCAAAAAGTGCAATCTTTTGACAAGCTTTTTCTTGATACAGAAAATGTCAAGCGTTCCGCCCTTGAAATTCCGAATTATTACCCGACAAACCCGCAAACTGAAGTTCTAACATTTTCGAATATATCCATGCAATTTCTCCGAGAAATCCATTTTTTCAATGATTACAAATTTAATCAATGGTTTTTACAGAATACGGATTTTGCACTTTCTCTTGATAAAAAAATTTGGCGCACCGGATTAACCTATTTTTCTCCCCGCTGCGATTACATCCATTGGAAAAGCAGATCCTGAAATAATCCGAAGCAAAAAAAAAACATTCAGATTGAAAAAACCTTTTTCCTGAGCCTGAAAGATTTGCTCATTAGAATAAATGACAGCAATTCGAAATACGATAGGGATAGTTTTGCGTCGATGAACCATCATTGTATAATAAAGATAACAAATACAATCCAGGAAATACGACATGGTACAGGTCATAGATCATTCTCAATTCACAAACTGATGTTATCGATACATTAAACAACCGTTAATACTTGGTATAATCGTTCACGACAAACTATAGAGTTTCAGGTGACAGTCTCAATGGCAGCGAATGAAGAAGAAAAAATTTTGTTCAGCAGGGCGATCAATCAAGGATTATATGAAGTTTTAGGGGATGAAGAAAGTATCAAATTCAGGATCCAATTAAACTGTGAAAACCTGGCTGGTCAGGGAATTGAAGAGATTCAATTCTTGGAAAATTACCTGCTTGAGAAATTTGGTTCAACAGATGCAGAAGGATTATCCATCTGCATCGGTCAAAACTCCTATCATTTTATAAAAAACCTCTTTGAGAACACACTGAAATTTGAAAATCAAAATTTCCGGTTTCTGCCTTCACAGCATCGAATCAAATCAGCCCTGGACAAATTTCAGTTATTCTTTTTCTTAATATTAGGATTAAATATCGAAAAGATCGAGAAGAATGATCAATTAGTTTGGAAAATCGATAGCGAATGTCTCAACAGAAACCATTATGCATACCTGATCAGTGGAATCTTGCAGGAAATGCTTACGGATATATCCGGCGGCCGATTTTTTCCCATCTCTGTCAATCCAGTAAGCAATGAAAACCGGATCGAAATTCAAATATCAAAAAAAGCACTTGGGCATTAACCCATCCTTTTAAAAAGTCGGAAATTAATCAATACGAGGACAAATATGAAAAAAGCTGCAATTTTATTGGTACTTCTTCAATCAGTGTTTATATTCGCATCGGTAAAAGCTGAAGACAAAAATAACGTTTTATCAATCTTAACTTATGATTCATACAGTGTCAGTGAAGATATTGTTGCAACATTTGAGGAAGAAAATCAGGTAAGGATACAGTTCATTGAAAGTGGTGATGGGACTACCATGCTGAATCAAGCCATCCTGTCCAAAGAAGCCCCCATTGCCGATGTAATCATTGGGCTCAACAGCATCATGCTTTCCAGAGCCCTGGACAATGATATTTTACTTCCTTATGAATCACCCGAGTTGGCAAATATTTCTAACTTATACAAAATGGACCAAGGAAACGACCGGGCACTGCCCTTCAATTTCGGAAACGTCTGTATCAATTACGATACTGCCTGGTATGCAGAAAAAGGTCTGTCAGTCCCCGCTTCCTGGGAGGATTTGATTGATCCCAAATATTCCGGACAACTGGTTGTTGAGAATCCGATCACATCCACTCCCGGAATAGCATTTATGCTCGCCACGATAGCTGCCTTTGGAGAAGATGGATATATTGATTATTGGAAATCTTTGTTAGCCAACAAAATAGAAATTGCGGACGGATGGTCAACCGCATATTACACGAACTTTTCAGCAGGCGGCGGTATGGGCCCGCAGCCTTTGGTAGTATCCTACGATGCAAGCCCGGCTGCTGCTCCGTTTTATGCAGAAACTGAAATGGAAACAGCCCCTACTGCATCCATACTCAGCGATGGAATGTGTTATCAGGTTGTGGAATTCCTGGGAATCTTGAAAGGAACACAAAATCAGGAGCTTGCGGAGAAATTTATTGATGCAGTTCTGAGCAAAGAGTGGCAGGAAGATTTACCAGGGCAGATGTTCGTTTTTCCGGTTAATAAAAATGCGATTCTGCCTGATGTATTCACAAAATTCGCTGTCATTCCGGAAAACCCTGTCATGCTGGACCCGGTATTAATCAATGAAAAACGCGATTTCTGGCTCCAGAAATGGAATGATGAAATTTTAAACAATTACTAAAAATTCGGTTTGAATCGGAGAATTGAAATGTCAATCGTTTGCAGTGGGTCCGTCGCGTATGATTATCTGATGAAATTTCCAGGGTACTTCAAGGATCACATCCTCCAGGATCATCTTGATTCGATCAGTCTTTCCTTTTTAGTGGATGAAATGGTTCGTCATCAGGGCGGTATTGCTCCTAACATATGTTATTCATTTGCGCTTCTGGGTGAAAAACCTCTACTTTTTGCAGCAGTCGGAGAAGATTTCGAAGAATACCGCCATTGGCTGACAGAAAGGGGCATCGATTGCCGGTTTGCACGGGTAATTCCAGGAAAATATACCGCTTCATTTTTCGAAAATACAGATCTGAGCAATGCGCAAATTGCCACTTTTTATACCGGAGCAATGAAAAATTCTGCGGACCTGAAGCTCTCAGAATTAAAAAATGAAAAAATCGATCTGTTTATTGTCTCTCCATCTGATCCTGATGCAATGATCGGGTATGTTCGTCAGTGCAAAGAATATGGGATCCCATACGCGTTTGATCCCTCCCAACAAATTGTGAGAATCAATAAATCGATGATTATGGAAGGAATCAGCGGTGCAAAGTTCCTGTTCTGCAATGACTATGAATTTGCCCTTCTCCAAAAACATGGGGAGATTACTCAAAAAGAAATCTTGAATAAAGTCTATTGTGTCATCATTACTTTAGGTGAGAACGGTTCGCTGATCTATGTTGACGGCAAAGAATATCGAATTCCGGTTTTTCCACCGATTACGATCAAAGATCCAACAGGTGTGGGTGACGCGTATCGATCTGGTTTTATCACAGGATATTTCAAGGGACTGGATTGGGAAATGTGTGGGAAAATGGGTGCACTGGCATCTACGTTTGTTTTGGAACAGGTTGGAACACAATCCCACGCATATACCAGACAGGAATTCATTAATCGCTTCCGAATATTATGGGATGATCAAGGAAAACTGGATATTTTGTTATCAAAATAATTCAGAAAATCAACTTTTTTTAATGCTGCATTTAAAAAAAAGAATTCCATCGAATCCATCAGATCCACGGATTTTCTCTTAGAACTACGAAAAAATAAAAACGTTTTTCTCTTGAATCGAGAAAAACGTTTTTTCGTTCAATAGACAGAAATAAACTGTCCACATCAGGCATTATTTATTCTATTTAATAATAAGCGGAAGCAGCAGTTCAAATACCTGCTCCAGTTCTTCCGGTTTCATTCCACAGAATGGAACACGCAGGAATCGCTTTCCATCTTCACGATTCAGGAAGAAACCGCGACCGTCAGTAATGTTGACGCCAGCTTCTTTTGCCCGCGGGATCAATGTTTCCATATCATTTCCCTCCGGAAGCATGACTCCCACAAAGAAACCGCCTTCAGGTTTCGGATATACTGCATTTGGCAGTCCAGTTTCCAGAATTTCTAATGTTTTCTTAAGTCGTGGATAATATAAATCTTTAATTTTTTGCAGATTTGGCTCATATAAGCCCAACTTCAAGAATTGATAAGCCAACGCCTGCGTCGGGCTGACTGGTCCGATATAAGTATCTCCGGCATAAACACGAATTTTCTTAATAAAATCAGCATTTCCGACGAGAACACCCAATCTCAGTCCCGGTGCGAGTGTCTTTGAAAAAGATGTCATCTTGATGACACGATCCGGAGCCATGGAAGCAATCGTGGGAAGATCTTCACCGGTATAACGTAGCGCACGATAAGGAACGTCTTCTAAGACCCAAAAGCCATATTCTTGAGCTAATGCAGCGATCTTCTTCCTTTTTTCCAGGCTGGTAGTTGTTCCCATCGGATTTTGAAAATCAGGAATTGTGTAAAAGAATTTTGGTGTTTTCTTTTTCAAAGCTTCTTCAAAAACGTTAAGATCCACGCCATCCGTTAACAAAGGAATACTATAAGTATTCAAACCGCGCCGTTTCATAATTAAATTTGCACGGTCATATGAAGGAGACTCCATAAAAACCAGATCACCGGGTTCTGCTGCAACAGTAGCAATAAAATTTAAACATTCCAGTGAACCATTACCAATTAATATTTGATCTGGATTCACATTTTCTTCCTTTGCGATCCAGTCAATCAGGGGTTTATATCCCGGGGTAGCAACGTATGACATTGCAGTTCTGCCATCTTCCTGCATCGCTGCTTTAAACGCTTCAACAAATCCGTCAAGTGCAAAAGATTCTGGAGCCGGAACTCCCCTAGTTAAGTTAATCATGCTTCCTCCCAAAAATATTTATAATAACGATCAACAAATCCGCTTCAGAAGCAGACAAAACGAGAAAGACTTGATTTCAGTCAGTTTTTTGTCATTTGAATCATTCATGATGAAAGCGGAATTATTGATAATTTGAGTGTTCGTTAATTGAATTAGTTTATCATCAAAAAAAAGAATCTGTCTTTCAGAAATTGGTGAACCATAACAGGCAGAAATTTCCATATGGATAATCATAATCGATTTAAAAAAAAATAACCGACCATTCAGCAATTCATGTTATTGGCCAGAATAACGATTCAATCAGAAAAAAAAATCGTTATGTTGTTTTTACGCTTTACGCAAAAACAACATAACGATCAATGATTATTTCCGCATGTCGAATTATTGTCCAATCCGTATTTCTATCTGCATTTCGATTTTACGATTGATTTTTCCAGATGTTGACCAAAAACATTCTTTATTCCATTTTTGTACGCTCTAAACAGAATTGGAGATACTTCTGTGTCTGGCTTGCCGATCGTCCGATATAATCTGAAGGTTCGAGCGTCTTGTTGATCTCCTCCATACTGATACCCAAATTTTCATCCCCTGCAAGACGTTCCAATAAATCACAGGGTTCTCCCTCTTTCATGCGTGCGGTGGCTGCCATCGAATGTTTTCTGATGATTTCATGAACAACTTGCCGGTCCTTGCCTTTTTTAACCGCCAGCATCAACAGGTTTTCCGTCGCGATAAAGGGTAAATTATTCTTTACTGATTTTTCAATGATTTTTTGATTCACATGCAGACCCGAAACGATCTTTTTCATGAGCAACAAGATCGCATCAACAGCCAGAAATCCTTCCGGCAAGGAAATTCGACGATTTGCGGAATCGTCAAGAGTCCGTTCGAGCCATTGTGTGGATGCCGTCAGAGGAGCGTTTAAAGTATCGACGATGACATATCGCGCAAGTGAGCATACTCGTTCGCAGAGAATTGGATTGCGTTTATAAGCCATTGCTGACGAACCCACCTGGTCCTCTGCAAAAGGTTCTTCGATTTGCTGCATATGTTGAAGCAATCGAATATCATTGGCAAAGCGGTAACAGCTTTGCGATATGGAACTGAGCAAATTTAAGATTCGCGAATCAAATTTTCTTGGGTAGGTCTGGCCGGAAACGTTAAAAATGCGTTGAAAATCAAACTCATCTGCAATCTGGCGGTTCATTTCATCAATTTTCGATTCATTTCCTTCAAATAATTCGAGGAAGCTCGCTTCGGTTCCGGTCGTTCCTCTGGAACCAAGAAAACAAATACTGTTCAGCACAAAATCCATCTCATCCAGATCGAGCATGAGATCCTGAAGCCAAAGACAGGCTCTTTTTCCTACAGTCACAAGCTGAGCCGGTTGCAGGTGGGTAAAGCCGAGTGTAGGAAGTGATTTATATTGATCTGCAAATGAGCACAGACTTTCAATGATGGTTAACAATTCATTACGAAGCCACTGTAATGCATCACGATAAATAATCAGATCGGCATTGTCCGTCACATAGCAGCTAGTCGCCCCCAAATGGATAATGCCTTTAGCATTCGGGCAAATCAGTCCATAAGCATAAATATGCGCCATGACATCATGATGCACTTCCTGTTCTTTTTTCGCAACAACAGCATAATCAATATCATCAACGTGCGCAGCCAGCTCAGCTACCTGCGCATCATTGATGGGCAGACCAAGGTTGTGCTCAGCACGAGCAAGTGCGGTCCACAATTTGCGCCAGGTACGGTATCGGTTATCAGCAGAAAAGAGCCAGAGCATCCTCTCCGAAGCATATCGTGTTCCTAAAGGGCTTTCGTATCGATCCATTTCACTGTTACCTTAATATAATTTCATCTCTTCCCGGTCCAACGGAAACATACTGAATGGGACAATTAATTTTTTTCTCAATATATTCAACATATTCTCGTGCTTCTGATGGTAGCGCTTCATAGTCTCGAATAGCTCTGATATCACATTTCCAACCGGGTAAATACTCGTAAACAGGCTTGGCTTCATCTAAAATCGCATGAAATGGGAAATCTGTCGTAATTTTTCCATCGATTTCATAGGCTGTACAAACCGGAATTTTCTCCAAATAAGAGAGAATATCCATTTTTGTCAAGGCGATGCAGGTTGCTCCCTGAACTCGGACTCC
Source organism: Flexilinea sp. (assembly GCA_026645735.1). GTDB lineage: Bacteria > Chloroflexota > Anaerolineae > Anaerolineales > Anaerolineaceae > Flexilinea. The sequence continues at coordinate 10,045 of JAPKMT010000040.1, forward strand.
ATAATTCGTTGCCACAATGTCCATCGGGCCAACTCTTCTTGGACGGCCAGTTGCCGCGCCATATTCTCCACCAGCTTCTCTTAATCGTTCTGCCTCTTCTCCAGACCACTCAGTAGTAAATGGTCCTTCACCGACACAGGTTGAATAGGCTTTCACAACACCGATCACCTCATCCACGTGCAAATCCGGTGCGCCGCAGCCAATTGGTGCATAAGATGCCAATGGATTGGAGGACGAAGTATATGGGTAGATTCCATAATCAATATCACGCAGTGCGCCCAGTTGGGCTTCGAACAGAATTTTCTTTCCTTCTGCATTTGCTTTTCGTAAAAGAATTCCGGTATCGGTAATATAAGGCGATAAAATCTCTCCGAAACATTCCGTCCAGGCAAGAATATCTTGCAGACGATAGGGTTCAGCTCCATAAACATTTTTAAGAATCAGGTTTTTCCATTCAAGAATGCTTTCAATGTGGTTTTTCAATTTCTGGGGATACAGAAGTTCCCCCATGTGTACTCCTTTTTTCTGGAATTTATCACTGTAAACCGGAGCAATTCCGCGTTTTGTCGATCCATATTTTTTATCTGCCAGCCGTTGTTCCTCCAAAGTATCCTGTTGTTTGTGAAATGGAAAAACAATCATCGCTCTGTCGCTGATTTTCAAATTCTCAGGAGAAATTGCGATTCCGGCATTTTTCAATTTACTGATCTCACCACTTAAGTGTTCCAGATCAACGACCGTACCTGTTCCTAATATATTTACAATATTCTTCCGAAAAATTCCGGAAGGGATAAGATTTAGTGCAAATTTCCCATATTCATTGACTACGGTATGACCTGCATTATTTCCTCCCTGATATCGCACTACAATATCATAGCTGCTGGATATCAAGTCGACCATCCTACCTTTTCCTTCATCTCCCCAATTAATTCCGACAATTGCACAGGTTGACATAATAATCTGACTCCAATCTTTGTGTGACTATCTAAATCCAAGAAACTTTGAAACGAGAACTATCTCAATTATAAAACGAGACATTCAGTAAATTGAAATATGAGAAGGATTAATTGTTATTCTTTTGACATTTGAAAAACATTTCTATACCTGGAATCATTGCGGAACACTATGATTTCTCAAATTTTTTGGCAAGACTATTATTTCCCGCAAAAACTAAAACAATATCAAATCTTCCCATCCAGATAGCCCAATATTCGAATGTTTCTGAAGCAACAAATCGAAATTATAAAAATTAATTGTAGTTGAAGTGTTTTTGCGCGAAGCATAAAAACACTACAACTACATATTTTCTCTCTCAATTCGAAAAGCATATCCAAACTTTGAATTGCTGGTTCTGAAGCATTGTAATCTCCCATAATAGAAAACTGAATATTCAAATAAAATTATAAGAGGATAAAAAACCATATTCATCGATTCCCTTAAAAAATAACGAGGAAAACAATGCGAATTACCAACGAACAAAACGACATAGCTGAAGTGCTTTTTTCACAAGAAATGATCAAGCAAAGGGTAGATGAACTTGCAGTCGAGCTTACAACAGATTATGAACAAAAAGACCCGTTAATGGTTTGCGTTCTGAAGGGAGCCTCATTCTTTTATGCAGATTTATGCAGAAGTGTGAAATGCAGGCTATTTATGGATTTTATTGCTGTATCAAGCTATGGTACCAGTGCCAGATCCACCGGTGTTGTTAAAATCATCAAGGATCTTGACAAAAATATCACGGATAAACACGTAATTATCGTTGAAGATATTATCGATTCCGGCTTGACATTAAAATATTTGACGGAACTTTTTCGTGCAAGAAAACCAGCATCCATCAAAACCATTTGTCTCGTGGACAAAATCAATAAACACCAATGTGAAATCAAACCGGATTACTGTGGCTTCACCATGGGTGATCATTTTGTCGTTGGATACGGTCTTGACTATTCCGATTATTATCGGAATCTACCATATATCGGGATTCTCAAACCGGAAACGTATGAATAATAATTGACAAGGACAACAATTCGAAAAATAGACTAATTATTCGAACAAAAAATCCTCTCCATATTTCAAATTGCTGTGACAAGGATCGACGGATCACATTATAAGGCATTATTGCCAATACTTATTGTAGTTGTCGAGCTTCGATTCGAAATAAGGGGAGTAATCTGAACAACAAGATTTCTCGATTGATTCTAAAGGCAAATCGATATTTCGAATTTCCGATTCTCGAGAAGAAAATTGAATTTTTTCGTATATGATTAAAACGATGTAAGTCAAAAGGGAAATGATTGAAAGGTATTTTTTTAGGATACCAAATAAAATCCAAACGACCAATGAACCATTTAGCTCATTGATTGATACATGACCAGACTCTCATCACATCGATAGAATAGAAAAGGGGTAACCATGGAGAATTATCGGCCGGAAAAACCGAAAAAGAATAATACTGTTTCGGGTCTCAATAAAACCGGCATCATTTTATTAGCAATCTTAGTGCTTCTGATTGCAGCTTTTGTAACCTTCAAACCAGTCTATATAATGAAAGGACTGGGACAACAGGAAATGGGTGTGAAAATTCGCGCCGGTGAGGTGGTTGATATTGTAGGTCCAGGAGGAATTTACAGCGATTTCGGGCTTTACGTGAAAATGGAAACCTATAACATCGAAGGTGTCTGGTTTCAGGTTTCCGATGATGAAGTATTTACCAAAGACATGCAACCAGTTTATGTCGAAATTCGGGGACAAGTTTTCCGCCCGTCTTTAACAAGTGTGAAAGAAAAGAAAGCGGATGGAAGCATTGAATATTTCAATAAAGAACAAATTGCGAAAGATTTTGTTAATTATCGAAGGATTTATACCAGCAATGAAACATTGGAATCACAAATGGATGGCTTTTCAAGACAAGCGATGAAAGTCTGCGTTGGTCAAAACGATCTTCGCGGCAACGCCGTTGCCGAAGGTCGGGATACGTTACGCAACTGCATCGAATCGGAACTGGAAAAATTGACACGGGAAATCGGAATGTATGTCAATAACATCGTTGTCACCGATGTGCAGGCTTCTGACCAGGCAATGGTAGTCATCAACGAAACCAACCAGTACTTGCTGGATGCGGAAAAAGCCAAAGCACAATCCCAAAAATTGGAACAGGAAGGTAAAGCAAACGCTGTCCAAAAAGAAGCTGAAATTCGGGTTCAGCAAGCAGCAGCCCAGGAAACTGCCCGCCAAAAAGTCGTTCTGGCTCAATTGGAAGAACAGGAATTGATCGCAAAACGTGCAGTGATTGAGGCGGGAAAAGAAAATGCCATACTGGAACAACAGTTGAATACAGAAAAAGCAAAAGCTGCCACTGAATTAGCAAAAGCGGATCTGGCAAACACGGAACTTCTGGCAAAAATTTATGAGCAGAATCCATCTTACTATCAATATCTGGTTGCCCAATTGAATGCATCGGCAATCAAAGAAACCGATAAATTCATGATTGTACCGGAAGGAACAGTTCCACAAATTGTACTTGGCAAAGATATCATGCCAACAGTACCGGTTGATTAATAAAATCGCAAGGGCGCGGAATTCCGCGCCCTTTTTTATCAGCAATCAATGAATTGGGCTGATCTTACAAATAAAAGATCAGCCAAGAATGCCCCCGTATTTTGAACCGCATATATACCGTTTGATAACTCTCTATTTCCAGCGGTTCTAAATATGGGAAGAATTATTTGTTGTTGTGTTGTTTTTGCGCTCCGCGCAAAAACAACACAACAACAAGTTTTTTTTCTCAAAAGACTTTTCCAAAATTCGAATTACTGCTCTATTCCTCAAATTGATTTAATATTTCAATCGTCCACTTTGCAGCGTTGCCAACAACCGATGTACATTTATCGACATGTCCGCCGCATTCAAGAAATAGTTTTCTTTCTTCCGGGTCTTTCATATTAAAGGATCTTCCCATGATTGCTGTTTGGACCTTTGTGCAGGTCAATCCTCCATAGACTTCAAAGAATTTGTTGCACAATTCCCGCGCCAGAACATCATTCTTGCACTCTTTTTCACCGCGATCGAATGCCACCCGATCTCTGCCATAGCGGGTTCCAATGGCTATGATAGCGCCCGCCAACGCACCGCAGGTTCCGACTCCATTGGATACAGTGCCTCCATGTAAACCGTAAGCAGATTGAAAAATCTTCTCATCGATTCCCCCGATTGTATCCATCAATGCTGCTAAAACACATTGGGGACAATTGCCGCGTGTAGCTTCAAATTGATATCCTAATTGATAAGCTTTTGAAATCAATTCATCCGAATATTTCATTTTTCCTTCATTCCTTTTCTTCCAACGACCCATTCACTGGAATCCTGGTAGATCATTGGTAATGTCTCACATAACTCGGTAATCCAATTTCCTGTAGTCCCACCGATCCAGGAATCTATTCCAAAAAACACAAGAACTGATTCTCCATCCAAAACCTGGTTGCGGATTCTATCCATTGTATCGGAATAATCTTCACGAGGTAAATTAGTAGAAGGATCGATCGGATCTAATAATGCGAATGACCCTCGCCCCGCCCAAAGACTGACTGCCTCCGGTTGATTGGAATAAATCATCATTTCGGAAGGAAGTTCGCGGATAATCTGCATCGCAGGGGAGGTGCGCCAGCCTTCCCATGCCCATCCATATCCCTCAGATTGGAATTTTGGAACAAACCGGATCAAATCCTGCGAAAAAGTGATGACAAAATAACCATAGAAGCCTATCATTGCTAATTGAAAGAACCATTTCCTTCGCTGTACAATAAACTCTCCGGTTATAAAAATTAATAAAACAAGGACCAGAAATACAGGAAACAGAATCCGCTCTTCAATATTGACCGATGCATCAAAGAACGAAATCGTAGTCCATATGAATGCCAGATAACAGAAGATATACATAGCAAAAATCCACTGACAATTGATATATGGTGAAAAATCAGTGTTTTTCTTAAAAGATAACAGGAAAAGTATTAAGAGAAACAAGAAAGCCGCTACCGCGAACCCGATCACTGCCCACTCCATCCAAAATACAGGTTGTTCAACATTTTGATAACGGACCGGAAATAGCCATTTCCAAAAAATCAATATTCCATCCTTAATTTCAGCACTTCCGACCGGATGAAAAAAGAATTCACGGTTGGATGCATTGCCGGAAACAATAACATTGCGAATCAACCATGATGATATCAAAGGGACTGCTCCAATCAGCAGCCATAGTATTGATTTCAGACTGCCTTTTATTCTCCTGTTCAGAATCAGAACAGAAAGCATGGTAATAAATGAAATGATACCAACATAACGCGTCAGGAACGCCAAACCGCAAAACAATCCGCAAAATATCCAATGGATACTTTTTCCTGTTTCCAAGGCAAAGACACAAAACAAAAAAGCAGCAAGTGTACAAAAGAAAAACAATGATTCTGACATTGCAAATACCTGAAAATATAGGAAGGGCTTCAAAACCAGCATCAACACTACTGCACATAGTCCAAACCAGATGTTTTTTGTTATTTCACGGACCAGGATACCCGTCAACCCAAGATTCAGTATAAAAAATATCAGTCCAAAGATCCTGACTGCGGCAAACCAATCCATTTTAAACCAGAGCAGAATCGATAATAATATGGAATAAAGCGGAGGAAAATTTGTTATGGGTTTCAGGGTTCCGCCACCGCTTTCCCGATAATATCCATTGCCCGCTGAAATGGAACGTGCCCCATTGATGTAATTCACAGAATCACTGACCAAACCGACACCTTGTAATGTGGTTTGGAAATAAAGGATTCCACCGAAAGCTATCAAGGCGATCAGTAACAACCAAAAGATCAAATTTGTTTTCTTTTCGATACCTTGTCCGAATCCGGTTTTTTCAGTTGCAGTCATTACGTAAATGTTCCTCATAAGTAACAGCGAAATTATGAAAAGGCGATCCATCGCACTTCGCTCTGAAGTAAAAAAAGGGTGTTGATTCAGGATTCGCGACTGCCTGAAGGATCTCGTAAGAAGTATTCGAGATCGGACCTTTGGGAAAACCCGAAATGATATATGTATTATATTCGGAATAAGCCGACAAGTCAGACAGCGAAAGCGGATTTTTCCACCAGGTTTTCTGGTTTTGATCCCAGCCTGCTGCATATTGTACTGTGGGATCGCTTTCAAATCGCATTCCTGCTCTCAAACGATTATAAAAAACTGAAGCGATAATCGGATACTCCTCAGGTTCCATCGCTTCTCTGCTAATCATGGATGCCATGATCACAGCCTGCTCCACACGAATCCCGTTTCGATTGAAGGCTTTGACCATGTCAGAATCAATCATTTCTTGAAAGTGATGCACAAAACCGTTTAGAAAAGATTCCAGAGAGATTGACCGTTTAAATTCATAGGTTCCGGAGAGCAAATATCCTTCCAGCGAAGAACCGCCTGCAGGGTGAAATTCTGCGGGATAATTTCTGGTGGCATTTAAGAATGCTTCTGAGGAAAATTCCAGCCCGGAATGACTGATCAGTTCCGCAATTTCTTCAAGACGCAATCCTGGTAACAATGTCAAGCTGACCAGTCTGTATGCCGGATCGATTAGACGATCTCCTGTTTCCCGGATGGATAAATTATCCTGCAGCGCATATCTCCCGGGAAGAATTTTTTTATCAAAACCCCGATAAACGAGATAATCCAACAGCAATTCCTTGTCCTGAAGAAAACCGGTATCAAATATTTTTTGAGCGACAGAAAGAACAGGTTCGCCTTCTTCCACTGAAATGATGGATGGATTTCCCTCTCCGGCAGCCGGTTGGACTAATACTTCCAGGTTCCGGGAAAGCTTCAATGTATATCGGACCTGCTGCAGCCATGTCAGGTCATCCGATGCTGAGCCTATTAAATTGGTCAAACGTTTTTCGTCATTCTGATACGGGATTATGATCCCAACCCACAAAAAACTGATGAGGACGGTCAGAATCATCAGGGTTAAGAAGAACGGTTTCTCTTTCAGAAATCTAATTAACATCCTGTTCACGTTTTTCATCGAATCGTTTTTGATGAAACAGGAAATCCAAATAGTCCTGGAGAATCCATGCTGCGGCACTGGCATCCAAATGACCTCTGCGTCTCATTCTGGGAATCCCCATTTCGATATAATTCCTTTTTGTTGCATCGGTTGAACCGGATTCATCCCACAGCAGCACTTCTCCCTGAAAGAATAAACGGACTTCATCAGCCACTTTCATCGCATGACGCGCTGCAGGTCCGATTTGCCCCTCGGAATCCAAAGCATATCCGATCACAATGACCGATGCACCGGCATCAACAGCCTTTTCAGCGATATGCTGCGCATCCCACGCGCGATTCTTATGTTGGAACGTTTCCAGAGGCGCAGCGGTCATACCATAAGCATCACTGATCGCTAAACCAATATTTTTCTCTCCCAGATCAACTGCTAAAATCTTCTTTTGAATTTCCATCGTTTTTCTTTAGTTACAGCGATTCGATTTATGAGAGGGATTATTCGTTGTTGTGTTGATTTTGCGCGGAGCGCAAAATCAACACAACAACAATTTTTCTCTTATTTCTCAAAAGACTATTCCAAATTTCGAATTACCGCCTTAGTTATTTGTTGATTGAAAATTTAGTCATCCAGATTCTATTGATTCCGAATCCAGATGTTTGCCGTCACGACTGGAAAAGAGCGAATCCATTTTGGCCATGTCTGCACACTGACTCCGCTGGAATTCTGGAAAAACTCATCCAGTTGTGCTTTGCCATACGGGACACTTTTTCCGGAAACCAGCGTCTTTAACTGATCTGCATCATACCGGATGGTTCCTGTCCTTTCAGCTATCAGGCTCCAGGTGATCAATCCATTTTCCGATAAAACCGGCGGGTTTTCATCCCGAAAAGTGATCGCCTCATCTTCAGGGAAAAAGGTGCTGTTTTTCTGATGGTCCATCATAAGCTTTGCAAATGCGATCATATCCTGATAACTGACTGTCCGGATGGTAACTTCAATCGTTTGCTGTAACGTCAATTCAGAACCGGCATATCCGATTCCCGGAGTCAGGATTTCTTCCGATATCTTCCCAATTTGCAGGCTGTTTTTTAATGGCATTCTGAGAGACCCGTATAAGTCCTGAAGCGCCAGGTTGGCTTCAGACTCAACTTTTTTGAGTATGATGGATACAGCATTTTCATAATCCGCTTTCCCCGGGCTTGGATAAACGCCATCGGTACCTCCGATTGTCGGGTTGGTTTGTATGACTTCGATACAATTGTCGAACGGTTTTTCGATGGAGACGATGGATCCACCTGATAAATTCGAAGCAGAACCACTGGCAGCTGCAAGAATGTCTGTTTCCGTTGATTCTCCCGAAGATAATTGTATCTCTTCGAGTAATTGAAATTTTTGTGGTTCAGTAGCAGATGTCACAACGAAAGTTCCTGCAGGGATTCGCTGGTCATTTTTACAATTGCTCCGAAGTGTAATATTTCCGGAGGCCAGTTTCCCTTGTGACCGGATACTGCCAGTTGCGGGAACAGTAGCCTGAAGGTTTAAAAAAAGGTGATCTGCTTTGGATGGAATGCCGCCATTTTTCGTTGCCATTTCCAATGAGTCGCTTGTCCAAAAAGGAATACTGAGCGTTTGTCCCGCATTCTCCTGTGGAATATAAAGGATCGCATGCGGTATCAGCAGATACAATGTGACAAAAACCAGTATAAAAACAGGCAGCAGCAGCAAATAGCTCCACTTGTTTGGTTTTGCCTGTGACCGGGTTGCCTCTACATCCGTTTTTAATCCAGCAAAAATTTGCTGTCGGACAGGTTCCAAATCCGCTTGCATCGATTTCTCAGCAGGCCAATTTTCCTGTTGCGCTTGTTCGCGGGTTGAAAACACAGGAATATTTCGTTCAGCGGCGATTTTTTTAATGAAGGGATCTCTGACAGTCAAAGCAATTTGAAGTTCATGATGTTTTGCCCATATCGCCAGTCTGCTGAAATCTAATGGATCTTCCATTAATCGGCTCCGTTTCGGCCAAATAATTAAGATCCGTTTGACAGCAACATTGGCATTCAAAACTTGATTCATTTTGTCGATTGCGGAATTCACATCATCAAACGGTTGTAAAGGAATCGTCTCAGTTCTCATTATGTCAAATTATAAAGGATTTTGTGCTATCGATACGCTTGTACCACAGTAATTCGAAATATTAAACAACCTTTAGAATCGATCGAGAAAACTTGTTGTTGTGTTGTTTTTGCGCGTAGCGCAAAAACAACACAACAACATATAATTCTTCGTATATTTCGAATTACTGCTTGCCCCAGCGATTTTAAATTTGGATTGGTTTTTCGAATAAAGAAAAAATTGATAACAGTTTCTCGGTATAATTGGTTAAATGGCAGAAAAAACACTTAGATCAACCCATGAGCGAAAAGAACGCGCCTTTCTGGTTGGCGTAGAAATTAAAAATGAACCTTCCAGGTTGTCCCTTTCGGATTCCCTGGCAGAGCTGGCATTACTGGCAGACACAGCCGGTTTGGAAGTCGTCGGTGAAACCAGTCAGAAATTGGATCATCCGCATGCCGGTACCTACATCGGCAGCGGTAAAGTGGAGGAAGTCGCAGCGCTGGCCGAAGAGACTCTCGCAGATGTGATCCTGTTCGATAATGAATTATCACCCCGTCATCTGCGGGAACTCAGCCTCCGGTTAGGAAAATCAGTCCGTATCATCGACCGCACGACACTCATCCTGGATATTTTTGCACAGCATGCCACAACCAAAGAAGGCCGTTTGCAGGTGGAATTGGCACAGCATGAATATCGTCTTCCGAGACTGTCCCATGCCTGGAGCCATTTGGAGAGGCAGGCAGGTGGTGCATCCGGACGTTCCGGAAGCGTCGGCGGAGTCGGTCTTCGCGGTCCGGGTGAAACCCAATTGGAAGTTGATAAACGGGAGATCAGAAAACGCATCGCATTTTTAAAAAAAGAAATTGAAAAAGTTTCCGACCACCGTAAAAGATATCGCGCTCAACGAAAGCGGACCCAGATTCCAGTGGTTGCACTGGTAGGCTATACGAACGCCGGCAAATCAACCCTCCTGAATTCGCTTGCCAATGCAGATGTGTATGTTGCCGATCAACTTTTTGCGACACTGGATCCGACAACACGCCGAGTCATGCTGCCCGGATCCCACCTGTGCTTGTTTACGGATACGGTCGGTTTTATCCAAAAACTCCCCACCCAGCTTGTTGCTGCCTTCCGCTCCACATTGGAAGAAATTAATGAAGCGGATCTGCTGCTGCATGTCATCGATGTTTCCCATTTCAATGCATCGGCACAATATGAAAGTGTCCAGGCTACTCTTGCGGAAATCGAGGCGGATCAGATACCGGTCATCAGCGTTTTTAACAAAGCGGATTTATTGGAAGATGCAGAAGAGGCAAGGCAACTCCTGGCTGAAACGGATCCCAATGCATTTCTGATTTCTGCCAAAACCGGGCAGGGTATGGAAGCGTTGAAAATCGGTATTATGGAACAATTATATGAGACGATGCTGCCGATTCGTGTCCGTCTGCCCTTTACCGAAGGAGCGCTGATCGCGCAATTTCATGAACAGGGGTCAATCGATTTGATCGAGAATTTTCAAAACGAAGTCATCATTCAGGGTTCTATTCCGGGCAGGTTGATCACCCGTTTTCAAAATTTTGTCGATAAATCGACACATCAGGAAACAGACCAACCGGTTTTTTTGGAAGATTAAAAGAACAGGTTTTTCTTACAAGAAGAAAAACCTGTTCTCGAAATTAAAATGGCAATCGGTTCTGAGGAGCAGCGGTTATCCCATTTGTCCTGTCTGATAGACAATTCTGCCGCCTACCATTGTCAGTTCCGGATGTATATGCTGGATCTGATCCGCAGGAACTGTAAAGATATCCTGATCCAGAATCACCAAATCTGCCAGAAATCCCTCACGGATACGTCCTTTGTGATGTTCCATAAATTGTGCATAAGCACTGCCGACGGTATACGCATCGATTGCTGTTTCCACATCGACACATTCCTGAGGGAAGAAAGCTGCAGCGATTTTTCCGGAGCGCTCTTTGCGGGTTACCGCGCTGAAAATGCATGCAAACGGATTACAATCCTCTACCGGTGAGTCCGTGCCATAAGAGATTCGCCCACCAAACGCATCCAGTGTATGGAAAGCGTATGAAGTGGATGCCAATTCAGATCCGACACGGCTTTCCACAATCTGCATATCATAATCGAGAAAAACCGGCTGATAATGAACCAGGATCCCCATGCGGGCAATTCGTTCCAATAGCATGCGATCCGTAATTTGGCAATGAACGATGCTATGGCGAAGCGGATTGGTCCCATTAACGAGTATCTTCTGATAAGCATTTAAAACCTGTTCCACAGCACCATCTCCGATCGCATGAATCGCGACAGGGATGCCGGCTTTTGCAGCAGCTGCACAATACTGATCCACCATTTCGTTGGTGATCGTTTCAACACCAAAATTTCCGGCATCATCCTGATACCCTTTTCGGATCATCGCTGTCCGCGCACCAAGGCTGCCATCTTTGAATAATTTCAGCGGGCCGAGTGTCAGCCAATCAGGAACTTCATATCGCCCGTTTTGATAATCTCCTGAAGCAATCATTTCTTCAAATTCGACCAGGTTTTTGAATCCGATCTGATGATGATAACGGATGATTCCTTTTCCCGCATCAAACAATTGCTTCACCATCTCCAGACCATCACGCGTGTTGATCTGCATGCCACCGGCATCATTGGATTGAACGGATGTAACGCCTTGTGACGCCGCATAACGCATGGCTTTGACGAGCATCTGTTGATATTCTTCCTTTGTCGGATTAGGGAATACAGATCGGATGTGCTCACAGGCGTTTTCTGCAAATAATCCGCCGGGATAACCATCCGGCTCCTTCTCGAAAAATCCGCCCTCAAATTGCGGTGAATTGGCAGTCAAACCAAGTTTCTGAATCGCACAGGTATTTGCGACTGCCGTGTGACCGCACACACGATACAGCAGTATCGGTATTTCGGTGGAAATCCTGTCAAGATCATGCCGGTTTGGATTTCGTATATCTCCCGAAGTGAAAAGGTCCTGATTCCATCCCATCCCCAACAAGCCATGTTGGACAGATTCAGGATTCTCGGCAATAAACTCCCGACAACGATCAACCAAATCATTTATGGAAGAACAGCCGTTGATCTGTACTTGAGAAAGACTGACTCCGACCATCAGCAGATGCAAATGGGAATCATTAAGTCCGGGAATAACCGTTCTGCCCTGGCAGTCAATCTGTTTATCAATTTCGGAACATTTCAGGATTTCCTCATTGGAGCCGGTTTGAATGATCCTGTCATTCTCTATTAATACTGCCTGAGCAAAATTGCCGCGTTCTACATAGACTTTCCCGTTATAAATTGCTGTTCTCATGATCGTTTCCTTAGTTAGCCATCTCTCTTCGATAAATTCTGTCAAAAATCATATACACCACAACACCTGCGATCTGCACCACCATGCTTAACAGCGCTGTCGTCGGATCCTCAATAAAGGTATTCACCATCAAACCCAGAAAGATTAGAGCCGTAAACACGGTCAGAACCGGATATCCCCAGGCTTTGTATGGCCGCTCAATGGTCGGGTATTTTCTTCTGAGGATGATCACAGACAGCACGGTCAGAAAGTTATAAATCATTCCAGAGAAAATCACCAGACTGGTTAATTGATCGAGGCTCCGAAAGACTACCAGAATAATGGAGATTCCTGCCTGAGCAAATAAGGCAGCAGTCGGAATTTTATTGACCGGGTGGAGCACTTTGAAACTCTTGAAAAAGTGACCTTCTACTGACATTGCATAATACATACGAGGAAATGCCAGGATACAGCCGTTTAATGCGCCGAACATAGAGACAATCATTCCGACTGTTACCAGAATCGCGCCGGTATTCCCCATGAACAACTTTGCTACTTCAGTACCCAGATAAAAATTGCCATTATCGATATAATTCTTGATCTCTTCCAGAGAAAAGACGCGATAAATTGCAAAATTGAACAAGGTATAAAGCACAGTAATGCTGACGATGGCTATCATAATGGAAAGGGGCAAATTGCGCCGTGGGTTTTTTACTTCCTCGCTGATCGTATTCAGATTGGTCCAGCCTTCATAGGCCCATAAGGTCGCGATCACAGCGAATGCCACCATACCGATTACTTTTCCAGTGCTGACAGGTTCTCCTTGCGGAACGAGACTTAGATCCGGAGTTGCCCGCCCCAGGAATAATGCAGCAACCATGATAATCACAATCGGAACCAGTTTGGCAACCATCGTGATATTTTGCAGTACGCTGCCCTGCTTAATCCCCAGATAATTATAGATAGTCAAGCCGAGAATAAGGATCACTGCAATCACTTTGATACTGAAATCACTCATATCAAAAAATGTTCGCATGGCAGTCGGCAATGCAATGGCAATTCCGGCGATCGATCCGGGGCCACCCAGCAGCCAACTGCTGAAGCCGCAAAGAAAACCGGCAATCGGGTGATATGCTTCATTTAAATAGACTGTCATGCCACCGGCTTTGGGCATTGCAGTGCCCAATTCGGCCAGGCACAAACCGCCAAGCAAACAGACGATTCCGCCGATAATCCAGGACAACAGGGATAATCCCTGACTCATTCCAGTACGCATCATCACATAGGAACCGATATAAAAGATACCGGAACCGATCATAATGCCGCCTAATAAACTGACACCCCCGAAAACACCGACTTCTCGTTTGAATTCAGTCTTTTCAGTCGTAAGATTTTGGATTTTTAATTCTTCTGCCATGATCTCTGCCCTCTTTACATCACGTGATGTACTTTTAAATTAAATTTATATCATCAATAACAACAAGTTTTTATAAACTTCACGTTGTTGATGGTCAATAATCGAAAACAATAAGGAATCGATATTACAACTATTGGGAAAATAATAAAGTGATTCTGAAATAACGCTGATTCAGAATCAGCATCCGGTATGTTTCAAGTACAGGAAACATGGATGCCAATAACAGGCAGACAAGTTATCCTTCATTTTGGTTCTCCTTTCAATAAAAAAACGGCAGGAGTTATATCGCTCCTACCGTTACATAACCAAAATGCCTTACAATTATGTAAACCGAACGATAGCGCTCCACAAAAAATTTGTGACAGTCTTCCGGATATTCTCCGTAAGCCCAGCATCGATCGCTCTTAAAATGATCTCAGCTTCGGCAAAATCCCCTTTTACATAGACATCCACACTGTTTAAGCAGTTCCGTCATGCTACTGATGAATTTCGCGCCTCTATCTGTACAGCTAACCTGCCATATAAAGATTTTAAACAACTTTTGATATCTTATAAAAGATTTTGACATTTGTCAAGGAATAAATAAATATTCATGATTAAACAAATGACATTCTTTTTTTTCAGTTTCCAAACGTTTCATCGCTCGACAGTATGAATTCGGCATTTTTTCTGAACCAGCAATTCGAATTATGGATTGATTCTTCGAATAGAGAAAGAAAAATTGTTGTTCTTATTGTTTTGTGCGAAGCGCAAAACAATAAGAACAACAAAGAATTCGTTTCATATTTCGAATCGCTATTTCTGAACAGCAAATCTGGGAACAACAGAATTCCAGATATAATTCGGAAAGAAATTCGAACTTCCAGAACAGGACACTCCACTTTCTTGAAAACACTGTTTGAGATTGATCATCTGAGCTATGCGCCTCCAAAAACCAACAAAGAAAATTTCCTGATCCTGAAAGACATCAGCTTTTCAGTACAGGAAGGTGAATTCATTGCACTGGTTGGGGCAAACGGCTCCGGAAAAACCACGCTGGCACGTCATTTAAACGCATTGTTGATTCCCACCAGGGGAAACGTCCTGGTGAACGGGATCAATTCACGAAACCAGCAATTCCGAAATCAGATCCGTGCAGCAGTGGGTATGGTTTTCCAACAGCCGGAGGATCAGATCATGGCGACGATCATCGAAGAGGATATTGCGTTTGGACCGGAGAACCTCTGCCGTCTTCCAACAGTGATCCGCGAACAGGTGGATGAGGCACTTGCTGTCGTTAATCTGCTTGAAAATCGTTACCGGCAATCTCATTTATTGTCAGCCGGACAAATGCAGCGGGTTGCCCTGGCAGGTGTTTTGGCGATGCAGCCGAGATGTATCATCCTGGACGAAGCAACAGCCATGCTGGATCCAAAAGGCAGAAAAGACATTTTGGCGCGCATGGAAGCATTAAACCGGATGGGCATAACGGTGATCTTCATCACTCATTTCATGGAAGAGGTCCTATTAGCGCAACGGGCGCTTCTCCTGCATCAAGGTAAGCTGATTTTTGATGGAAAACCACATACCCTGTTTTCGGATGATGCCCTACTGGACGCCGGATGTTTGGAAAAACCAGCCGCAGTGCGTTTTTTTCAATGTTTTCCTGCATTGTTCCCTGGAATCGATAATCCGGTTTTGGAACGAAATAAGCTGTTCGATTCGATTGCACCCTGCAAGGTAAAATTTACCGATCTCAGCGAAGAAACTTACCTTCCGAAACAAACCAATCCTTCAGAAATTGAAATTCGGGATTTGTCCCATACCTATATGGCAGGAACACCTTTGGCGCATCTTTCCATCAAAAATATCACGATGGAAGTACAAAAAAATGTTCCTCACGGGCTGATTGGTGCAACCGGATCCGGCAAATCAACGCTTTTGCAGCATCTAAATGGACTCTATCGTCCTCAGCATGGGACAGTTCGCGTCGGTCCATTTGACTTGAACGCTGCGGATCTGGATGTGAAAAGCCTGCGGCGATACGCAGGCATGGTTTTTCAGAATCCGGAATCCTATTTCTTCGAACAATATGTCGGGGATGAAATTGCATTTGGACCAAGACAGATATTTGGCACACAGAATCTACGGGAAAAAGTCAAATGGGCGATGGACCTCGTCGGTTTGGATTTTCTCACTTATAAGGATCAAATTGTCAGCACACTAAGCGGAGGAGAAAAACGGAAGACAGCACTCGCTGCTACACTGGCGATGAGTCCTTCCTTATTGATTTTAGATGAACCGACCGCCGGACTGGATCCTCACTCCAGAAAAAATTTTCTCAAGATGTTGTCTCATCTACAGGCAGAAGGCATCCAGATGGTCATCTCTTCCCACAACATGGAGGATATCACTGAAGCTGTCCAAAACGTGACCGTTTTGTCAGAAGGCATGAGTATGAAAACAGTGCCAGTTGAAAAGATTTTTGCCGACCCGTCTTTCTTATCAAAGACAGGCATGGAATCCCCAGTAGCATGGCAGTTGGCGCAGGCGCTCCGTAATCAGGGATGGCCCATCTCACCTAAATCCATTACCATCCAGTCGATTATCGACGAAACAAATGCAGCCATCAATCGGGAGAACGATGAATCAATTTGATTTTCTGCAAAAAGCGACCATCGGACAGTATATTCCCACAGAATCGCTGCTGCACCGCATGGATCCACGGGCAAAGATCATCGGACTCGGACTGTTACTATTTGCTGTGACCTTCAGTTCTTCAAGAATCGGTATTTTAATCGGACTGGCGGCTGCAATCATCGGATTACTGGCAGCCAAAATCCCGATCCAATTCGCGTTGAAAGGGTTGATTCCCCCGCTGCCCTTCCTGCTTTTGATTGCGCTGATCCAAATCCTGCTGATGCCAGGAGGAGGAGAACAAATCCTGTTTTCGGTAGGACCGTTGAAAGTATATCTGGCGAATGTCTTGACCAGTCTGCTGATGATACTGCGTTTTTGTGTTTTAATCCTTTTGCTCAGTCTGATGACTTTCTGCATTTCCTCTTCGGAGTTAATCCATGGGCTGCAGCAGATTCTCAGTCCGCTTCATCGTCTCAGAATACCCACCATGGATCTCATCATGGTCATCCAGATTACGCTGCGTTTTTTACCGTTTCTCGCACAATCCGCAGAAAAAATTGCAAAAGCACAGGCTTCCCGAGGAGCTGAATGGGGGACTAAAAACAGAGGATTGATAAGCCGAATCCGACAAATAATTCCCCTGATCATCCCGCTTTTCCTGACCAGCTTGAAACGCGCAGAAACAATGGCACTGGCAATGGATGCCCGAGCATACGGGTTCAAACCTTACCGTACTTCGATGTTTGAGTATGCATTCAGGCTGCGGGATGGCGTATTTCTGCTTGTAACCCTTTTCGTCAGCATCGCTGTCTTTTGCTTGTGATCCATCCAAAGACAGTCAACCTGCAACGTTCAGATGCAGTATTCGAAATAGGAAATGCTTTTCGAATAGAAAAAGAAAATTTGTTGGTCTTATAGTTTTGCGCGAAGCACAAAACTATAAGACCAACAAAGAATTCTTTTCATATTTCGATTTACTGGGTCAGATGTTGGAGCCTTGTCTTTTACCGATTTGAATATGCTGGATCGCGGCGATAACGAGTAAGGAAATCAATGAAGAAACGGCAACTTCAGGCAATCCATTGATAACCGCGATGCTGCCTAAAACCTTCCAGGGCAATAGTTTCATCAAACCAATCATCCCCAAAACAAGTCCCGTATTCGTAAGAGATCCGGCAGCGGCACCGGCTAAGATGCCTGGTACCGGCCAGCGTTTTAGAAAATGATAAACCAGCCAGGCAGCCGGTCCAATGAACAGGCGCGGCAGAATCGACAACAGCGGGTTGGTGAACCACACATCGGTTGGTCCAGCCGGAGCTGCTGCGGCCTGGATCATACTCAGCAGGCCAAAAATCAAACCGATTCCAGTACCAACAACCGGCCCCTCCAGGATCGCTCCAATGATCACCGGAACGTGCAGAATTGTCAATGAGACACCGCCGAACCAGGGAATTAATCCCCAATGAGTGATCCCTAATAAAATCGTTATTGCCCCTAAAACAGCTGTAATCACAATTTTATGTGTCCGTTCCTGAGCCATTTCCTTCTCCTGATGTACTTCTTCAACCTGTTTTTAATTTTTCCAATATACCGTTCGTGATCGCTGTCTGATCGAAAAAAAATAGGCAATCGATTCACAATTGTGCTGTAAAACGCATAAAAAAACGGACTGCCGTCAAGGAGTCCGTCTTTTTGTCAATGGTACATTTATTCTTTTTTAGCTTCTTTTTTCGTGACGTTGATCACTTCGCGGCCTTTGTAATACCCACAGCTTGGGCAAACCGTGTGTGGCAGGCACATTTCTCCGCAATTTGAACAAGCGGTCAAATTGTTGGGAGTCAGGAAATCATTAGCGCGACGTCGATCTCTGCGTGCACTGGAAACTTTTCTTTTTGGCAGTGGTGTCATTGAAAACTCCTTAATTGTTCCACCATAAATATACCCATTGTACAGGCGAAAATAATTATAGCCACGCAAGATCACTTCGTCAAGTTCACAAAAAATCTGATGACAAATTCACAACCCCTGCGTACCCATGCAAGATGTATGATCCCTGGATTATTCTGTCATTGCGAGAAGGGCTCCAACCCAACACGCTGTCATTGCGATCATTGAGAAGCAATCTCTTTTCATATGGCGCTCTGTCCACGATGTGGAGGGGAGATTGCCACGCCCTTTCAGGGTAATAACAATGACAGGTTCCTCCTAATTTTCAAATATTTTCGAATTGCTGGCTGAATTGCAGCTCTCTCATTTATTAAACCTGTGATAAAATTTTTTACATGGAATTACGAATTGGCATCGCAAAAACGCATAAGCATACTGCTGAAGAGAGCGGTGAAACGGTTGAAGTCATAGAGCGGCCTTTATGCGGAGGTTATTCGATTGTCTTCTGTGACGGGATGCAGTCAGGATGTCAGGCAAAAGCAATTTCTTCTTTTGTGGTGACCAGGATTTCCAGTATGATCTCCGAAGGTGTGCGCGACAGTACTGCGATCCGTGCCACTTCGGATCAGCTATACACAACGTACAACGGTAAAACTGAAGCCTATTTGAATACAGTTTCCATCGATCTCAATACCGGCACATTTGTCATCAGCCGCAATAATTCCTGTCCGGTGTATTATTACCAGCATGGAATTATCGATTCCTGGAATAATGCATGTCCGCCGATCGGCGGGTCGAAACACATTCAACCCTCCATTACGGAAATGCCGAT
Organism: Flexilinea sp.; assembly: GCA_026645735.1. Classification (GTDB taxonomy): domain Bacteria; phylum Chloroflexota; class Anaerolineae; order Anaerolineales; family Anaerolineaceae; genus Flexilinea. The sequence goes on from JAPKMT010000040.1 coordinate 29,282, forward strand.
TGAAGCAGGCATTATGATCGTCCTTTTCTCTGATGGTGTTTATACAGCCGGTCAATCCTATGGGCAGGAAATTGATATCCCGACACTGATTCATTCGATGATCGACGACAGTAATTCTGCAACGGCACAGCAAATCGCTGATTTTATTCTGAATCAGGCGATCCGGCTGGATCAGGAAAAACCCTGTCAGGATATGTGTGTCATGGTCATGCAAGTGACACCCCGTGATTCCGGAGTGATTCGGAAAATTTCCTACGAACTCCCGATTCTAATCAGCTATTATTGATCCTTTCTTGCAAGCATCGAGTATCCCGTAGGCAGGGCTTGCCCCTGCCCATTATTTCCATTTTTGAGACATCGGGCAATCGGGCGATCTGCCGGTTGCCCCTACAAATATTATTCAAATAATTCACGCCGTAGGGGCAGGGCTTGCCCCTGCCCATTATTTCCATTTTTGGTACATCGGACAACCGGGCGATCTGTCGGTTGCCCCTACGAATATTATTCAAATAATTCACGCCGTAGGGGCAGGGCTTGCCCCTGCCCATTATTTCAATTTTTGAGACATCGGGCAATCGGGCGATCTGCCGGTTGCCCCTACGAAAATTATTCAAATAATTCACGCCGTAGGGGCAGGGCTTGCCCCTGCCCATTATTTCCATTTTTGAGACATCGGGCAATCGGGCGATCTGCCGGTTGCCCCTACGGAGATTTTCCGAAAGAAAATTGAAATTCGACCAACCGCGATTGTGTGGACAAAAAAATAAATGCG
>JAPKMT010000041.1 GCA_026645735.1 Flexilinea sp.
AACGTGTATTGGATCCATTTCACATCAACGATGTATTGCGAGCAGCTTATGGACAAGAAATCGATGTATCCGATACTTTGAAAACCTTGTATCAAGACGGATTCAATGCCATCTCGCAGGAGCTTCAAACATTAAAGGATAAGGGTTCAGCTTCCAAAAGAAAAGCCAAAAATCGTTGCTTCGATTACCTGAAGAACCATCAAGACGAAATATTGCCATTGTCGGCACGAGGATTACCTTATCAAAACTTGTCCAGCCTGGGTTGTATGGAGTCAAATGTAGGAAAAACCATTGCCATCCGAATGAAAACCCGTGGCTGCAGCTGGACACTGTCGGGAGCGGAAGCTATGGTAGCTATTCTGTCTCATATTAAGGAATTATCAGCTCATACACTCAGATATGAAGAGATTCGAGCAAAGGATCGGAAAAATCATCATAATTCACGCAGAAACAAGTCTGTTGCCAGTGAATATTCTGGACAACATGCTTCTTTTCCAATTCTAAATTCTGGCAAAGCTTCTGCTCCATTTTATGATCTTTTCAGGAATATAATTCATTCGGAACTTCTTCCATTAAATTGACCATGGAAATTTGAAACAGATACGAAGAAGTATATGTTGTTATGTTGGTTTTGCGCTTCAAGCAAAACCAACATAACAACAAGTTTTCTCGATTATTTGAAATATTTTTTGAGTCAACAAAACAACATTTTTTTTCTCATCAAATTTCAAATCTCAGGTTTTTTGTCTGCAACTTTGCCTTTCGCCTGCTTCTATAAATTCGGGAGAACGTTTTTCATAACAGGATGGAATATTTCCTCTGAAAATCGAATGATTAAATATTTAATGATGACTCCAACAAAAAATACAATCTAGAAAACCGGATTTGATCCATTGGAATCCCTAACGCTTCAACCAGTTCATCCGGACGTCCCATTGCAGAATCACGGGCTGCCATCTGAACTTCCATGATGGTATTCTGATCCGGATCCGGGAAGATTGAAAAATTTTCGATCAAAGGTTTCAGATCATATGTTTTATTCCTGCGACTTCGAACAATAGATGGAGCAGCGTGCAAGACATTCATTTTCTTCTGAAGTTCATCAGGGGAAATCTTTGTAGAAAAGTTAATTCCATACACAGCACTATGTGTAATCGTCGTTAAGGCTGGAGAATATAAAGGAATTAATTGAAGATTCTCAACATGCAATCCTTGCGGTGCATTCTGGTTAATTCGATCGGATAAATCCTTTTCTGTAATTTCCAGAAGTGGATTGAGATTTTCGAAATCGAACCAGAGATCGATGATTTCTCCCAATCCATTCCATCCTAATGCAAGCGGCCAGCCTGGAGAAATTTTGGGAACCGGATGAAAACCTTGTGTGTAAGCCAACGGTATTTTCGCCCTTAACAGTGTCCGAATCCAAATTTTTTGCAGATCCAAATGACTGATGTACCGAAGCGGTCCTGTTTTTTGATAGGTAATACGATATCGATTCATTATTTCGAATCCTCCGGTTGATACGGGGTAGGTGGACAAAACCATTTTGAGTCTGGATTCTCTGCTCGAATTAACGCAAAGGATTGATTAACACCACAGCCATAACATCCACTTCTGCAATCCTCCCGCAGATCACCTTTTAAACTAAGCTCATATTCTTTCCGTAGAATTCGCTTTGATACACCTGTCTCGATATGATCCCAGGGGAAAATTTCATTTTCTCCTCTTTCACGGTGCATATAGAAATTCGGATCGAGGTGGTTTTCTTCAAAAGCCTGAATCCAGGCTTCCTTATTAAAATGATCCTGCCATGCGTCGAATTTCGCTCCCAATTGCCAGGCTCGATGAATGACAGCAGACTGACGACGATCACCGCGAGAAGACCAGGATTCAAACATCGTTGTATCTGATTGAGACCAGGTGATTTTAATACCGGGTGTGGAGAGTGAATCTTTCAATAATTTTTGTTTTTCCACAATTTGTTCCGGATCATCTGCTTTTGCCCATTGGAATGGAGTATGCGGTTTTGGAACGAATGTGGAAATTCCAAGATTTAACTGGGATCTTTTACCGATATTCTTCCGGCCAATCTTTATGACCTTAATACACAGATCCGCAATCGCTTGTACATCTTCGAGTGTTTCTCCGGGAAGACCAATCATAAAATACAGTTTTATTGTCTGCCAGCCATGACTATAAATCATATCGACTGTTTCCAATAAAAGATCTTCGGTAATATGTTTATTGATGGTCCGTTTAATTTTTTCTGAAGCCGCTTCTGGCGCCAACGTGAATCCGCTGAATCTACTGCCACGCAGTTTTTCCAGAATATCCACTGAAACCGTGTCAATTCGCAGAGAGGGTAACGATATGTTCAGTTTTCGCTTATTATAGATTTCGTGCAGTTTCGATACAAGAGGTTGAATTTGCGTATAGTCAGATGATGACAATGACAATAAAGCAATTTCTTCATGTCCGGTTTCTTCAACGGATGTTTCAATCGATTCAATAATTTGTTCAAGCGGACGTTCACGGACAGGTCTGGTAACAAAACCAGCCTGACAAAAACGACATCCTCTCGTGCAACCTCGCATAATTTCTATTGCTACACGATTTTGAACAACATCAATTAACGGGACGACAAAATGTTTGGGCGGTGGAGGAAGAACCGCAGTGATTCTTTTTTGTATTTTTTGTTTTGCCCTAACAAACACGGGAGTAAGTCTGGCTAACGTTCCATCCGAATGATATTCTGGTTCGTAAAAAGAAGGAATATAAACTCCTTCTAGTGAAGAAATTTCGTGTAGCAATTCAATTTTTGCCTTGTTTTCCAGTTTCCATGATTGGTAAATGTGAATGATTTCCGAAAAAACTTCTTCTCCTTCGCCAATGACAAATACATCGATAAATGCAGACATCGGTTCCGGATTAAAAGTCGAGTGGCCTCCCGCGATGATCAAAGGATGCTCTGCAGATCGATCTTTGGAAAAAACAGGAATCTGTGCAAGATCAAGAAAATTTAACACATTGGTGTACAGCGATTCATAGGGGATTGTGATCCCGATCATATCCATTTCGGAAAGCGGCGTTTTGCTTTCCAGCGTATAAAGCGGGATTTTTCTTTTACGCATTTCGGCTTCCATATCTTCCCAGGGAAGATAGCTCCTCTCAGCCCAAACGTCAGATATTTGATTGAGCTGATCATAAAAAATGGACATACCCAGATTGGGAACACCCAAATCATAGATATCCGGAAATGCCAGTGCAATTCTTGTCTTAATTAGATTTGGATTTTTCTGAATTGAATTGAATTCACCGCCGACATATCGGCCGGGTTTTTGTACATTTAATAAAAATTGGTCAAGCTGCTCTTCAATTTCTTTTGAATTCAAGGATAGATAACCTTTCTGAAAGACTCAGGTATATTGAATGAATTGATTTGTTTTATGAAACCGGTTTTACAAATGTCACAAACTCATATGATATTTGTAACTTTACAGATTTATTGCGTAAATTCAAATTGACCTTTTCTCAATTATAAGATAATCTTAACTGTAATAAGTTACAATGAAAGCAGTTACATAACGCGGTATCAAAGATAGTTCTTCATAGAAATATAACAGGTGAAATCATTCCAATGGCTAAAGCCCCAACGATCTACGATGTTTCAAGGAAAGCCGGAGTCAGTACAGCGACCGTGTCGCGCGTATTGAACAATCCGGGAAAAGTGAATTCATCAACGCGTGAGGTCGTTGAGAAAGCAATTCGAGAACTTGATTATCATCCATTACTGGAAGCTCGTTTGCGCACAACCAAGGATGTCAAACGAATATGTGTTTGTGCGCCGCATTTTACGGCCAGTTCTTTTGTACAACGTTTGAGAGGCATTGCTGCCGCATTAGCGGGTCGCAACTATGAGTTACAGGTCTATACGGTCTCATCCAAAAATCAGATGGATCATTTTATCGAGACCTTAGAATTAAACAAACTGGATGGAATTATTACTTTATCCCTGCCATTTACAGAAAAACAAATCCAGCGGATTTTTGATTGTCAAATCGAAATGGTGATGATTGAATACCAGTCACCTTACGCTAATTGTGTCACAATCGATGACTGGGAAGGCGGAGTGATCGCAGCTGACCACTTGTTGAAAAAAGGATATAAAAAATTTGGAATTGTCTGCGAATTATCAAAACCGGATTACAGTGTTTTCCCGATTTTGCCAAGACTGGAAGGTTTTCGTTACGAGTTAAACCGGAACAATGAAAAATTGGAAGAAAAATTCATTTTTGATGTAGTTTGTGATATTAAAAGTACTTATCAAAAATTTATGGATGTTTTTAAATCAGGAGATTTTCCAGATGCTATCTTTGCAACAGCCGATTTGGAAGCACTGGGTATTCTGCGAGCCGCAAAAGAGTCCGGAATTCGGATTCCTGAAGATGTTGCAGTAATTGGATTTGATGATATTGATTTTGCGGATTATGTCGGTTTGACGACTATCCGTCAGAATCTTGATCAAAGCGGCAGAATTGCAGTAGATCTTTTAACCAGTCGTATGAAAGATCCTAAAAGACCGCTTCAGCACGTAAAGCTTCCGCTTGATGTTGTGCAACGGGAGACCACTTAGAACCAGGGTAAGAATTCCGAAAACTTCGGAATAATAAAAATCTTTTTGGAGGAAAAATGAAAAAGTTTTTGTCACTGTTGTTGGTAGCAGCAATGTTACTTGGCGTTACTGCTGCAGTATATGCTCAAGATAAATCCTATCTTGAACGTGCCTATGAAGGTGAATTTAAAGGCACAACGGTAATTTTTGACGGCCCATTTATCGATAATGATCAGGTTTTATTCGAAGAATCGATTAAAGAATTCGAAGAAAAAACCGGTATTGACATTCAATATATTGGTAATAAAGATTTTGAATCCACCATTCAGATGCGTGCAGAAGGCGGCAATGCGCCTGATATCGCAGATTTCCCGCAGCCTGGATTGATGGCAAATCTTGCAGCCGGAGGTTACCTGTTGGATGTCCGCGATGCAATCTCCGAAGATTGGCTGAAAGAAAATTATTCACAATCATGGCTTGATCTTGCGATGGCCAAAGATAAAGATGGCAATGATATCATGGCTGGTATCTGGGCCCGCAACAATGCAAAATCACAGGTTTACTATCGCCCGGCAGTTTGGGCTGAAGCCGGTTATGAAGTTCCTACAACCTGGGATGAAATGATGGCGCTTTCAAAGCAAATGGTGGAAGATGGCGAAACACCTTGGTGCATCGGTATTGAATCTGGTGGCGCGACCGGTTGGCCTGCGACTGACTGGATCGAGGACATCATGCTGCGCACAGTATCCCCTGAAACCTATGACAAATGGACCAAAGGCGAATTAAAATTTGATTCACCTGAAGTACGCAATGCCATCCAAATTTTGAGCGACTTATGGTTTGCTGATGGATTTGTCTATGGTGGAAGGAAAGCGATTGCGTCAACCAATTTCGGTGAATCGGTAAAACCGCTATTCTATGATACCGATGGTTGTATGATGCATCGTATGGGCAACTTCATCACAGCTTACTTCCCGGAGGGTTTAACTCCTGGTGTAGATTATGATGTGTTCTATCTGCCTCCGATTGACCCGCAATTTGGCAATCCCTATTTAGGTGCAGGTGATGTCTATGGTATGTTCGTAGGGCATGATCGTGATGAAGTAAAAGCAGTACTTGATTTCTTCTCACACGGTGAATCTCTGAAATTCTGGCTTGGACAGGGTGGCGCAATGTTCCCAGGAAAGGATGCAGATCCTTCCTGGTACGCCAATCCGACCGATGCAAAGATCGCCGGCTGGGTAGCTAATGCGTCAACATTCCGCTTTGACGGATCGGACCTGATGCCGGCAGCAGTTGGTGCAGGAACGTTCTGGAAGGGAATGACCAACCTTGTAACAGGTTCCGACATTGATTCTGTTATCAAAGAAATTGATGCTGGCTGGCCTGCAAAATAGTTATTGAAAGCATAGGAAAGAAGGGGGGGAGACCCCCTTCTTTCAGCATTTATAAATAATTCATAAAAAAATATTAAAATAAACGGCCAAACTTCTTATAATTATTAATACACTTATTCGATTAATCAGCCGGTCAGCAATTTATAGGTAAAAATAAAAAAAAATGAATTGAACGGTTGCAGTCTCTTTCAAAAACACCTTAAGTATCATTTTTTCAAACCTTTCTGGCGAAAAAGTGATACTTAAAGTCTTTTTTATGACAAACCGGTTTCCTGATCAATACAAAGCAGATAGTCTACCTATTCATAGAAAGAATGGAAGGGAAACATATGAACAAAAAAACTGAAATAAGGACGCAAGGGAATAATCGATTCACGTTATTTATCAAGATGGCAGCTATTATTATCGGAATCGTTTTGTTTTTTGCAGCTGGAATTAAAATATTGGATTACCTGGATGTTAAAGAACAAAAACTGCTTTCAGCCTTGTTTGCGATTCTCTGGGGCGTTACAGCAGTTTCTTTGTTTTTTATCGGTGCAAATTGGATTGTTGAACATTTTTCTCCCAATTGGACTTCCCGTATTCAACCATACATTTTTGTTGGCCCGGCTGTTCTGATATTACTCTGGGCATTGGCCGTACCCACAATACGAACCTTAATTTATTCAATAAAAGATGCAAATGCCCGGAATTGGATTGGGCTTGCAAATTATAAGTTTGCATTTACAGATCCGCAGATGCTGATTGTTTTTCGGAACAACCTGCTTTGGTTGATTCTGGGAACATCGGCTTGTGTTGTACTGGGTCTGGTGATCGCAGTTTTGGCTGACCGGTCAAAATTTGAAAAAATATACAAATCCATCATCTTTACACCAATGGCAATTTCCTTTGTCGGTGCAGGTGTCATTTTTAAATTTGTTTATAACTATAAGGGGCAGGGAAATGAAACCGGTTTACTGAATGCCATTATCATGGCATTCGGCGGAGAACCTCAAGCATGGCTGCAGATGCCGTTTTGGAATAATATCTTTTTGATAGTCATCATGATATGGATACAGACCGGATATTGCATGGTAATTCTTTCATCCGCGATTAAAGGAATTTCTTCGGAATTACTGGAAGCAGCGCGCATCGATGGAGCAAATGAGTTCCAGATATTTTTCAAAATAATTGTACCGGTGATCAAAGGTTCGATAATCGCAGTAACAACGACGGTTCTGATATTCAGTTTGAAAACATTTGACGTGGTAAGAGCTATGACTGGCGGCCAGTACGGCACAAATGTTATTGCAAATGAATTTTTTAATCAGAGATTTTTGTATTACGACAAAGGACGTGCTTCAGCAATTGCTATTGTCTTATTAATTCTTGTGATTCCAATAATGTATTTCAATTTGCGGCAATTTAATGAAAGGAAGGCGTTCTGATGACTGGAAAAACAGCTAGTTTAAAGAGACAGCAAAAAATGTCAGCTTTTTTTGTCAATTTGACATTAATTTTTATATGTCTTCTTTTCATGATTCCAATTTTTGGAATCTTTATTACATCATTTCGCCAATCAGAAAAAATCTTCAACAGTGGTTGGTGGACATTTTTCCCACATAAGGTATGGCAGGAAACCGGTGAAATAAAACTTGATAAGGATGTTGACCTTAATGGAATCATTTCAATAACTTTAGAAGATGGTACGAAAGTTGAAGGAGACTATACAACATTGAAAAATGGTGTATTTCTCCCAAACGGTACAAAAGTCCAATATATCGGCGCCAAAAGAACCAGAACCATTAAATTATCAGAGAAACGATGGTTAGGGTTTGAAACGGATCTGACTTTAGAAAATTACAAAAACGTGCTGACAGGAAAAGCTATCTCTTATAAAGGTGAAGATGGCAGTATTTTGACACGTAACGGAACGGATTTAAGCAAATCATTCATCAACTCTTTTGCGGTTACGATTCCATCAACCATTATCCCGATCTTAATTGCTGCATTTGCTGCCTATGGTTTTGCGTGGCTCAATTTTCGCGGCCGAAAAGCGATGTTTACAATGGTCGTAGCATTACTGGTTGTGCCGTTGCAAATTGCCATCGTCCCAGTACTGCAAGACTTTTCAAAGGTAAATCTCAATGGGACATTTTTGGGTATTTGGCTGGCTCATACCGGTTTCGGACTGCCACTTGCCATTTATCTGTTATTCAATTACATCAGTGAACTGCCACGAGATATTTTGGAGTCTGCGTTCATAGATGGCGCTACCAACTTTACGATTTTTACACAACTGATCCTCCCATTGTCAGTGCCTGCTATTGCTTCCTTTGCTATTTTTCAATTTCTATGGGTATGGAATGATTATCTGGTAGCGCTGGTTGTTTTGGGAGGAGGAAACAACGAAGTCGTTACTCAGACTTTGGCAAACATGGTTGGAACCAAAGGCCAAGACTGGCATTTACTGACAGCCGGAGCTTTTGTATCCATGGTAATTCCAATGGTTGTATTTTTCTCATTGCAGCGTTATTTTGTGCGCGGAATGATGGCCGGATCTGTGAAAGGATAATATCGACCGGTAATTGAAAAGGTGGAAAAAAAGAAAAATATTGGAGCAAAATTTTTGAAAATTGCAGTTTATTGAAATTATGCAATTTTGGAATGAAAGAATATGAGTGTTAGTATTTATCCTGATTTTGGACAAAACTAGCACTCAAACATTTTCTGGAGATTTCACTTCCAAAAATTGTTGTTTCGATTCAAACAATCGATAACACAAAAGAAAACAAGGAAAACGATATGCGAAATCACGAAAAACTCTGGTATAAAAATTCTATTATTTATCAAATTTATCCACGTTCATTTTTTGATTCAAACGGAGATGGATACGGGGATTTTCAGGGAATCATCAGTAAACTGGATTATTTATCCGATATCGGTATTGATTGTATCTGGATTATGCCTACCTATAAATCTCCATTAAAAGATGATGGATATGACATTTCTGATTTTTACAGTGTCTATGAACCTTTTGGTACGATCGAAGATTTAAAAAAATTGTTTACTGAGATTCATAACCATGGAATGAAAGTCATTACCGACCTTGTTCTAAACCACTGCTCTGATCAGCACACCTGGTTTCAGGAGGCTCGAAGAGATAAACATTCCAAATATCGCGATTATTTTGTATGGAGTGACACCGATCAGAAATATTCAGAAACCCGCATTATTTTTGTCGATTCTCAAAAATCAAATTGGACTTGGGATGCAGAAGCTGACCAATATTTTTGGCATCGTTTTTACCCCTCACAGCCAGATCTCAACTATGATAATCCTGAAGTTCGCGAAGAAATGAAAAATGTCATGCGTTATTGGTTGAATATGGGTATCGACGGATTTCGGGCTGATGCTGTCCCATATTTATTTGAAAGAGAAGGGACAATCAATGAAAATCTTCCGGAAACCCATGCGTATCTGAAAGAATTACGAAAAATGATGGATGATGAATTCCCAGGGACGATTTTATTGTGTGAAGCAAATCAATGGCCAGAGGATGTCCGACAATATTTTGGAGATGGTGATGAATTTCATTTAGGATTCCACTTTCCATTGATGCCTCGTATTTTTAAATCGATTGGTCAACAAGATGCCAGTTCCCTTGTAAATATTCTCAAAGCCACACCTGATATTCCAGAAAATTGTCAATGGTGTACTTTTCTTCGGAATCATGATGAATTGACTCTGGAAATGGTAAATCAGGAAGATCGACAATGGATGTGGGATTTTTATGCGCCGGATAAAGCGATGAGAATGAACCTGGGAATTCGCAGAAGACTATATCCGCTGCTCGAAAATGATCGCAATAAGATCGGATTGGCCTATTCGTTGATGTTGACATTACCTGGGTCTCCGGTTTTATACTATGGCGATGAAATTGGAATGGGAGATGATATCAGCCAATTTGACCGCAACGGTGTCCGGACTCCAATGCAATGGGATGATTCACTCAATGGCGGATTTTCGACATCCATAACAACCTATTTGCCTGTTATTGATGATGAAGTTTATGGATATCACAAAGTAAATGTAAAAAAACAACTGAAGGATCCCGACTCCAACCTGAATTGGCTTAAAAACCTGATCCGGATACGGAAAGAATCAATTGCATTAGGTGAAGGTGATATTAGATGGTTGACCCAAGGAGAAAACATTCCTGTTTTAGCCTATAAACGACAAACGAAGAATGAAACAATTATCCTTATCCATAATATGACAGAAAACGAAGTGTCGATCAATTTATCTGTAGATACAGGCATTTATCGAGATATGCTGCAGCCATCTGTACTATTTTATTCAAACTCGATGATGAGCCTCCATTTGAAACCAAGAGCTTTCTATTGGCTTAATAAAGAGCAATAATGGCCTATTTTTTTCATCAGCTTGATAATCCGATTAACCGAAAAGAAGCTTTGGAGGTGATTTACTCTAAAGCAGTTCTTTCTTTAAAGCGGAAAGAACGAGACTTCCTCAAAAATAATGATCGTGAATACCATTTATTTTTAGACAGAATCGAGAAGTATTTACCGGATTTGATTTCTGTGTATTTTGATATTTATCAATCATGCGTCTTTGCATATCCCCAACTTATCGAGCTGCTTACTGGTATGATCAGGAGCTGGATAAATAGAGATAGTTCACTGAAACAAGTAGATTTGCAAAGAGAATTATCATCAGATTGGTTTTTGTCAAATCAAATCGTCGGCGGTGTCTGTTATGTCGACCTTTTTTCGAAAGATCTTAAGGGTCTGGAAGAAAAAATACCATATTTTAAGGAACTTGGTTTAAATTACTTGCATTTAATGCCATTATTTATGACCAACGAAGGTGATAATGATGGGGGCTATGCAATCAGCAGCTACCGGGAGATTGATCCAAAACTGGGCTCAACTGATGAATTCCGAAAATTGGCGAAGAAATTTCGAGACAATGATATTTTATTAGTGATCGATTTTGTTTTTAACCATACCTCGGACGAACATATTTGGGCAAAAAAAGCGAAGAAAGGTAATACTCATTTTATGAGATATTACTGGATTTATGAAGATCGAAAAATCCCTGATCAGTATGAAAAGACATTGAGAGAAATATTTCCTGATGAACATCCAGGGGCATTTACCTGGATCGAAGCGCTCAAAAGCTGGGTTTGGACTACATTCCATGCTTACCAATGGGATTTGAATTATCAGAATCCGGAAGTTTTGGTTAGTATGGCAGAAGAAATGCTTTTCCTGGCGAATCTGGGTGTTGACATTCTGCGTTTGGATGCGGTGGCATTCATTTGGAAACAGATGGGAACCAGCTGCGAGAATCTACCACAAGCGTATAAACTGGTTGAGGCGTTTAACCTGATTGCTCGAATTGCGGCACCTGCGTTGCAGTTTAAATCTGAAGCAATCGTCCATCCAGATGAAGTTATTCGATATATTTCAGGGAAACGATGTCAGCTATCCTACAATCCACTATTAATGGCACTTTTATGGGAATCATTGGCAACTCGGGAGGTGAGGTTATTATCATTTTCAATGGAAAAGCGATTCACAATCCCGGAGGGAACGTCTTGGGTAAATTACATCCGCTGCCATGATGATATCGGATGGACTTTCTCGGATGAAGATGCTTCTGCCTTGGGGATTAACGGTTATGACCATCGAAAATTTCTCAATCAATTTTATACTGGAAAATTTCCAGGCAGCTTTGCTCGAGGATATCCATTTCAGGAAAATCCAGTTACAGGTGATTGCAGGATATCCGGTACTCTGGCTTCTTTGGCGGGACTTGAAAAAGCAAAAATGGAAAAGAATCCTATCGAAGAAGAACTTGCTGTGAAACGAATTCTTTTATTATTCAGTATCATAATGACCATTGGAGGCATTCCGCTGATCTACCTTGGGGATGAAGTCGGCTCATTCAATGATTTTACATTCTTAAAAGATGATCAGAAAAAAAATGACAGTCGATGGATTCATCGGATTCCATACAATGACAGTTTATATTTACGAAGGTATCAACCGGATGATTCAGCAGGAAAAATATGGTCAGGCATTCAACAACTTATCCAATTACGGAAAATTCATGATGTTTTTCAGAGTCAAAATATACGAGTAATAAATTCAGGGAATCAACATGTTTTTGCTTTCACCAAGGAAAATTCCAGGAACTGTATTTTAATACTGACAAATTTTTGTGAACACGATCAGTTGATCGAAGGAATAATTTTCCGGAAAGCAGATGGCACAAGGTCTTGGGTGGATATTATGAGTCAAAAAAAGCAAAAGGAAGAAATGCTATTAATGAAACCTTATCAATTCCTATGCTTCATTGCTCCTTTGCATAAAAACTAAATCAAAAAAAGATCATACACCTTGATATCGAAAAAAAACAACAACAATTCTTTACAGTATCAGAATTGTTGTCAGCAATTCGAAATATGAACCAACCTTTCGAATCGATCGAGGAAAAATGGTGTTGTGTGGTTCTTGCGCTTCGCGCAAAACCACGCAACACCATATACTTCTTTGCATATTTCGAATTACTGAATAGTTGTTCTTTTTTTTTAATTTTTTTCGATCCTGCGATAAAATAAGCGGATGAAAATACGAGCAGAAAACATACATCAAACCTTGGACGCAATCTATTCTTTTGTCGATTATAGTCTGACTCATGCGAGTCAAGTTTCATCAGATGTTTTTAGTCTAAAAAAAATTGAGAAGTTACTTTCCTGTCTGGGAAATCCTCAGCTTTCATATAAAATTATTCACATTGCCGGCACGAAAGGCAAAGGTTCAACTTGTGCAATGATTTCATCCGGATTGCGAGGGGCAGGGTTCAAAGTCGGATTATATACTTCTCCACATCTAATTCGTTTCAATGAAAGAATTCAAATTAATGGCAGGATGATATCTGACCAGGAATTAACCGATTGTTTCAATAAGATTATCCCGTTTGTGGATGAATCCGATCCGGTAAGTACATTTGAAATAACTACAGCCATCGCTTTTTTGTATTTCTATAAAAAGAACGTCGATTACGCTGTGATTGAAACAGGGCTGGGTGGAAGATTGGATGCTACCAATGTCGTAAAACCTGTATTATCCATTATCACCTCGATTTCAATTGATCACACCACGTTCCTTGGAAATACTTTGTCTTCAATCGCTGCAGAAAAAGGCGGCATCATAAAAGCTGAAATTCCAGTCATTGTATCTCCGCAAAAAGAGGAAGCAAAATCAGTCCTTAGAAAAATTGCTGATGAAAAAAAATCCGAATGGATTGATATCGATGAAAAATATGGTTTTGTACCTGTTAAAGAAGATGCTTTTTCTCAAGAGCTTGTGCTTTATGAAAAAAAAGACGAAGAGCGGTTTTCTAAATGGCTTGATTCTCATTCAGCAGAAACATGGACACCTGAAATTATTAAAATCCCGTTTTCCGGTAAGCATCAGGCAGAAAATGCAACTACCGCCTATTGTGCTATAAAGATGATCAGTAAGCAAGAACCAAATATAAATTTTCAGAAAATGACTGCAGGACTGGCAGATACCTTCTGGCCTTGTCGCTTTGAGAAAATTCAAGAATCACCGTTAATTATCGCTGATGGAGCTCATAACCTTGATTCTATTCAAAAACTGATTTCACAATTTAAAAGATACTATGGAGACAGTGAAATAACCTGTGTGTTTGGTGCGTCAGCAGATAAAAAATGCAATGAAATGATATCTGAGTTGGCTCCGAATGTGGACCGATTTATTGTAACCCGATCGACACACCCGCGGGCTGCAATGCCGAAGGATTTATATGAAATGGTTATTCGATGTGGAAAGCCGGTGGAGCTGGCAGAACGTATTGAAGTATCTTATGAAATAATCAGTAATTCCAGAAATGATGGTATATATATTGTTACAGGAAGTTTGTTTGTTGCGGCGGGTTTTCGTGAAATGCTAATGCAGCGAGGAGGCAATCTTCCGTATTTTGATTAAATGATAGATGGAGTTTATTTATGGGCTCAAATAATAACTGGTTTGACGAAAAAGATCTAATTTCCGATTTTACTTCAAGCATTAACCAGAGAACAGAAGAGTTATTTCGTATCCCGGACATGGAATTGGATGAGGACGGCTGTTTTATAGCTCCTGTTGTTGTATTACGTGAAAATGTTGTTTTTCCAAGAATGATATCCCCGGTCTTTGTGGGGCAAAAACGAAACCTCGAGTCTATACGATACGGCTTGGAAAATGACCAGACTGTCATCACCTTAATCCCAAAAGATGAAGAAAAAGAAAATCCGGTTCGGAAAACAGATTTTTATCCAGTTGGACTCGAAATCGCAGTTGGAAGATTAGTAAATTTACCTGAAGATCATTTTTCAACACTGATACAAGGCCGCAGACGTGCCATTTTAATGGGTATCGTCCAAAAAAAGCCGGTTTTAATGGCAAAAGTTTATGTACCGGAAGAAACGATTGAAGAGACAAAAGTATTGACCGCTTTGATGAGGACAACCAGAAGTTTGTTTGAACAATGTGTTCAACTGGATCGGAAACTCCCGGATGAAGCTCATGCTTATTCCACGACAATTACTGATCCCTCCTGGTTAGCTGACATGATTGCTACAACAATTTCTTTCCCTACGGATCAGAGGCGAGAAATTTTATTTGAATTAAATCCGATAAAAAGACTGAGACTCCTGAACATTTTTTTGGCGCAAGAATTGGATGTTCTGGAACTGGGAAATAAAATCAGCAATAAAGTACAAAATGAGGTCGACAAAAATCAGCGAGAGTTTTATTTGCGCGAGCAATTAAAGGCAATACAGGCCGAGTTGGAAGAGGAAGATGTTTTTACCCGCGAATTATCCGATTTAAGGAAGAAGATTGATGAAGCTCATTTAAGCGAAGAAGCACGAAATGCTGCCATGAAAGAATTTGATCGGTTAAACCAGATGCCTCCCATGTCACCGGAAGTAAGTGTTATACGGGGATACATTGATTGGCTATTGGACCTTCCATGGGATGAGGCGACTGAGGATAACCTGGATGTTGTCCATGCATCTGAAGTTCTGGACCAAAATCATTACGGGTTGACAAAAGCCAAAGACCGAATTCTTGAATATATTGCGGTTCGGTCTCTTAAACCAAAAAAAGAAAAACAACCAATACTTTGTTTTATTGGCCCTCCAGGAACGGGGAAAACATCAATCGGCAGATCCATTGCCGAAGCATTGGGGAAGGAATTCGTCAGAGTATCATTAGGAGGTGTGCGGGACGAAGCTGAAATTCGAGGTCATCGCCGCACTTATGTTGGATCTCTTCCTGGAAGAATTCTTCAGACAATGAAAAAAGCAGGCAAGATTAATCCATTATTTATGCTGGATGAAATTGACAAACTTGGAAATGATTATCGTGGAGATCCGTCTTCTGCGTTACTTGAAGTATTGGATCCCGAACAGAATGATAAATTTTCGGATCATTATTTAGAAGTGGATTATGATCTTTCGCATGTTATGTTTATCACAACTGCAAATTCCGCTGATTCCATTCCGGATGCCTTGTTGGATAGAATGGAAATCATTGAATTTCCAGGTTATGTTGAGGAAGAAAAATTAACCATTGCAAATAAATATCTGATCAAACGACAGATCGAAGAAAACGGCTTGGATCTCTATGATATCGCTTTTGACGAAACTGCGGTAAAAAAGCTGATACGTGAATATACCTATGAAGCTGGAGTAAGGAATCTTGAGCGGGAAATCGGAAAAGTTTGCAGAAAAATAGCTCGTTTGAAAGCAGAAAGCAAACCCTTTCCAGCAACGATCCACGAAAAAGATTTGGAAGAGTTTATGGGTCCTCCAAATTATTTCCAATCAGAGGCGGAGAAAAAAGATGAAATTGGTGTTGCAACAGGTCTTGCCTGGACTGCAAATGGCGGTGATATTACAACGATTGAAGTATTGACATTCGAGGGAAAAGGAAATCTTCAAATCACTGGTCAAATCGGTGATGTCATGCAGGAATCTGCGCAAGCCGCATTGTCTTTTATCAAATCAAAAGCCAAACAGTTGAATTTGAAAAAGGACTTTTTTGAAAAAATAGATATCCATGTGCACGTACCGGAAGGAGCTGTCCCGAAAGATGGCCCTAGCGCCGGAATAACGCTTGCTGTGGCATTGATATCAGCAATTACTGAATTTCCGGTTAAAAAAGATTTAGCAATGACTGGTGAAATAACTTTACGGGGACATGTATTGCCAGTTGGTGGAATCAGAGAAAAAGTGCTGGCAGCAAATCGAGTAGGAATCAAGACGATTCTAATTCCTGAGAAGAATACAAAAGACCTGGTTGAACTTCCAGAACAGGTACGTAATGGATTAAAAATTATAGCAGTCAACCACATGGACCAAGTAATTTCACATGCGTTTGGAAAAGAAATGCCAAAAAGAAAAGAGTCCACCGTAAAAGAAATAAAAAAGGAAGCTGAGAAGAACGAAAAAGCAGCAAAAATCGATTCTGCACAATAAAAAAATACGTATAGCCATTTTTTATATCTACGAATTATCTAAAAAAATACTTTAAATCAAATATCGGATGATAAAAGAAGAAAGCACTTTTCATCCGGCTTTTGATTTAAATTGATCAGTCTACAAATTGGAAATATTTTGGAATCATTTTTTTGTTTGCAAAAAATTCGTTATAAATGATTGGTACAAATATTTTTTCAAAAGGATGAAAAGAAGTAATTATTAAAAAATAGAGGACTTCACAAGAAATCCTCTATAAAAAATTGATATATAAAATGGAGAATGTTATTCTATATTTATACGACAGGATTGAATTCAGGATCGGTAGGAACGTAATTCATCCAATCATTTCCAATCTTCACATTCAACTTTTCTTTTGCCGTAGCAAGCCAATCATTATATGCATTGGATATTGCATCCTTCTGATTCTCACTGGTGAGGGGTCTGATCTCATGTCCGATGATTTGAATGATATGGAAGCCAAAAGAGGTTTCGACAGGAGCCTGGCTGAAAGTACCGATCTCCTGATCAAAAGCCGCTTTTTCAAATTCATCAGTCATTGCACCGCGCATAAACCAACCCAGATCACCACCGTTGTCTTTATTTGATGTATCCTGAGACAACTCTGCAGCCAAGGTTGCCCAGTCTTCCCCGGCATTGAGTCGGTCAATTACATTTTGTGCTTCTTCGACTGTCTTAACAAGGATATGACGTGCCCAAACCATGTCATCTTCAGACGGTATATCTTTTTCCAAAGAAGCAGTCACTTTATCCTGGAGCAACTCATAATAAATCTGTTTTGTAAAAAATTCTTTCGTAAAGTAAGGATTATTCGCAAACTGATTCTCAAGATTCTTCTGATACATATCAACCGTATAGGTGGTCGGAGTCAAACTTGGCGTCGGGCTCATCACTTCCGTTGGAGTCACCGTCAGATCAGAAGGAATGGTTTCTAAAGATTCAGTGGTATCTTCCGTAGCTGAAACAGTTGCTGTAGGATCAACGATTTGTGTGGGTTCACTTGGACCAACTTCTTCCAACTCAGAAATATCCGAAGTAGAATCTGTTGGTAACGGTGTGGCCGTGTATTTTAATAATTCCAGTTGCGCAGCAGAAATGGTTGGTGTGTTCTGAAGAGGAATATCTGTCGGTTCTGCAGTTGGTGTACCATCGGGATAATACCCAAAAAGAGATTCCAGCCGCTGATTTACTTCCTGATCAGAAACTGAAAAACCGGATTCTTTGGCGCCAAAATCCAAAATTTTTTGATTCACCATGGAATCGAGAACCTGATTCCCCATAAATCCGGAATAATCAGCTGAAAGTTGTGTTTCATAGGAACTCTTTGTAGATTCATCCATCGGCATTCCAAAGGATTGATAAATTTGAGCCATGTAGTTGTAATTGTTGATCAGATTTGTTCTTTGATAGCGAACAGCTTCCTGAAAATCTGAAACAGAGATTTTTTCGTTTTCAACTCTTGCTAAGGTCTTGTTTGGTTTATATACAAATTCGTAAACGACACCAAAAATAATAATCAGGATGATTAAGATTCCAATGACAATAGAACCTATTTTCATCCATTTCATAATATTTAATTCTTTCTCACGTCTGGCCTTGTTCGCTTTATTCATTGCGCGTGGATGTAGATTTTCATGGTTTTCTGTATTTGGCATTTTCATTCTCCTTTGAAAATAGGGCACAGAGATAATCTCTATGCCCTATTTTATTCAATTACATAATAAATTACCGAATCACATCCTGATATGGCTCAGAAGTGAACGGTAATAAAGCGACAAATCGGGCCTGTTTTACTGCGACTGCAACAGCGCGCTGGTGTTTTGCGCAGGTTCCAGTTTGCCGACGAGGACGAATTCTGCCTTCCTCCGTAACAAAACGGCGAAGCAAGTCAGTATTTTTATAATCAATTTTTATATTTTTATCAGAGCAAAACTGACATACTTTTGGCCGGGCAATAAATTTACGCGGTCCTCTGTGTTCTTGCTCGTTAATTATTTCTTCACTCATTTCAAACTCCTGAATCCGAAAAAAAACGGATCAAATATTTATTCCTCAACCAATGTAATCATTGAACGAATGATGCTTTCAATGAATCGGATGTTATTTGATAATTCTTTAGTCGCAGACGGTTCCATAGTTGCTGTGATTAAAACATATTGACCATCGCGCTGCTTCTGGATTCGATATGCTAAACGTTTTTTACCCCAGTTATCGACTTTTTCGATAACTCCGCCGCTGGTCGTAATCCAACCACTGATTTTTTCGATAACACCGTTAAGGGAATCTTCATCGATATCAGGATTAGCAATAAAGAGAACTTCATATTTACGCATTGCTTATTCCTCCTTTCCTTGGGATTATTCTCAGGACAATTCCCGAGAATGGAAAGATTGCCTGTTGGCAATACAAACGAAAAGATTGTATCATATTATTCGATTTATTTGGAAAATTCGGGATGGTTTTCTGAAACAAGTTCTCTCAATGAATATAAACAGAAATCCAGTAAGACGAATTGGTGAATCATTTTTTGAATTTTATATGCCTGTGTTTTATAAAAAAACTTTGAAAAATGAGAGAATCTTTGGAAAATAAATTAGTGCTCCAATCAGACAGCTGATTAATGCTGAAACTAATACTGCTCCTGCAGCCATGTCCTTACCAATTTTTGCCAAAGGGTGAAAATCTAATGTATTGATGTCAATCGTGCGTTCAATTGCAGAATTAATAAGTTCGGCAGCAAGGACAAATCCGATACATAACAGAATGAAACACCATTCGAGAATGCTGATTCTTAACAAAAAATTCAAAACGATGACAATCGTTGCACTGGCAATATGAATCTTAAAATTTTCTTCCTGTACAAAACAACAAAGTATTCCGTGAAATGCATGCTGAAAAGACAGAATTTTTTGCTTTATATAATTAATAACCAAGGTCTTCTCCCGGCTTTCTGCCAAGGATAATATTGAATTGGTTTAAATATTCGTTTTGTAATGCCCACATTTCTTCCTTTTGTGTTTCATCACTGTGATCGTACCCTAAAAGGTGCAATAACCCATGGATGAATAATAATTCGATCTCATTTTGAAGAGGATGATTTGAGGCAGATGCCTGTTCAAAAGCGCGAGAGACACAAATAAGAATATCACCAAGGTATTCATCCCCCGTATCCGGATCGATTTCTCCATCAGAAGGGAAAGAAAGCACATCGGTTACCTCATCCACTTCGCGATATATTCTATTTAATTCCTGAATTTCACGAGGAGTTGTAAAAGAAAGAGAAATCTCAGGGTTTTTATCATAAAAATCAGTAAGAATATGATTGGCGATAAAGCGCAACCGATCTTCGTCAAGACTGGAATCAATTATTTCCGAACGGTTATCGATATCCATAGATCAAATCTCCAAAATTTTTTATTGCTTCGTTAAATCCGATGAATCATCCTTTGTTCCAGGATTTGTCCTTTGCTGGGAAGTTGATTTCTGCTGACCATTCTTCGATTTGGTATGTTGTTCAGGATAGCGCACGCGAGGGTGATACGTGTTCCTTAGAACTTTAATAAAAGATTCTCTGATTTTTGTCAGGTCCTGCAGTGTCAATGGGGCATAATCCAATTGTCCGCTTGTACTGTAATAATCAAATACGCTCTTTACCAAATCTTTAATCTCCTCATCATTTTTCGGTTTATCTGCCCTTGCACGAGCTTCACAAGTATCTGCCAGCATTACCAGGGCTGTTTCTTTTGATAACGGACTGGGACCTGGGTAAGTAAAATCAGATAAATTGGTCTGATCCGAATCCGAACTATTCATCGCCTGATTTAATTGGTAGCGCGTGACATTCGTCCCATGATGTTGTTCTACAAAATCGATGATTCTTTCCGGCAGACGATACTTCTTGATCAAATTCACTCCATCCGGAACGTGTTGAATGATAGATGCAGCACTTTCTTTTGGCGATATATCTTCATGCAAATTTAAATTTCCGGATACCTGGTTTTCGACAAAAAAAGATGGATTTAATGCTTTTCCAGCATCATGATACATAGCACCTGCTCTGACGAGCAAAGGATCGGCTCCAATTTCTTTGGCTGCCTGTTCAGATAAATTTGCCACCATCAGGGAGTGCTGATAAGTACCCGGTGCTGTACTTAATATATATTGCAGGAGAGGTGAATCCGGGCGAATGATTTCCATTAGCTGCAGGGAAGTCGCCAACCCAATAAATCTGGAAAAAAGATATTGCGAAAATAACGTTATACCAACCGAAAACAATCCACTGAGGATGGATGCAGCAGAAAGTGTTAATAATCCGATCGTATCGGTAGATCTGTTGGTAAATTGATACGCTAAGATTATCGGTATACCAATGAATCCTGAACTCAATCCTGCCAGGAAAAATGATGAAATTTGACGTCCTTTTCGTAAAACGAGAATTCCAGTTATCGACGAAACAATGTAGAATGTCGTATAGCAAATCGCATCTGAAAAATCATAAGGCGCCAAAATGCCGATAATAATCGAAAAGATGAATCCTAATCGATTCCCGCTTAGACAGGCTATTGTCAATCCCAACGCCTGAATTGGAAAGATATATGGAAGGATGACCCGGTTGGGAATAATCAGACGGGCAGAGAAAAGAAAAAGAAGGTACAAAGCAGCAAGTAATATCGTTTCGCGCAGTTTTATTTCTTTGGAATTTTCATTGATAAAAAATACCAGCGCAAATAACGCTAACCCAAAAACAAGACATGCTGCTGCTGTGATTCTTTGCCTGTTATTATCAGAATAAACCAATCCCATTTCATCCAAAGCTTCGTAAATGAGCGGAGTAATAATCTGTCCTCTGGAAACAATTGTCTGATTGGTGACGTAGGTTCTTTCTCTGGCTTGAACTCCTTCTCTGGCTTCCTGTTTATTTTTTTCTGTTAATTCTTCACTGTAAAGACTGTTTGGGACTACAAATTTTCTTGTGATGCCGTTAATCAAATCTGCAATCTGCGGATTGATGTAGTAATTAATCATGGTAGGTATGTTTTCAATCCTGGAAATTACTTGCGTATCGCGAATTGAGTTTTGCATCACTTGTTCAAGAACACGTTGACTTTCCGTTTGAACAGTATTCCAATCATTCTCACTCAAGTCTAAAATTTGGCTGATAGTGGATTCATCGAGACGAACGTAGATTATTTTATTGATGTCTTCAATTTTTTGTAACTCTGTGGAGTAATCATCTTCGCGAACAGTCCCGATAAACTGAAAAGTGCTGCGCAGGTTTTGACTCTGGTTACGGGAAATAGTCGGATCAGCTGGCAGGTACACTTTCCCGACGATATCTTCTGCGTCTTTGCGCGCCTGCTCCGTTAGAATTTCACTGATGTAGGTGACAGTCCTGGGCGCTAATATATCCTGAGTCGTGACGTCTCCAACCTTTAAGCTATAACTCGATTTTCTTACAGAAATTTGTATGGTCAACAATGCGAAAGTAAGCAGTACGCTGGTAATGAAAATTACTATACGCCATTTCTTTTTTTCTTGTTGACTATTTCTTAAAGGGTGGGAACTATCCGATTCACTCATTGCTTGATAATAAATCCTTTATTAGCTTGCTGACAACATCATTTGCAGCTCTGCCTTTAACTTTTGGAAGGACAGTTTTTATAACTTTTCCCATGTCTGCGGCCGACATCGCTTGGACTTCTGAGATCGCCGATATTATGATTTCTTTGATTTCATC
The DNA here is from genome assembly GCA_026645735.1 of Flexilinea sp. GTDB lineage: Bacteria > Chloroflexota > Anaerolineae > Anaerolineales > Anaerolineaceae > Flexilinea. The sequence goes on from JAPKMT010000041.1 coordinate 22,326, forward strand.
CAACGAAAGTTGTTTCGGAAGAAAATTTTCCAGCAATGAGATCTCATTCTTTATTTCGGATACCATGCTTTCTCGTCCACTTTTAACTGCTTCCTGCAGCGTTTCATTTCGGATCTTTATTTCTTTTTGAAGAACAGCAATCAGTCCTTGATCATCCAACTCTTTGTTTTCATTTTTTTCTATAAATTTAATGGACGAAAGTGCCATTCGATAAACCCTTTTCCGATCTTCATCATGGGATTTCATTGCATCCTTCAAGCCTTGTTCCAAATCAGACTTTATTGACATACTTTCCTTCTTTCTTAATCAACTGTAATCCTATCCAGGAATTGCTCAATCGTTTTCTCTCCAATTCCCGGAATATTCAATAAATCAGCAATCTCCGAAAAGCTACCATTGGTTTCTCGAAAACGTAAAATCTCTTTTGCTTTAGTTTCGCCGATTCCAGGAAGCGTCATTAAATCTTGTATCGTCGCAGAATTTAAATGAATTATATTGAGTGAGTTCTTTATTATCTGCGGTGTAATTGTTGTTTCATAAATCATTTTTGTCGGAATTAAAATCCGATCACCATCATTCACAATCGCGGAAAGATGACTCATCATAAGATCTGCATTTTCTGTAAATCCTCCCGCAATGTCGACAGCATCTTGAACGCGAACACTCGGACCTGATGAATAGACTCCGGGCTTTTTGACTGCTCCATAAACCTCAAAAAAGATACTGAACGGAGTCGTATTGTTTTGAATGGTGATCGGTTTTCCTTTAGGTCTAGTTGCTATTAAAAGTATGATACCGCTGAAAAGAAAACCAATCATGATTCCAATAAAGATTGGATACCACTTGTTCATTTCAAGGCAAGATCCTCTCCAATATTATTCTCATAATCAATCATCACATTGAAAGAATTAATTGCACATTCTAACATCGAATCATCCGGTTCTGCGGTCGTTATCTTCTGAACCATCAGGTTGGGATAATAAAGGAAACTTACGAGCGGATTTTTCAAATGCCGGGCACTCCATTGGATGTACTCATACGAAAATCCGGCGATGAAAGGAATTAATAATATCCGGCTGATCAGTCTGGATGCGAGTGTATCCGTGAGCGGTCCGATAATAATAAAAAGAACTATCGAAATAATAACAACGGTAACCATGAAAGCTGTCCCGCAACGCGGATGAAGACGAGATTGTTTTCGGACATTCTCGATGGTGATTTCTAAACCCTGATCGAATGCATTAATAGTTTTGTGCTCAGCGCCATGATATCGAAAAACTCGTTTAATTTCTTCCATTCGTGAAACAAGAAGCATATAAGCGACAACAACGGCCAACCGTAACAGTCCTTCAAATGCGTTACTGACCCATTGCGCAAGATTAAATTTGCTTTCTATAAGTTGTGCAATCCAGGCAGGAGCGATAAAGAAAAATAAGATCGCGATACCAAACGATGCCAGGAGTGTTAAAACCATTTGCGGCCCTTCGATTTTTTCATCTTCTCCGGTCTGAATATTCGCTGAAAGCGTTAAAAATCGCATCCCCAGACCCAAGGAATCCCATAAGACAAGGAGTCCGCGTAAAACTGGTATTCTCTTAATCCAGCTTTTGTATATTCCACCTAACTCTTCATGGATCACTTCAATATGACCATCTGGAGCTCTCATGGATGCAACCACATGATTGCTGCCTCTCATCAACACACCTTCAATTAATGCTTGTCCCCCATACGAGGGTAATTTTTTTTCTGACATTTTTCTCTCCATACTATTGGATTATATACGAAAAAAAGGTGAATTACCATGAATGATCAAAAAAAGAAGGAAGCATCAGAAATATGCAAGCATATTATAATAAATATAAAGCTAAAAATAATCTATTAATAATTATATTAAGATATAAAAAAATATTTAAATTTATTTATATAACGGAAAGGATGCAGGAATGACAGAAGAAAAAGAGTTTATCCATCGAATTGCAGATATGGAATCGGATGAAAGACCCAGAGAACGTTTGCAGAAAAATGGAGCAGAGGCATTGTCAAATTATGAATTAATCGCAATTTTACTCAGGACTGGTATGAAAAAAGAGAATGTGATTGATCAGGCAAAACGACTGTTATTATCCATCGGCGGTCTGTATGGATTAAAGAAAGTTACTTTGGATGAATTGAGTCAAATCAGGGGAATCGGACTTGCAAAAGCAGCTCAGATTTGTGCTGCAGTGGAATTAGGGCGAAGATTTGCTGTAATCCATGATGAAAATGACAGATTGATGATCCAATCTGCTGAAGATGTCTATAACATTGTCTATTATGAAATGAGCACTTTCAACCATGAAGAATTATGGATTTTGAATCTGGATACTCGACATCGATTAATCGCCACTGACAGATTATATAAAGGCTCATTAAATAATTCTCCTGTGAGAGTATCCGAGGTTTTTCAGAAACCGATTATTCGGAATGCTGCGGCGATTATCCTGGTTCATAACCATCCAAGCGGAGACCCCAAACCAAGTTCTGCGGATATTGTTGTTACGAAAAGCGTTCAACAAGCAGGCTCCTTGTTGGAAATCAAAATGCTTGACCATATCATTATTGGTGGAAAAAAATATTACTCGATTCTCAAAGATATTGGCGATACTTAGCAATGTGCTGCAATAGATTTCTTTTTTCAATTCACGTTGATCACGAATCCACAACAAAAATTCGAATTTTTATTGACAAAATAATCTCCCTATAGTATTATTTCTTACGCTTTACGGCGAGGTAGCTCAGTGGCAGAGCAGGGGACTCATAAGCCCTTTGTCGTGAGTTCAACTCTCACCCTCGCCACAATTTTTTTTAATCCCATTTAATTATTTCACAATAAAAATTATTAGAGTGGTGACTGGAGGTTCTTTTTAAGTGATTCCAATGCACAAAAAGGCTTGTTTTTCTTCATTTATTATATAGTAAATCGTTGGACATAAAATGGTATTAAATTCATTACTTTTTTCGATATTACTTATGAGTTGTGCAGTAATTCTTATTAATATAATATCCAAAATTCGGAATGCCCTATTTAAAAAAAATCCCGATAATATCGTTGAAAAAAAATCCAGACACAAGATTTTATGGATAATCTTGTTTAATTTCACATTTTTGCTTTTAACCGATCAAAACTGGTCAAACGGCGCCCAAGGTTTTCCATTCTTTCCGTTTTTATTTTTAATAATTCTTGCTGATATTGACATACTCACGTTTCTGCTTCCGATAGAATTGCTTATAGCAGCGTTTTTATCAGACCTGATTCAAGTCCAAACTGCGCAACAATGGTTTGAGAAGGGTCTGGGATTTCTTCTCACAGCCATTATCCTTTGCTTGATATATTTCTTGGGAAAAAAATATTCTCAAGGCGAAGAATGCAGCTTTGGAATGGGAGATGTAATCTATGGAAGTTGCATCGGATTAAACCTTGGATGGCATGATGGTTTGTATGCATTGTCGTATGGATTAATTATGGCAGGAATCTATTCAGCTATATTAATGTTTATTGGTAAAGATCGGAATTCAATGATTCCCATTTCGCCATTCTTATTAATGGGGGCTGCATTTATTGAAAGGATTTAATAATGAGACACGCAGACCGAGAAATTACAGAGTTATCCGAAATTCTGAAAGTATTGGATCACTCTACTATATTGCGCATAGCCATTAATGATTCTATATATCCTTATATAATTCCTATGCATTTTTCTTATTCTATCAATGAAGATTGTTTACTCACTTTCTATATGCATTCATCCTTGATTGGTAAAAAGATCGACTTGATAAAGAAAAATAACCGGGTATGTTTCGAAATGGACATTTTTTATGAATTTTCCAATAAAAGTTCAAGAATTCCATGCCAGTGGAGTACGATCTATGAAAGTATTATCGGAAACGGACAGATCGAAATTATTACCGAAGAAAAAGAAAAAAAAATTGGAATGGATTCGATTATGAATCGATTGGGTGGAGGAAGACAATTTGTCGCATATGACAGCAATGCAATGCAAAAAGTATGCATTTTAAGATTAATAACTGAAAATATTACCGGGAAAAGACATCTGAAATGAAATCAATGAATGTTGAAATTCGTCATGCTGATGAAGACGATTTGCTGCGAATATTGGAAATTTATGCTCCATATATTACTGATTCAAAAATATCAATGGAATACACAGTTCCGGATCTTGATGAATTCATCACACGCTACCGAAATATCACACAATTTTTCCCCTGGATAGTATGCCTTGTAAATCAACAAATTATTGGATATGCCTATGCAAGTCATGCTTTTTCACGAATAGGTTATCAATGGGATGCGAGTCTAACAGTATATATTTCTGATGAATACCAGCAAAAGGGAATCGGGAATTCTTTGTATCAGGCACTTTTTGAAATACTTGAGATGCAAGGCATTATCAATTTGTATGGCATCATCAGTAATGTGAACTTGGGCAGCATCCGGTTTCATGAAAAATTAGGCTTTCATACGGAAGCCATTTTTCAAAATGCAGGCTATAAATTTAGTGAATGGGTTGATGTAACATGGATGTTAAAACGAATTCGTCCATTGTCAAAGAATCCAATCCCTCCGAAACCGTTTCTACAATTAAAACAAGAAGAAATGAAACTGATTTTCAACAAAGCTGCGGAATCAATAATTAGTCGCAACATGTAAAAAAAATTTGTTTTCCTTTGATAGAAAAAAAAGAGTGTACCTGATGAAATAGATACACTCTTATTTAAAATTAAGTTGATCGATTAAGCTTTCGGGCCTGCATCAATAATTGATTTTGAAGTTTTTGCTTCGTATTTGGTAAAGTTCTTTACAAATGCTGCTGCAAGTTTTTTGGCTGCTTCATCATATGCTGCTTTGTCAGTCCAAGTATCGCGCGGATTCAGAACTTCTGCAGGAACACCCGGGCAGGAAGTCGGAATTTCAAGGCCAAAGAATGGTTCTTCTTCAAATTGTACATTATCAAATGCGCCTGTTAAAGCAGCTCTGACGAATGCACGAGTGTAAGGTAATTTGAATCGGGAACCAACCCCATAAGGCCCACCTGACCATCCTGTATTAAGAAGCCATACTTTTGAATCATGTTCGGCGATTTTCTTTCCAAGCATCTCTGCATATACAGATGGATGTAGCGGTAAGAACGGTTGTCCGAAGCATGTTGAGAAACTTGGCTGCGGTTCGGTAATACCGGTTTCTGTTCCTGCCAGTTTCGAAGTATAACCGGACATGAAATAATACATTGCCTGTTCCTGGGTCAGTCTGGAAATCGGAGGCAAAACGCCTGAGGCATCTGCTGTTAACATAAATACATTTTTCGGATGACCAGCATGTCCTTCAGGAACAATTCCATCAATAAAATAGATCGGATAAGCACCACGAGTATTTTCTGTAATTGAATCATCATTGAAATCGATTTCATGAGAAATTTCATCATAGACACAATTTTCAAGAACTGCGGAGAACTGGTGTACCGCATTCCAAATGAGTGGTTCGTGTTCCTGGCTCAGTTTGATCATCTTCGCATAGCATCCACCCTCAAAATTAAAGATGCCTGAATCGCTCCATCCATGCTCATCATCACCAATTAACAGGCGTTCCGGATCTGATGAAAGGGTTGTTTTTCCGGTACCGGAAAGTCCAAAGAACAATGCTGTATCGCCATCTTTACCGACGTTGGCGGAGCAGTGCATGGTCATGACACCCTTCATGGGGAGGATGAAGTTCATCACAGAGAAGATGGATTTCTTTATTTCACCTGCGTAAGCGGTACCACCGATGAGGACAATCTTTTTCAAAAAGTTTACAAGAATGAAAGTACCGCTATTTGTTCCATCTTCGCCTTTAATTGCTTCCAGTCCAGGCACACAAATAACAGTAAATTGAGGGACCTGGTCAATTCGTTTTGACAATTCTGGTCTTAAGAATAAATTATTGCAGAATAAATTTGACCATGCGTATTCAGTAATAATTCGGATCGGCAATCGGTAAGTATCATCCGCTCCTGTTTCAAGGTCTGCTACAAACAAATCTTTGCCTTGAACGTAGCCTAACATTTTTTGATAAAGTTTTTCATAGTTTTCAGGAGATATTTTTACATTTACACTGGTCCAGTCGATCCCTTTTTCTTCCTCTGTTCCATTATCAACAATAAACTTGTCTTTCGGAGAACGACCCGTGCGAGCACCAGTGGAAGCCATAATGGCTCCTTCCGGAGAAAGAACACCTTCACCCCGTTTCACTGCTTCAGCAACTAAAATGGCTGGTTGAGCATTCCAATAAATTTTACCGGCATTTTTAATACCGTAATTTTCTAGACCGTATTTGCCGGGAATTCCGATATTTTCCATATTGCACACCTCCAAGTGTTATTTAATTATTGATAACCAGTATCATGATATATATTTTTTTTCTGTGTCTCTTGAAAGATTATTTTTCAAAAGAACCATTTCCAACAGCTAAAAATTATACTCGGAATTGTAAAAAATGAAATTAAATAATGTGAACAATTACAACAAAAAAAACCATGTATATGCCGTTTTTTGGTTTACGGTAGTTTGACAGTTACACAAAGAAGGAATTGTTAAGAAAACAAAAAAGTCCTCGTAAAAGGGGCTTTTTTTGGTTTAAAACACGTCAAATTGCTATGCAATATAAAACGTAAAGTGTCGTAAAGTATGATATAATCAATGAGGAGGCCGCAATGAGATTAACTTCGACTAAAACCAAAAATGCAGAATCTTTCTATGCCATTAAAACCGTAAAGTACAACGGGAAACAAACTACCAGAGTTGTCGAAAAACTTGGGACACTGGAAGAAATCAAGGCCAGAATAGGAGAAGACAAAGATCCCTACCAATGGGCAAAAGAATATGTTCAGGAATTGAACAGGAAAGAAAAAGAAGAAACTCGTGAGATAATCATGAAATATTCTCCAAGCAGGCAAATAAAAAAAGATGATCAGCGGCTCTATAATGTCGGTTATCTGTTTTTACAAAAGATTTATCATGATCTGGGATTAGAGCAAGTAAGCGAAACAATCAACAGGAAATATAAGTATGAGTACGACTTAGATGAAATATTGTCCCGATTAGTATATGGAAGAATCCTATTTCCCTCATCGAAGCTAAATACATTCGAACAGTCCAAAGAGTTCGTTGAACCGCCGACATTCGATCTGCATCAAGTATATAGAGCCTTAGAGATTATTTCGAAAGAAAGCGATACCATCGAAACGTGCGTGTATAAGAACAGTAAAAGATTAGCCAAAAGGAACACCGGAATTCTTTATTATGATTGTTCAAATTTCTATTTTGAAATAGAGAAAGCCGATGGGATAAAACAGTATGGGATATCAAAGGAACACCGACCAAATCCAATAGTCCAAATGGGTCTTTTCATGGACGGGAATGGAATACCGCTCGCATTTAGCATTTTCGATGG
>JAPKMT010000042.1 GCA_026645735.1 Flexilinea sp.
GTCCATTTCATAGCTCCTAATGATAATTAGGACATTTCTATTTTGCTACTATAGGACATTATCATGTTGCTCTTACATGAAGCCGTATACGTATCACTTTAATTCTGTGTATGCTATACTATAATTATTAAAATAATAATTTTCGTAATAATTTATCATAAAAGGATATATCGATGAGTTCATCGCTGACAGGATTGATCATCATTTTAGGTGTACTGTTCATTTACTCGATATCTCTTCTTTGGCAAAAAAGAAAAAAATACACTGACCTCTTTTACGAAAAAAGATCAGCCCAAAATCTGCGGCAACAAATAGCAAACAGCATCGAGGAAGGATTGATGGTTCATTGTGACATCTGTAACCTCGAAGGAACAGGGACTTTTTCAGAAGGAACACTAACTGCAATTCAGACAACCCAGAAGCTGTCTAACCAATTATCCTCTGCTGACGAACCTTTGATCATAACCAGTAATGACAGCGCACTCACATTTTTTAGTAAAGATGCTTATTATCAGGGCTTGAAAAATAGCGGATTGGCAAATGAATTTGATCCAAACCAATCTGTTTTTGCCGGCTACTCTCCATTATCTCATCAATCAGGGATAACAGGCATATTAGAAGGAGAGGTTTCTGCTTTTCATTTGAACATTGGTGCTTTTGGACCGGAAATTGCGCTTCAGGATTCCGCATTTGATCCTTCAGAGGGAATTATTGCTGCCGGAGATAATCTTGCAGCGCAGGCAGTCAGTTATGTAACCGCAGATGATGTTTTTATTGGAGAGAAGATTTTTGAATTGCCTCAAATCATTCAAGAAAAACCGGAAATGGATAGCGGTTTGATTGCGATGGATATCTTCCGGTTTGGAATCATTATCGCACTGGTTATTGGTGCGGCGCTGATGATATTATTCTGAGAAATCAATATGATGCATAATAATAAGAAAAATTGGATTCTAATACTTGCCAGCGTGATCGGTATCTTGATTCTGGTTTCAGGATACTCTGATTTGGCTGTAATTCTTCAGATCAGACAAGCTGTATTTCAATACACAGGATTACTCTTTGGCTTGATAATTTTTCTTGCCATTGTTGATTATATTCTTGGAAGAATACGAAATTTAGGAGATAAAAACAGCAGCTTTATCCATAATTTCATTACCATTGCTGTTTTTTTCGCAGTATTGATTTATGGGTTGGCAAACTCTTTTGAGGATCAAAGTTTTCAAAATACAATCCTTGATATACAAAGTTCGGTTGAATCCGGATTAGCAGGTTTAATTTGTATTATTATGATTGGCGGTTTATACAGACTTTCCAAGTTTCGCAAAGGAAAACTTAAGACTTTCTTTGTTCTCAGCACGATTGTATTTCTCATTGTTTACAGTGGTGTTTTCTACTTCTTCCCGCAAAATCAATTTCTATCAACTGTAATTGATTTTCTAAAAGCGCTGCCAATGGGAGGAATGTACGGATTGTTGCTTGGAATTGGAATTGGTGGAATGGTAACTGGAATACGGGCTTTATTTTTAGCTGAACATCCATACAATGAAAGGAAACGATGAAAGAAATTACGTGCCCTTTTTGTGGAAGTTCCAACGATGAAGATGCTGAATTCTGCAGGGTGTGTAAAGTCGATTTCCGCCAACTGCCAAAAGAAATCATGCCATCTGAAAATCCAAAACCGAAAGAATCATCTGGTTCCGAAAACGATTCAAAAGAAATTCCTAATTGGCTTGCTGACATTATCAGCCGGAATCGTAAAACACAAGGGAAAATGGCTTTTGACAGTTTTGCGGATGCTCTGATGGGAATTAATTCTGCCGCTGATTCAGGAGATTCTATTCAATCGGATTCATCCGGTTTAGAAAAAATTAAAGAATCGATGAATGGAGAAAAAAAACTGATACAGAATTTGTCTGATCAAAAAACGGATCATCGAAATCAGAACGATTCATCTTATTCTTTCAACAGTTTAAACGGAAAAGGAATTCAGGAAACAAAAGCGGACGATGATTCTGCGTCAGAATTGGAGCCAGGAGAAAAAGAGGAACACCAACTGGAAATCCAGGAAGTATTAAGTCCCCAGGATGAGCTCCTTGAAGATGAGGAATCTTATCGCGATTTTTCGGTCTCCAGACCAGCTCAAAAATGGGATTTGGTGCCGTCTGTTGAATCCGATTCTGCTCATCCGACCAATGCTGCAAGTGATGAAAGTCTGAGAAGTGAAACTGTTTCTGAAGGAAAAATTGATGTTGCGGATTCAGATGTGGATCAGTTAACTGTATCTGGTAATAAACAAATCGATGAAGATGAAAAAGATGCACCCTCCGGTTTACTGACCGAAAATGATGCTCCTCCTCCAGTGATTATTTCCAAGAGTGAAGAATCGGATATTACTGAAAGGGAAGATTCACTTCCTGCTGCTTATGAGGAAAACCTCGGATCTTCAGATGAAAATCCCATGCGGAATCAAACCTCTGATGAGGTACCGCAGCTGAATTTCGACCATTTTCCAGAGGATACAAAATTACAACAGGAAAATCCACAAGATTCCTCTCAATCTATAACAACACCAGATCCTGCCGCAATCGAAACAGGTGACCCATCAAAGAAAACAGAAACTTTCGTTGACTCGACTGACCAATTATTGGTTAATGATCAGACTCATGAAGGCGCTGCAATGGACAACCCTGACGAACAGAATCTTGTCAGTGAATTTTTATCCCAAATCAATTCCGATGTTCCTGCTATTGAACCCGAAATGATTCAAAAACAGCAAGACGCTTCAGAGGTAATTAAATCTGAAGAAAGTGAAAATGATGCAGTTGATCTCAATGAGATTATTTTGGAATCTCAGCAATCGGGAGAGGACTTGACAATTCAATCCGAGACGGATGCAGAAATCTCTGATATCGATGCAAGGGAAGAATCTTTCAAATCTGTAATGTTCGAGAACACAACTGAAGAAGACAGTCCTGTTCCTGAAGCAAAAGGAAATCCCGAAAAAGTGGAAGAAACAGATGCCATTCCATGGAATCTGTTTGAAAGTGTGGACTCATTTTTCCATGAGAATCGAAAAGAAAAAATTTATTCATCATTTTCAAAGGAAAAAATTCCCTCCGATTTCCAGGATCGAAATTATCAACATCGGATGATTACAGCAGTGCTCTATAAATTATTTCAGACTGAAAATCAGAATCAATCATTAAAAAAAGTTGCCACACGGAAGACCAATAAAATCATTCAATTGGTTTTCACTCTTTTAATCTTCTTTGGTGTGATTACGATTTTAGTTTCAGGAGTCACTGATTTTATTGATTTGAATCTGGTATCCGAAAACCAGATTCCATCGTTATCAACCTTTAATTACCAAGTTGAATCCCTTCAAGAAGGGGATAACACTTTATTGGTAATTGATTTTACGCCTGGATACATCAATGAGTTATATGCTCCGACTGTCAAGTTGATTAAAAATTTAGCAGATAGAAAAGTGAATATTCGGCTTGCAACAATCTCTCCATCTTCGGAGATGATTTCTCAGAAAATCGTCCTGGAAACCCCGCAAATTTCGATTGAGAACCTTGGATTTTTCTCCGGGCAAATTACTGCGATCCAATCTTTGATTTCATTGAATTCGGATGAAGTCAAAGCAATTTTTCTCATCTCCTCCAACTTTCAGACGTTGAAAACCTGGATTGAGCAGATTAATACAGAATCTGTAAGATCTTCCTTGAATATCCTGGCTTCTGCTCAGATGAATTCATTATTGACACCCTATTACGACGCAGGGCTGGTTGAGAGTTCTCTTTCCGGGATGATCGAAAAGAATTCTTTTTCTCGGGATGATTTCTCTGATAAGAATATGAATCGGGAGATCTTCAGCGTGTGGTTCATTATTCTGGCAGCGATACTAATCTATCTAACTGGTTGTATTGACTTTTCGATGACACAATCTACTGACAAAGACCGGGATCAGACGGCTGTAATTCGCTCGATCGAATCAGAAAACAATAATGATTCAGCAGGATTGGCTGAATCAGTAACCCAAAAAAATCACCGTAGGAATGAGGCGCGGAAATGATCGTTTCAACCGAATTCTTGATTCTCCTGGCTGGATTTTTACTCTCTCTTTTTACTTTCAGTTTGGTCTTGGGAGACAACTGGCTGTTTCGATTTGCCGCATCGGTGTTGTCGGGAATATTATCCGGTTATGTCTGTATTCTTTTGATTGACAAGGTTTTTATCATCAGGATGATTGAGCCTTTTAGTGATCTTTCCAGTAATTGGATTGAAAAAGCTGTGATAATCCTTGTGATCTTATCTGGGGTATTTTTATTTTTAAAATTCTATTTTCGGAAAAATACTGGCGGGAATCTAATTCTGGCTGTATTGCTTTGCATTGTTGCGGCTGTGACAATTTCAGGTATTGCCAATGGAACGATTTTTGGCTTATATCAAGGAATCATTTCCAGATTTCAATTGAATGAAAGTCGCAGTGGAGTTCGATACTGGGTAGAAACAGGAATCATTCTGACAGGAACGATTACCTCTCTTCTGTATACGCAGCATTATTGGTTTTATCAGAAAGATCAAACCACATCCAATCCAAAATCTGGTTTGCATTTCTTTTCATCAATCGGCGAGATCTTTATTGGAATTGCATTAGGATCCATTTTTGCCGGATGTTTTATTGCCTCTGCGATGATTTTAGTACAGCATTTATTAAAAATTATTAATACGAGCCAATTTTTACTGCAATGGGTGAAATAATATGAGTCAACCGCAGAACCTCGCCAAGACAGTGATCTATGTTGATCTCGGAACAGTCAATACCCGGATCTGTTTATTTGACCATCAGGATCATTCCTATGTATTTGTGGGTGCTGCTTCTGCTGCTACATCCAACACTGATTTGAATTCTTCCGTTTATTCTGGCGTTGTTGATGCAGTTCGAAAACTTGAACGAGCCACGAAAAGGAAATTTCTGGATCAGAATTCAAATTTTATGATGCCCATGAAACCGGATAACAGCGGTATCGATCAAATTGGTTTTTCTTATACCTGTAATTTAGATCCACGAATAGCAATCATGGGTTTAACTCAGACCGGGTCGTTACAGAATTTGCGTAATTTGCTGGCAAGAACCGGGATCAAACCGGTTGTTGAAATCTGTGCTGCAGATGGATTGGCTATTTCTGAAAATATAGATCGGCTGCTGGATGCAGATCCAAGGATTGTAATTCTTGCTGGAGGAACTGAGGTTGGTGCAGAGAAAGCGGTCTATCGTTTAGGTGAGATTCTGATGTTTGCATGTAAAAGTCTTTCGCGCGAACAAAGGCCGGAAATTCTTTTTATGGGTTCAGCCCTTGCAGAGCAACAAATAGAGCGCGTTTTTTCCAAAATTACGGATTTATCTTTTGCTCCGAATATTCTGGAAATTGGTTCCAACGATCAATCTTCATTGCATTCGCTGATAACGATGATCAATAAAAATGCACAAAAGCAAGTACCTGGGTTGAAGGATTTATGTGACAGGGCCAGAACAGATGGAATTCCAGGTGAGTTTGCTTTTGGACGAAGTATCCGGTTGATGAGTCGCCTGAATAAAGAGAATCAACACATCCTTGGAATTGATATCGGTTCCGATCATACCTTGATCGCAAAAGCGAAAAATCTGGATCTTTCTTTACACAAGTTGCCTCTTGGAATCGGAAGTCAAATTCCAGCGCTTTTGAAAAGCTTTGAACTTTCGGAATTGCAGTCATGGATTGGTTTCCAAATAAAAGAATCTGAAGTACAGGATTATATCTGCAATAAAAGTGTTTATCCAGATTTGGTACCTGCAAATCAGTATTCAGCACAAATCGAACAGGCACTGACCCGGTTTGTATTAAAAGAGAGCGCAAAAGAAACTGGCTTGAATACACTATTGAGAGATGGCAGTCTGGGAATGGTGTTGTTAAGCGGATCAGTGGTTAGAAATGTTGAGGACCCTGGAGATTCTCTCCTAATTGGGATGGATGGCCTTCATCCATTTGGCGCGATCGACTATTTTCTTGATATGAATGGCTTAGCCTCTGCTGTTGGTGCATTAGCGCAGCTGAATCCTATTCTTGTATCCCACATTATGAATGCTTCAACTTTCCTGAATTTAGGAAAGGTTATCACTCCTTCTTTCAATCAAAAAACAGGCAAGACTCAAGATGGAAAAAAATTATTGAATATTGCGATCCGTGACGAAGCTGGGAATGTTCGGAAATTTGATGTTCCCAGAGGTAGAATCTTTCGCATTCCATTAGACTATGGGAAAAATTATGAGTTGGACTTTTTACAGGTTCCCAAAGAAATTTCGATTCCAGGAGTAAGGATCTGGACACCACTTGGATTTAAGAGCGGGTGTTTTGGAGTTGTTTTTGATACGCGCGGGAATTCACTTGATTTGCCAAAAGATCGAACTTCTCAAATTGCAAAATTAAAATTTTGGAAAGAAGAATTAGGCCCATGGGTTGTTCAACCATCCTGATGGAAATTGCTGTAGAATTTTAAGAATCAATGCCCGGTTTTGTTTAGATTTTTTAAAATAATCATTGAAAACAAAAATTTGGAAAAATTAAATCATAAAAAATGAAAAACTCATCAACAAAAATCATCACTTCCGGAAATATCTGCTGTTCCCGCTTTTTGTCAGAAGACGGGGCGGTTACAGTGTTCCCAGGGCAAGCGGTTGATCCATCGACACAGATTGCCTACAGAAAGATTTGGCGCAAACACTTCCTCATGAATATTACGGAAATGCTTGAGATTTCTTCCGATGAGAATATTCGGGATTATTTGACCATTAAAGAAGGTGAATTTATTTCTGTAGGAGAAGTAATTGCCAAACGCAGTGGGAAAAAAACTCAAGTCGTCACTGCGAAGATTTCTTCCAGATTTCTTGGAATTTCTTCTGGTAGCCTAATTTTTGAGACTGATCCAGATGATGTTGAAAACGTCATAGCAGGATTCCCGGGTGTTGTAACTGACATTGTCCCCTCGAGAGGCGCTTACCTTGAAACAATTGGCAGTTATTTACAGGGAATTTGGGGAAATGGAAAAAAAGGACAAGGGATCCTCTTATCAATGGATATGGAAAAGGGTGGGATCTTTGGTTTGGATAACATAACCGTTGATATTGCTGGCGCAATTGTTTTTGCGAATACATGTCTGGATCCTGAGGTGTTAAAATCCTCTGCAAAAATGTCTCCGGGAGGATTGATTTTTGGCTCTCTCTCATCCTCCATACTGCCAATTGCGATGAAAATGCCTTTCCCGGTTATTGTAACGGATTTAATCGGAGTTGGACGGCTGAGCGACCCTGTACATATGGTTCTGGGAGAAAATATTATTCGTTTTGCTTATCTGTATTCTTCTTCTAATGGAACTCAAAACACTCAAAGACCGGAAATCATAATTCCACAGGAAGAATATGTTCCGGAAAGTGAAAGTCTCCTGAAAAAATTGAAAACAGGCGACCAGATTCGAATTATCGATGGATTTCACGGTGGTGAACTTGGAATTGTTGTGGAGCTGCTTCCAGGAATGGAAAATGATTCAGAAGCTCTTTCTGAGATGGATAGAGTCAAAGTCTGTATCGATCAGAATACTGAAATTGTTTTGCCCCTCAGTAATATCGAGATGATTAACGTGAAATAAATAAGAGGAACCCTCATGATGGATTTAGACCATGAAGAAATCTTTGAAAGTTTTGAAGATGAATTTCAAAAACGAAAAAGGAAAAAAAGACAAGGGGCATCAATCCCACCGTGGATGTTTGTTCTTTTTATTCTGATCATTATTTTTGCAGTTCTTTTCATCAAAAAAAATCCGGAACCTCAGAAACCGATTTCCGAAACGATTCAACCCAGCCTTACATTTTCAGAGACAGACATGCAATCAGAACGCACATTACTTCCTCAGGCTGAAACTGAATTTGAAATCACGAACGCAGAGACTTTTATCGATACAGCATCCATTACTCCTGATAATACGCTCGAACAAAGCTTTGCAGTGACTGCGGTGGAAGTTGAAAATACATTGCCCCCTCAAAGTGATGTAAACTCTTCGCTTCAGACCGCAACGAAAGATTTTGTTCCTTTGATCATCACAGAAGATTCCCCCATAATATCGACACCCATTCCAGAGCGCACGAACACAGCACCTGAAAAAATCGCTGTGATTCCTCTCGATCAACCGATTATTCCAATAGAATCGACCAAAACTGATTCCTTTGCCACTAAGATCCCAACTGCCATATCTTTGGAACAACCCATTGTTGTTAAAATCACAACAGATAAAAAGATCGAAAGTCAGCCAACAAGAACGCTGGGGGCTGTATCCAATCTTTTGGTCAATGTTCCATCCGAAACACCGCATGTTTTCGTAATAAATCCAGCAAATTCACAAAATCGCATGGAGATGGGTAGGACAACTACTCCTTTGGAAGAATCGATTACACCTTACCCGACAATAAATCCGGTTTCAATAAATACGCAACCATTAAAACCAACGCTTTCTGCGATTAAAATCATTCCGACAAAGGCGGTAATCACACAGGTTAAAACCGTTTTGGTGCAGGAAAATGATCCAATGGAACAGGAATCGATTAAAACTGCCATATCTGCAGATGAGATCCGGAATGATCCTTCTGTTGTAAATGCTATCACTGATGTTCCAGTATTAACCGAAACTGAAACAAGGATGCAAATGGATTCTACCAGTACTGTTGTTCCAGATCAGAAAACTGTCAACGAAAATGAAAACTGGTTCGGAAAATTTGTCAACTTCTGGAAGCGGCTATTTGGCATAAATCCGTCAGTTTCTTCTACAGCAACAATAATCGCACCAACAGAAGACATACCTGCAGCACTGACTGTCCAGGAAATAACGGAAGATAAATCCGCGCTGGCTGTGCAGGCGACCAAGGAAGACATACCTGCACTGATTGTCCAGGAAATAACGGAAGATAAATCCGCACTGGCTGTGCAGGCAACAATGGAAATCACTGCGACAGCGGTCATCAACAATCAAACCATAGAAATTCAGGAAAGTCCGGTCACGCCACTGATTTTGACTGAGTCCGTTCACGATGTGCCCAATCCCATGACAGAATCTCCGACAGAACCGGTTGAAGTCATCTTAGCGGCGGAATCTATCACTGAAAAGGCCATTGTTACTGAGGAACCAGATCAGGAAAAAGAGAACCTCAGCTTAATTCAAAAATTGCTGGAATCAATTAAAAAACTCTTTCGTAAAGAAACTGAAGTAGCTCCGACTTCCCCTGCAATTGAGGTAACTGAAGAGCAAAAATCGGATCATGGCACAGAGGATGTATTAACTGAGACTACGCCCCAGTTATCTGAAAGTCCCGCTGGAAATGAATCATCCCAAATAGATGTGCTTGTGACCGATCATCCGCTGCTTCCCCTTCCGAATGCGATTTCCGGACCAGAAGGCACAAGCGATGAAGCCGTTCAAGAGAATTTACTCGTATCAAATCCTTTATCTATGAAAGATGTGGAAATAACAGCTACATACTCTGATTTGGATGATGAACCTCTGAAATTTGAAGATGAAGATTACTCCAATGAACCGACTCGCACTCCCATATCAGAAAACACTCCGGAGCAGCTTCCTACAGAAATTTCACCCACAATGACCCAAATTAGTTTGGTCCGTATTATTACCCTGCCGGTTACAAAATTGACTCCGGTTCAACTGGCAACAGCCACTATTTCAGCTCATGATTCAGGCGCTACGTTAGTTCCGATTGTTCGTGAAACGATGCTACCCGAAACTGGATTTGCTGAGCGATTAAATCTGCCAATGGTCATTTTTATCATTATGATTTTATTAGTGTTGATATTAAGTGTACGGGTGATTCGATCAAAGAAATCTTTGAAATAGATTCGACAGAAAGAAAAAAAAGTCCGATGATTTGGTCTCGAAAAATCATTGGACTTTTTAATTAAAATTCGTTATCGATCAGCTGACATTGTCTGCAACTTGATTTCCATATCCCAACAATTCTTTTACCATTTGAATTGATCGCCCCTCTGCGTACACTCTTAAAACAGGTTCAGTGCC
Organism: Flexilinea sp.; assembly: GCA_026645735.1. GTDB lineage: Bacteria > Chloroflexota > Anaerolineae > Anaerolineales > Anaerolineaceae > Flexilinea. The sequence goes on from JAPKMT010000042.1 coordinate 10,123, forward strand.
GGAAGGACGGATCAGCAGCCAGGAATCATCGGCCATAATATACTTCACACCATCGAGGGTGCTGATTTCTGCAATTTTTTCTCCACCGATTGCTGCCGGGGCATTGTCTATCAGGAATTTAATCATTTCCTTTTTGGCAACCGGCCTTTTTAGGCGCAAATCAGTCCGGTCATAAAAGGCAGGACCAACATCGGCAAGAAGTTCATCCACAAGTTCCCCCAATGTGGCATGACTGGCGGCTACCATTTCTGTAAGCAACAGTCCCATGATGATGCCGTCCCCTTCCGGAATGTGGCCTTTGAAGGAAATTCCGCCGGATTCTTCACCGCCGATCAGGACATCTCGTTCCATCATATGATCTGAAATATGATTAAAACCAACTGGTGTCTCAAAAACAGGCAGTCCATATTTTTTTCCAAGGCGGTCAATCATACGGGTTGTCGAAACTGTTCGGACCAATGCTCCACTTAAACCTTTTTTCTCATGCAAATATTTTATGGAAAGAGCCATAATTTTATGAGGATCGACAAAATTGCCTCTTTCGTCCATTGCGCCAGTCCGATCAGCATCGCCATCGGTTGCCAGCCCTAAATTGCCAAGGCCTGATGCGATAGCACTTGCCAGCGCTCCAAGATTCCGGTTGATCGGTTCGGGATGAATCCCTCCGAAACCGGGGTTCATCTCACCTCGAATTTCATTGACTTCAACACCTGTTCCCTGAAGAAGGTTTTTGATAACCCCACGACCGGACCCGTACATTGAGTCAACAACTACACGAAGATCCTTTGCATCAGAAATAATGTCAAAATCGATAAGTTTCCGAATGTGGTTTCCATATTCGAGAATCGGGTTGAATGTCGAAATCAAACCCATTTCACGTGCTTTGTCATAATCCATTAAATTTGGCCCGCGGCCTTGCGTTTCATTATCATTCATGAAAACTTCAACCAATGTGCATTGCTCCGGCAATGCTGAACCGCCATAGGCTGCCTTTAGTTTTACACCGTTGTAGCGAGGTGCGTTATGTGAGGCTGTGATCATCACACCGGCGATCGCTCCATAAAATTTGACAGCATAGGAAATTGCCGGTGTCGGGGCACAGGATTGGCTGATGAAAATTTTGAATCCGTTCGCAGCTAAAATACGCGCTACTTCTTTTGCATAACGGTCAGAAAGGAACCGGGTGTCATATCCGATAACAATTCTGTCTTTATTGGGAATTTGGTCTACTTTTGACATTTCTTCCCATGAGGAAGAAGATACGGCATTGGCTATAGCCTGAGAGACGACTCTCAAATTTTCATAAGTAAATGTGTCGGAGATAACCGCACGCCATCCATCTGTTCCAAAATTAATCGCCATAAATTTTTTCTCCTATGATGTGTCTTCTGTTTGGTTTCGAAATAAATATATCACTTTTTAGAAACAGACCGACAGTTGTCTAAAGCCACTGTTTCTGGTGATGCATCACATCTTCTGTTTTATTCTGTTACTCAAGAACTGTACACTTATTAAAATTCGTTATTTACCAGCGATTCGAAATATGGGGAGAATTATTTGTTGTTGAGTTGTTTTTGCGCGGAGCGCAAAAACAACTCAACAACAAATTTTTTTTTTTTTCCAAAAGGTTTTTCGAAATTTCGAATTACTGGTTATTTACGAAAAAGAAACATATATTCTGTATTTTAATGCAGTAAAGGATTAATTGGAATTTTAATATATATTTCAAAAGAACGTATTCTTTTACAGCAATATAAGTAGCCGGAGAATTTTTTGATGATCATCTTTTATGAGAAGCATAAAATAAAAGACCTTTTTTTTAAATTTAAAATCGCTGGCTGTTCTTTCGATTGAAGTCTTTTCCGATCTATGATTTTTCAATGACAGAATTTTGTTAAAAATTTATAATGTAAAATACAGTTATGAAAAAACCGATATTTATTTACGGCGCTGGAGGTCACTCGAAAACCCTCATTGATTTGATTCTCTCATTGGAAGAATGGGAGATTATTGGCGTGGTTGACGATGGCGTTAAAAGCGGTATGCTGGTCATGGGGTATCCTGTTCTTGGCAATGCGGAGGTTTTACCTTCCTTGTTGGATCAAGGCATCATTTCGGTAGTAAATGCAGTGGGTGGCATTGGAAATTATCAGGTCCGCTGGCGTATATTTGAACATCTGCGACAAATGGATTTTTCATTTCCAAATTTGATTCATCCAACTGCTTTTGTTGAGAAAAGCGTTTGCCTGAATGAAGGAATTCAAATTCTAGCCAAATCTTATATCAGCAGTGAAAGTAAAATCGGATTCGGCACCTTAATTAATGCCGGTGTGGTATTATCTCATGAGTGTTTAATCGGCACTTGTGTTAATCTGTCTCCAGGAGCGCTATTGGCAGGAAACGTCGAAGTTCATGATTTTGCGCAAATCGGAATGGGAGCCACCATCAATCTTGGCGTACGCATAGGCAAAGCAGCGCGGGTTGGGAACAGTGCTGTGGTTAAAGAAGATGTTCCAGATCAAGGACGTGTATATGCAGGAACTATCTGGCCGTATACAAGAACAGAGACTTTTCGAACCGACCGAGATTTCAGAAAAATTGCATAGGCATCCAACGTGTTTAAAAAAAATCCATCCAGCAGTCAACCACAATCAGGGTCAGCGATTGAACGTGTCACATCAGTCCTGGGACCAGGCATAAACTGGCGCGGAAATTTACGCGGAGCTGGCGGCATACGTATTGAAGGAACTTTTGAAGGAGAAATTCAGATTCGTGGAATGGTGGTTGTTGGTGAAACAGGTCGTGTCACATGTATGAATCTGAGGGCAAACACTGTAGTTATTGCGGGAACTGTGCGTGGAAATATCACTGCAGAACGGCTCGAAATTCGCAGTACTGGCAGAGTTTGGGGAGATGTCAGTGTTGTCGGTTTTTCAACCGAAGAAGGAGCATTTTTGCGCGGACAGGTTCGAATGGAGGAGAAGGTTATAATTGAACCTTCGATTCCCGGTTCCCCAAATATTCCCTACTCAAATTTTTAGGAGTAATTATGGATTTTATGAAAAAATTCAGCATCCCGATGTCCCAGCCTGACATAACAGATGAGGAACGGGAAGCTGTTGCTGCTGTTTTACGAACAAATTACTTAAGTATGGGACCATACGTCCTGGAATTTGAAAGCGCTTTTGAAAAATTCATTGGTTGTAAACATGCCATTGCCGTCAATTCCGGTACTGCAGGACTTCACTTATGTGTCCGATCAGCCGGATGGAAAGATGGTGATTGGGTTATTACAACACCATTTTCATTCGTATCATCCACCAATGCCTTGTTGTTCGAAAGAATTACACCTGTTTTTGTTGATGTGGATCCGAACACTGGCAATATTGATCCGGAACAGGTTGCAGCAGCTGTTCAGGATTTGTCAGAATCGAAAGAAAAGGCGAAACAATGGCTGCCTTCGAAAGGATTCTCTTCAGATGGCGAACTTAAGGGAATTCTTGCAGTAGACATCTTCGGTCAGCCTGCTGCTTATGAAAAGATCAACAAATCTGCAAAAACATATCATTTAAAAGTTATTGAAGATTCCTGTGAGGCATTAGGCGCGATGTATAAAGATCAGCATGCAGGACGGTTAGCAGATTATGGCGTTTTTGCATTTTATCCCAATAAACAAATCACAACAGGAGAAGGTGGAATTGTCATCACAGATTGTGATGAAGATGCGGAGATGGTTCGTTCGTTGAGAAATCAGGGTAGAGCTCCGGGCGACACCTGGCTGGATCATTCGTTTTTGGGATACAACTATCGCATGGATGAAATGAGTGCTGCATTAGGAGTCGTACAGATGAAGCGTATTCATCAGTTGATTCAAGATCGGGAGCAAGTCGCGACCTGGTATAAAGAAGATTTATCCAATATGGATGGGATTGAATGTCCGAAAGCGGAGCCCACGACGACAAGAAACAGTTGGTTCGTTTATGTAATTCGTTTGCAACCGGGATTGGATCGTTCAGCAATTTCTCATCGTATGACGGCGTTGGGAGTACCGGTTCGTCCTTATTTTTCACCGATCCATCTCCAACCGTATATGAGAGAAAAATTCGGATATGTCCCAGGGAAATATCCTGTTGCAGAAGATTTAGGACGCCGGGGACTGGCAATACCTTTTTCAGGGAAAATGACACGCGAACAAGTTCAGGAAGTTGCATCGGTTATAAGGCAATCCTTATAATTATCAGTATCTATGCCAAACAATGAAATTTCAAAATACCAATTTTCTCCGGCAAGGACGCTTGGGCTTTTTGTACATCTTCCTTTGCTTCTGTTGTTAATTGCGTTGGATCTCGTTGGTTTTCTGCTTTTTTCTCGTCAAACTCCTGGACTGTTCTATTTTGTTCTGTTAATCGTTTCACTATTGTTGTTGATTCCGATTTGTTTTATCGGTTATCGGATTTTTGCGTTAATCTTTTCGTCTTATCGAATGGAGCGGGATGGATTTCATATCTATTGGGGATTACGCAAAGAGGTAATTCCACTCTCCGAGATTGAATGGATCCGAACTCCGAAAGAAATGCCATTTGAAATTCCCTGGTCATTTCTCCCAATGCCTGGAGCATATCTTGGGAAAGTATCTACAGAGCATTATCCACTGATGGAATTCATTGGATCTGACGTGCTGACAATGTTGTTTATCGGCACATCACGTTGTATTTTTGTGATATCTCCTTCAAAACCACGATTATTTATGGAGTCTTTTTCCCGTATCTTGCAGCTTGGATCCCTATCTGAGGTCGAATGGCAAACTATTCGTCCAGTGGACTGGTTTTCTGAATCATGGAAAAATCGGACTGCCCGCTTTTCCGTTTTTACATCATTGATATTATTAGCCATTTTGTCATTGTGGATTGGATTTCGGTTTTCATCGCATCAGACAATTCAGCTGGGATACTCTGAAGCAGGAATCCCACAGGAATCTATTCCAGTCGAAAATGTGCTGTTAATCCCAATTTTTGGTGTCATTTTTTGTTTTTTTGATTTATTTCTTGGAATGCATTTTTATCAACAGGAATTCACGCGCCAAATGGCAGTAATATTCTGGAGTGCCAGTGTTATTATTTCACTTCTATTGGTTTTGTCCGCTGTTTTTGTTTTGTAGCAGTACCTGCTTTAGATTCGGCAAAACAGTCTATTTTTCAGATGGCTAATGTCGGATAAAATCGTGATCTGCCAAAAATGAGGCCTTGCGTTTTGACACTCCATGGCGTCCAGCGATTCGAAGTATGGGGAGAATTATTTGTTGTTGTGTTAATTTTGCGCTCCGCGCAAAATCAACACAACAACAAGTTTTCTCTTTTTTCTCAAAAGGCTTTTCCAAATTTTGAATTACTGCATGGCGTCAGAACTTCTTATGAAAAAAAATTTATAATGGTTAAACCACAGCTATGAAAAAAAGAATCCGAGATGTTCAAGTCCCTTTTATTTTTCTCCCGATACTTTTATTGATTTTTGCTTTTTTAAGTTATGGTGTGCTGGCAGGAAAGCTGGGAGTTTATTGGGATGATTGGGCTTATCTTTGGACCAGGCTTGAACTTGGATATGAAGGACTTGTACGGCATTTCAGTTTCAGCCGCCCCGTGGCTGGGCAGATCCATAATCTGGCAATACTGATCACCGGGAAAGATCCGTTTCGAATCCAACTGTATGGACTGGTTATGCGTGTTCTTAGCTCCACGATGGTTGGATATCTGGTTTATCAAGTTTTGGGAAAATCCAGATATCATGCTTTTCTATGCGCATTGTTTTTTATTGCATATCCTGGTTTTACGATGCAACCGATAGCGATTAATTTCAGCTTTTCATATTTTTTAATCGGGATCCTCTGTATGTCGTTTCTTTTGACTGTTCAGGCTATCCGGAAACCCTCCAGAAGGATCATTCTTGAAGCATTGGCTCTTTTCTTATCTGCTATCAATCTTTTTGCATCAGAATATTTTTTTCTGCTTGAACTCATCAGACCGTTAATGATGGGTGTGGAAATATCTAAATCAGAACAAAGACGTACACAAATCCTGTTGAAATCAGCTAGACGATCCGTGCTTTACGGAATTCTCTTTATTTTTGCTGTAATTTATCGAGTGTTTTTTAATCAGACTCAGACATCCTACTATGATTTTAGTCTGCTGCGAGAGATGAAAGCACATCCATTGAGTGCACTGATAACATATACAGGGACAGTCTTTTCAGATTGTTACAAGGTCCTGATTTCAGCCTGGACGGAAATCTTTCGTTTTCCATCCCCTGACGTTATCGGAAAACGGTCATTTCTGATGTATACAGCAGTCTGTCTGATATTGTTTATTTTTGTTCTGATTTGTCTTTATTTGCTGATAAATTCGACAAAAACCGATGACAAAATACCTGCAGTTCAGCTTATTTTCATCGGTGTTGTCAGCATGATATTCGCTGGACAACCGTTTTGGATGACAAATACAAATCTGTCTTTCATTTTTCAAAACAGCAGATTTACGCTCCCGTTTATTTTGGGAGTCAGTTTTATTTGGGGAGGATTTTTCTCCCTGCTCAGAAAACCTCGAATTCTTCCTGTCATATTGGCTGCTATTCTGATCGGATTATCTGCGGGAAGGCATTTCGTAAATGCAAACGAATATCGCAGAGATTGGACATTAACTCGGGATTTTTTCTGGCAATTAAAGTGGCGCGTCCCGGCAATCGAAGAGAATACTGTGGTCGTAACCAATGTTTTGCCCATCCGTTTCAGCACAGATAATTCTCTGACAGCACCATTGAATTGGATCTATGCAGAAAAATATGTTGGTCAGGAAATGCCTTATATCTTATATACCAATACTAAAAGAACGAATACACTCAGCGGGATGGAAGCCGGACAACCTGTCTTCCAGGAATATCTTTCAGCGCAATTTTTTGGAATGACAAGTGATGCGATCAGTCTGTATTTCAATGCACCGGGATGTGTGCATGTGCTGGATCCGGAAGTGGACTTGTTTAATCAAACGATTCCGATCATTGATCGGGATGCTGCATTGTTAAATAATTATTCAAGAATACTAACAGATATTCCAGATCAACCGTTGGATCCTGTTCTTTTTGGAACTGAACCGGCTCATGGTTGGTGCTGGTACTATGAACAGGCCGACTTAAACCGACAACGGAAAGACTGGCAGAAAGTAGCTGTTCTGGGAAATGAAGCATTCTCATTGGAAGATTATCCGAATGATCCAATGGAAAGGATTCCGTTTATTGAGGGTTATGCACATGTTTCTGATTGGGAGCAGGCAATCGCTCAAACAAGCGCAGCTTTGGAAGTTACTCCGGTGATGAATAATCCGTTGTGTGTATTGTGGAATAGGATTGATAGAGATTGTCCAAATTCTGAAGAAAAAAATGCATCAATTCAGATAATTCAAGAAATTTTAGACTGTTCATTTTTACCGTAGTGTGTTGTAATATGAAAACTAGAAATTCGAAATTTCGACTGGCATTTTGAATTATGAGCGACCATTTGATTTATTTTTGTTTGATATATTATGTGTAAAAACACCAAAATAAAAAGTAATCTTCTCCGTATTTAGAATTGCTGTGTGAAAACAGGAAATATTGGAATGGAACCAAAAATAAAAATTCTTCTGATTTGCCTGACCCGTCGCGGAGGTCTGCTCCATTTTCACGATTGTTTAGCTGAAAGTTTGAGCGCACTTGGTATTGTCGGAATGATAACAGCTGAAAATGCAGAACATATCGGCGAGCTCCGCATGAATTCGGAGATTCAACTTTTCCCATTGAATACCGGTACGGGGAAAAAGGGGACAATCCAGCGATTGCTGCATCCGGCGACCTGGCTGCGAATAATTCAGGTATTTATGCATTTCCGACCGGATATTGTCCACATCACCAGTGCGCAGGAATGGAATCCATTTTTGGGCTTTTTTGTTCGCTTCATTTGCAGAAAACCTTTGGTTTACACGATGCATGATGTAGTCCATCATGAAGGAACGCCGCGCTATTTTCGGATAACGGAATCGATCTTCCGGAAGATACCACGCTATTTTGTGGTGATGACCAATCAGGGCAAAGAAATTCTTGTTTCACAGGGCTTCCTGCCTGAGAGGATTCTGGTTGTTCCACATGGGATTTATGATTTTTTTACACAGGGTACAAAAGAAGCTGTTTTAGCAAAAAATGAGATTCTTTTTTTTGGACGAATTGAGCTATACAAGGGATTGGATATTTTACTGAAAGCGTTACCACCCGTATTTGAAAAACATCCGGATTGGAAACTTCATATAGCCGGTGGAGGAGATTTGGAACCCTATCGCCCATATCTGACTGACCAGCGAATTCAGATAACCAATCGTTTCGTCACAGACGAAGAGGTTGCAGCTTTTATGCGCCAAGCGTCCATTGTCGCATTACCATACCTTTCAGCCAGCCAGTCTGGTGTGATTCCAACAGCTTTTGCCTTTCATAAAGCAATAATTGCCACGAAAGTAGGCGGAATTCCGGATATGATAGAAAATCGCAAGACAGGAATCCTGATTCCGCCGCATGATGTCACTGCTCTGACACAGGCATTGCTGGAATTAATTGAACATCCTGTCCTGCGTGAAAAAATTGGAGAGAATGGTTATGTTTTTGCGAATGAAAATCTTGGATGGATGGCGATTGCCAGAAAGCATCTTGATTTTTACCACCGAATTCTGTCCAAATCGTTCTAACATCTGCTCGAAAGCTTGTCCGAATTTTATCGAATCATTCTTTTTTTCAAAGGCTGTATCGATGATGTGATAATATTTTTGGATTCTCTGTCTAAGGTGAACCAGGCGAAAACCAGGAAGATGAGCGTCAACAGGAGCCGAAGCAGAAAACTCCAAACCCAGGGATAATTTCCAAAAATTATACGTGTCTGAAGCCAGGCTGTTATTCCATAGCAAACCAGGAGCGAAAGAAAGTATCGATAATGCCATTGGATCGGGAAAAACCGGTTCGATATAAACCAGCGTCCGCTCATTGCGACAACATAACCCAATAATTCGGAGATCACAGCACCATAGAGGCCGAATTTTGAGGTCAACAGCAAGTTCGATCCCAGGTTTACGAGTACAGCAATTCCCAGCATGATGGATACCCAATAGGTTCTTCCGCTTTTTGCAGTTCCCGGATCAATTACATAGACACCCATGGTAAAGATCCAGCGCAGTTGCATGATGCTCAACAGTCCGATACCTGCGAGATATTCCGGCGGGGCTAAGAATAAGAAAAGCTCCCGGGCGATGGTCATAATCGCGGTACAAATTGCGAGTGCTCCAAAGGTGTAAAGAGAAAGCATTGACGGCAATGTTTTGCGAATTTTTTCAGTTTTGTCAAGCAGTGAATACATGGTTGGCTCCCATGCATTGCAAAATGCCTGTGTTGCCAGTGTGATGATAACCGTTGCTTTGTTGGCCAACCCATAATAGGCAACCTCCACTTGACTGGTTGATGCATTCAAAAAGATGCGATTGTTTGCGGATAGACTCCAACCAAATAATGTTCCTGGAACCAGAGGAAAACTGTATTTTGCCAGTTTTTTGAACCAGTAAGATGAAAATTGCAATGCCAAATATTGCCGGGAAAGGAACAAGGCGATGCAGGCTCCGATCATATTGGCAATAATCTGAGAATAATAATAACCAGCTATCCCAGAATGTAGAACTGCAATGAACAAAATTACACAACCCATATAGACCACTGATACTATCATCGCGGTTATGATGTACACCACGGCCTTATTCTGGATACGGAGCAAACAAAGAGAGTAAGTGTAAATTGAAACAGGGATGAGTGCACTGAAGGCTAAACGGATAATACCGGAATAAGAAAGATCATTAAACAGGTTTCTAGCAAAAACAGGGCTCAAAAAAATCGACATTAAGGCAATAATGAGCCCGGTGAGAAATACAAAAAGAAAGGTTGTAGAAACCAGGCTCTTTCGATCATGTTTTTTTTCATCTGCAGCATAAAAAAAGCGGTATAAACCGCTCATCGTATTCAATCCTATCAACAAAGAGAAATAACCTGTTGCAGCTGTGATCACTTCTATGGCGCCATATTCATGGGAACTCAGTACCCTCGTCATGAGTGGGAGTGTGATCAATCCGGCTGCCTGTGACATGGCGCCGCCCAAACCATACAGGAGCATGTTCTTAACAACGGTGGTTTCTTTCTTGTTTTCTTCCAATTCTCCTCCTGAAGAACGACTGTTCTGCAACAGTATTAATTGTATACGATTTCTTTGACCGCTAATTGAACAGCGATTCAAAATATGGGGAGGATCATTTGTTGTAGTGTTGTTTTTGCGCTCTACGCAAAAACAACACTACAACATGTTTTTTTCTTTTTTCTCAAAAGGCTCTTCCTAATTTCGAATTGCTGCTGACTGAAGCGGATTCGTCTATACCAGAAAAAAATTCATATCATATGTACCAAATGGAAAAGCGATGGATTTATAAAACTTTGCAATTATTGTAAAAAAAAATATATAATCAAAAATTAATTAAATAAGACAAAATTGCGATATTTGTTGCTGCTATAATATAAGTTATTAATAAATTAACAAAAAGGAGAAAAAATGATTTTCCATCTTGATCTATTGTTATCGCCGCGTAATTATCTGGACCCGGGAACGGGCAGCATGCTCCTGCAGGTGATTATCGCAGCCCTTGCAGTGATTGGCGGTTTTTTATTTATGATCCGGGAAAAAGTTAAAAAGCTCTTTTCGAAGAAAAAAATGGATGAAATCCATGGGGAAGACGCCAAATCAGAAGAGAAATGAGAGCGTAAATGAGAGATTCTGGTTCGTTTCGTGATCCATCCGGATTCATCTTCTTGGAAAAAAACATCCTATATCGGCAAATAAATCTTACTTATCAAAAACAATATGATCATCTGATGAAAAGCGGCTTATATGAAGCATTAGTTCGTGATGGCATATTCATATCACATACGGAAGTATCCTATCCTCTGAATGATCCTGCAGCCTGGTGTGTGATCCAACCACAGCGGATTCCATTGATTTCATATCCATATGAATGGTCGTTCGGTGCATATAAAGACGCCGCATTGGCAACGTTAAAAATTCATCGAAAAGCAGTTGACTTTGGAATGGTTCTGAAAGATGCCAGTGCCTATAATATACAATTTGTACAATGTTCTCCAAAACTGATTGATACACTCTCATTTGATTTTTATGAAGAAGGGCAACCGTGGATTGCCTACGGTCAATTTTGCCGCCATTTTCTTGCGCCATTGTTGTTGATGGCAAATATCGATGTTCGTTTGTCGCAGCTGATGCGAATTTACATCGATGGAATCCCGTTAGATCTGGCGAGTAAACTGTTGAAACGGAAAGGCGGTATCACCGCTTTGCAGCACATACACTGGCATGCAAAACTGTCTGAAAAACATGCGGATGACGGAAAAAAGCAGGAAATCAAAAGAATTCAACCGATTAAAAAGAGCGGTTTCATCGCAATCATTGATGGATTAATCCGGGCTGTTGAAGGGATACGGCTGAAGAATATCCGGACAGAATGGGGCGATTATTATTCAGAGACAAATTACTCTCAGGAGGCATCCAAACGGAAAGAAGAGATTTTGGCAAGCTGGATGAAGAAAATTGAGCCGCAGACAGTATGGGATTTTGGAGCGAATGATGGCCGTTATTCTCGAATCGCAGCGGATAGCGGGGCACAAGTGACCGCGTTTGACATTGATCCGATTGCAGTCGAACGGAATTATCAGCAAGGCAAAAAAACAAAAACGGATATTCTGCCGCTTGTCCTGGATTTGACGAATCCGAGCCCTGCCATTGGATTTGCCAATCAAGAACGCAGCTCAATTGAGCATCGGCAGCAGCCGGATTGTATCATGGCTCTGGCCTTGGTCCATCATCTGGCGATCTCCAATAATTTACCATTTTCGATGATTTCGGAATGGTTGTCACGAATATGCAAACATCTGATCATCGAATTTGTTCCAAAAGAAGATTCTCAGGTACAGACACTGCTGCGAACACGGAAAGATATTTTCGACCAATATACATTGGAAGGATTTAAAACTGCATTTGAGAATAATTTCTCTTTCATAGCGGCAGAACCCATCACCGGAAGTGATCGAATCCTGTTTCTATGCCATTCGAAACAATTCATACATTCGGAAAATTTGCAATTGGATCAGTAATGATTCTCTGATTAAGAGAATCATTATTATCAAAAAACGAATAACTTATGGAAAAAAAACTCCATGAAAAAAGTATTCATCTCCTTAATTGCTTCTACTTATCTAATTTCATTTTTATTCAGTTTTGTTGTGATGCTGAAGCCAGGAGCTTCGTTTTTTTATCATAAAGATACGATTCCACCACAGGAAATGGCATGTTACGGGCAGACTTGTGAATTCCAAATCAAGTACCCACTCTTTCTTCTTGATTCAAATTCAATCGTCATTTTGGAAGATCAGAGCGTATTTGATGCAGGGACCCTCGAATATACGCAATCGGGAATCAAAGGATCTTTTTCAGTCAAACATATCTATAGTGATCTGATCACACTTTTAATCAGCCCAACAGTTCCCACCGATTCCATACAGGACCATACTTATGAGATTTATATCCGTCCTCATATCATAAAGAGGAAGTGGGGGGCGGTTCTTTTTGTAATTCTGAGTATTGGAATCATTCGTTTTTTATACTCAAATCTCAGAAATTCATCAAAGCGCAGACGACTTCTCCAATTCCCTTTGGGACCAATATGGTTGTGGTATGAAAATATTGAAACCATTCTGATTGAAAAAAGCATATACATTGAAGACCAAAAACATTATTGGATACGATCGATTGTCCAAACGATATTGGCTGCATATTGTTATGTTTTTATGGAATGGCTCTTTCAAATTACCAAGCCATCTTTCATGGATGATATGCAATTATGGGCGAAAGTTAAGATTCTATTGATTTCCGGTTTGTTTGTAACATTACTGATCATGATCTTCTGGTTCGTTTTATTTTTGTTGCAAATGACCATTTCAAAGCGATTTCCAATATGGCACCATTTCCTCTTTCAGATCCCAATGGCTTTTATATTGTCTTGTCTTTTTCTGATTCTCATCGATAATTTCACTTATACGGTTTTAAAAATTGGAATTCTGGGTGTTGGAGCACCGGGTCGAGTTTTATATGCAATCATCTTTCTACTTATTTTCCTTTATTTATTGAAACGGTTTTCAGTTTCCAGCAGCTCTGCGGCAAAGGACAGAGCTGGCAAAATCTGTATGTTTGTTGCAGGTATTCTCGTTATGATTTCATTTGGCATGGCAGGAATAGCTTACCGGTCTGGAAGTCTGGAAAATAACCCAAATGGATTAGGGATGCAGGCAAACCGGCGTCCGAACGTTATTCTACTCAGTACAGATGGATTGAATGCTTCTCATATGTCCTTGTATGGATATGAGCGGGAAACAACACCCTTCATTACGGAACTGGCGCAGAACTCGTTAATCAGCAGGAATCATTTTACCAATGCCTCAGCGACAACTGGTTCTATAACGGCAGTTTTGACGGGAAAAAATCCATTAACGACACATGTATTGAGCCCTCCTCAAACTTTACTGGGATTGCACATGTATCAACACCTGCCCTGGTTTATGAAGGTAAATGGTTATAAAACCATTTCGATTGGAATCCCGTTCTATGTTGATGTCAATGTCATTAATTTCAAAAATGCATTTGATGAGGTCAACCAGCGTAATTCCACTTCAGATCAATTGATCAGCAGCTTTTCTTCTTCAGGGTATGATAACGAGATGTATTTTTTAGTCTCAATTTTCGAGAGAATCAATGATCGATTGAGACAGATATTTTTTATTCCAAGCCAACAGTCAAAAAACCTTCAGGTTGCAAAATTCAGACTGCTAACCGGATCTGCAGATGACGAACAATTGAATTATCTTTTTCAACGAATGGATGACATTTTTCGTATGGAGCAGCCTCTGTTTGTGCAAATCCACCTGTTGGGAACCCATGGACCGGTATTCAATCCATCTGATCGGGTCTTTTCCAAAGATCTGAGTCAAAATGAGGAATGGATGACCGATTTTTATGACGATGCGATACTGAATTTTGATCATCAAACAAAGAAAATCGTTGAATATTTGAAAGAAATCGGCGAATTCGATAATACACTGCTGGTCCTTTACACAGATCATGGCCAGCAATGGACCACAACCGACAAACTCCCTTTGATTATCCATTTTCCAGAGGATGCATATCAAGGTATTCTTACTGTTAATACGCAGAATGTGGATATTGCACCAACCATTCTGGATTATATGCAAATTCCGATTCCATCATGGATGGAAGGCAATTCTCTGATTAAACCGCTGGATCCTGTTCGAATCATTGTTGCACCACAACATAAAGGGGATGAACTGGATTTGGAGATGGAACAACAGAATCAAAACAGTATAAAGGTAGACAAGCCCAATGATCTGTTCAGACTGTTGACGATCATTCAATGTCAGAATTGGTATTTGTTTGATCTGGGTGAAAAGATGTTCGTGAAAGAAGGTGTTGTCGAAGATTATTCGAATCCATGTTCAGTCGACGATATGGATTCTTTGCATGATATCGAGAAGAAATTGGGTCAGCTACTGAAGCTACGCGGGTATCCTGTTCCCACGGGCTGGTAAATATCGGCTTTATCGAATCTTGTTAGCCTTCTTTCTTTTTTTTCTTCCATTTTCAAAATCTAATAATGAAAAAATATTTAATAAATTTGGAACAGGTACCATGATGCTTGGCTTTGTATTTCAGCCTGTTGGAAGCTGCACTCGATTTGAATCCAAAGAAACGATTTCATTTTATAATCTAACCTATGATCCATAAAATCCTGCATAATCAACGGCTGCTGAAGACAGGCATGCTGTTATCTGCTGCCGGTATTGTTTTGATTCTGGTACAATCAGTTTTTGCTGCACCGTATCTTTCGCGAACTGTAATTGGCCCGCTGAAAACCGCAGCTATCCTGATACTGCTGTACTTTTTCTTTTTATTATTGGATCAGAAGCATTTCTCCTCTGTGAATCCGTTATTTTCTGCAAGCTGGATTCTGCTTTTCGTCGGGATTCTGTGGTATGTGGCCGTTCTGTTATTCGGAATTTATCAAACAGAATCCAACTTCCTGCGAAGCATAGAAAAATGGTCTTTCATTGGATTGATCTGTCTGTTCAGTGGAATCGGTCTTAGATTACAAATCTTTCTTTCCAAAAAAAATGTTCAAATTTCATTCCACTTTCCTTACAGGACGAATCTTTATTTAACTTTTGTGTTTGTGCTGCTAAATTTGCTGCCAATGCTATCCAGCGGATTTTATTGGGATGATGCCTTCCATTCATCGCGGATGAAAGCAATTCAAGTAACCGGAGAATCAATTTTTCAAACCACTTTTTCTGAAATTGTTCAATACGGAAAATTGGGAAGGCTTAATCCGTTTGCGACATTTCAATTTTTAATGTTCTATTTGTTTTCAAATCCTTTCCTCTACAAAACCATCATTCTGATATTGATCCTGTTGGATTGTTTTTTGTTTTACCGTTTATTACGGAAAATCGTTCAGAATGAGTGGATTCCGTTAATGATTCTGATTCTTTTTCCGCTATGCGTTCAATTCCGGATTTATCACGATTCCATCTTGTCGTATTATGGATTAATGGAACTGATGTTTGCTGAATTGATGCTTTCTTTGATATTTTTTTTGAAATATCTTGAAACTTCAACACAAAAATACCGGATGGTAAGCCTGCTGTTTTTTACGATCGGCTTATTTTCCTATGAAATGTTTTATCCTTTTATATTATTCATTCCAATACTTACGTTCTTTCGGAAAAAAAAGATTTCCGAAGTTATAAGAATTTGTCTGCCTTATTTGGGAATTGAATTAGTCTTGTTAAGTGTTTCGATGATTTTTCGACAGGTTTCGTCACAGACGGCGATGGTTTATAGCGGCACAACATTCAGTCTCCATCCAGAAAGAATTTTTTCTGCCTGGATTAATCAGACATTGGCTGCTTTCCCATTAAACTATCGCATGGCGGATACCGGTGCGTCATTAATGGGTGAATGGATCCAGGAACAGGAATTATTTGATTTTTCCTGGAGTGGCTTTTTCTCAAATCTGCAATGGGTTGACCTCGTCGGATTGGTGATCGCCGATTTTCTGTTCTTAAATTTACGAAGAAACATCCATATTTTTCATGTGAAAGCAGAATACTGGGCAATCGGTTTCTGTTTATTAATATTCCCCGGTTTGATCATTGCTATGAGTGAGAAATATCAATTCCAACTCCTGCCCGGCCTGGCTTATATTCCGGTTTTTTTCGCGTATTTTGGCGCTTCTATGCTTATTTATTTCATTCTTAACTGTTTCGTTCATGCGATTCAAAAAACTCTGCGCAAAGACCTGATATGGATGATTCTGTTTAGTTCATTTAGTGTTATCTTTCTGCTGAACAGTCAAACTAATCGCAGGATGATTGAGATATTGAATGCTTATTTTCTCTATCCCCGTCAGACAGGGGAAGCAGCCTTGCAAAGTGGAATTTTAGATGAATTTGATCAGACGACTTCAAAACTGGTCAGCAATAATGAGAATTATCTTTGGGAACGAGGTTGGATGGGTGAGCCATACCAAACCTCTTTTATCACTGCCAACCATGGTTCGGAAATCGAAACGATGAGTGTCCCTGTGTTCCGGGATGAATTAGCGCAAGACAGGAATGTATTGCAACGTTATTATCCGGTGAAAACCTATGTTCTCGAATATACCGGCACATCCGAAACCGGACTCGCAAAATATGGAAAAATACTGGATACCGGTTTTAGTCCGGACCAGGATATCCTGCTGGATCCTGTTGTAAATGAATTGAAATTCTTTGTTTATGGGAATCATGACAATTCTGGAATAATTTCCTGGACCACAAGAGATGGATCTGCCCACGAAAAGAAAATTTCAGATAACTGGCTGATCCGAGAGACCAGTCAGGGAAGCCTTTATAAATTAGACGAATCTGAGTCCATCCTTTTTGATTCTGTCGGATTGACCGGATATCAGTAATATGAAACGACAAGTCCTGAAATTCATCATATTGCTTGCTGCCATCTGCGTTTTTATCACGATGCTTATTAAGTTCAACCTGTCGCAGCCATGGATTTTTTCTTTTTTCTTTTTTATTTTAATGTTGTGTATTCTTGATTTCTTTCAAAACGGATTTAATGTCAAAACCATTATTCCCTGGGCTGCAATATGGCTTGGTTTGCTCTGGGAACTGATCAATGTGTATCAGGGATCAATCAGTTTGTTTCGTGGCCTTATTCAATTGCTATGGCGTTTTTCATTTTTCTTCTGGTTGAGCTTGATCATCGGAATTGTTTCAAGAATTCTCTTTCTATCCGATAAAAACCATTTTTCAAGGCTGCCAGATCTTGGTTTACAAAGTGATTCGCCAGTTTTGAAATTCCTGGTTACCTGGAAATCCGAAATTCTGATCCTGATCATAACAGTTCTTTCTTTACAACCATTGTTCCATAGCGGTTATTACTGGGATGATGCCGTTAATTCGACGGCTTATCTGTTTGAGAAATATGACCAGTTGCCCTTACTGCAAAATGTGCTGGTATTTATGCAAAAATACCTGGATCTTGGCAGAATTAATGTCCTGTCCTGTTATTATTATTTTCTTTTTTACATAGAAAACGTATCCTTATACAAAGCAGCAATCATTGGACTGGTCGGTATCGACATACTTTTACTGGGGCTTCTCGTTCGTGAAATCAGTGGATCAAAAGGAATCAGCAGGTTCGCGATGCTGTTGATCCCTGTGTTAATTCAGTTTCGTGCATACCAGGATCCTGTAACCGGATTTTATGGTTTGATGCAAGTGATTTTGGCAGAATTAATGCTGACTGCTTATTTCTTGCTTCATTTTCTGCATACCGGAAAAAAAAGATTCTATCTGCTCAGTCTGATTCCATTTTTTATCGGATTAATGACCTATGAAGTGAGTTTCCCTTTCATTCTGTTGATCCCGTTGATTATTTTCCTGGATACAAAGAACTGGAAAAAGACATTTCGATACTCCATACCTTTTATATTGATGGTCCTCATTTTACTTGGAGTAATATGGGGTGTCCGCCTGAACTTCGCTCAGAAATCCACTTATCCCGGTGTTGCTTTCAGTCTTGATTTGAAATTGATTGTGCAGACATATTTTTATCAATTGGCGGCAGCACTCCCCCTGAGCTACTATTTTTCCGGCAGCCAGCTTGCGATTCTCGGTACCAATTATTTGGCAAAGGATGTTCTGTCCTACCAGATGACAGATTTAATTAAAGCTGTAAAATTGGACGACTGGATCGTTTTATTGCTGGTGGCTTTGGTTATTCTCTTAAGTCGGAAAAAACGTTCTGATGCTCATCCGGGAAATCATTTGAGATTGTTGTTTGGAATCGGCATGTCATTTTGGCTGCTGCCAGCAGTCACCATCGCTGTCAGTCAGCGTTATCAGGGACAATTAATACCTGGACTGGGATATTTACCGGTATTTTTGGAATATTTTGGGATCAGCATGATCATCGTTTGTTTTGCCATTTTTGTGTCACAAAAAATCCGAAATCCGCTGGTTCTCACCATAGGAAAAATTGTGGCTGTTTGCGCATTGTTTCTGACAATTCTGGTGAACCAGCAGAATAACAGAACGGTTACTGATCTGCTGAACCGAACCTTTCTGTATCCACGGGCGGCTGGTGAAAAAGCGCTGCAAAGCGGGATGCTTGATTTCTTGCCAAACCAGGCTGTGTTGATTGCAGCAAATCCAGGTGATTACATTTGGGAAGCAAACTGGTCCAACGCAGGTTTGTATCCGGAGTTCTATTCGGTCCAAAGCAAACGTGACTTGCAGGCTTCACAAATTACGACACTGGATTTCCCTGAATATATCGATCGGGAAATACCCGATGGATGCACAAATGCTGGCAGTATGATGTTCAATCCGGACAATGCTTACATGATTGCTTATGATGGCGGGGCAGAACATGGATTGGCAAAACTGGGCAAGATAAACCAATTACGTGCAGATGCTTCACAATTGACAAATCTGGAAACGTTGACAGATCATGTTTTATTTTTTATTCGCGGCGGCTTTCCTGAAAAAGTACAGATTACCTATCAAGCATCCGATGGACGAACGATCTGGCTGAAAATGGAAGATGGATGGCTGGTCCGTCGTTCGAAAGACGGTAATTTATACCAGTTGCCGGAGAATGAAGAAATTGTCTTTGAAACACTCGATTTATATGGATTCTGAAAACCACCATACGATTTCGGAATATCAGTAGATTGATATTCGAGGGAGATTATAAGCTGGAGTGTTGTTTTTACACTCTGTGCAGTGT
>JAPKMT010000043.1 GCA_026645735.1 Flexilinea sp.
TGAATTCTTAAAGATCTATGGATATTTCAGACTCGAATTTACAGAAAAAGGGTTGCATAATCTAAATTGCCAGTTTGATTATTGTAAAAATCATAAATTTGTAATATCGTTATATTAAATTATTCAAATTATTATTCATTAAAAATAATTATGAAATGAAAGAATTCATTAAATGATCGTACTTGTTTCTCTTGCAACAATCATGATCATAAATACATGCGAAAGACAATATTAGAAAAATAATTTTTAAGAATATTTATATTCACATGAAAATTTCCAGCAATTCGAAATTTGGAAAAGCCTTTTGAGAATAAAGAGAGATTTTGTTGTTGTGATGTTGTTGCGCGAAGCGCAACAACATCACAACAACAAGTTTTTCCCGATTGATTCGAATAGCAAGTCTAAATTTCGAATTACTGGAGTGCAATTGGTTCCAGCGCTCTGAAATTATGAAGAATTATTCGAAGGGCAAAAGAAATATGTACCAATTAAAGTCAAGAAATCGAGATTATTCTTTACAAGAATTGTTGTGAAGAAATGAAATAGGCAAACTGAGGATACCAGGAAATGCAGAAGACTGACTGGACGGAAGAAAGCTTCTTCGGAATGAATACGCTTACAGTTTTGAATGGATTCGGCGTTAATGCAGAACTGGCAATCACGAAAGCAAAAAACGAATTTATGCGTCTGGAACAGCGATTCAGCAGATATATTTCTGATAGTGATATCAGCCAACTGAACCGGGCTGCCGGTAAAAATTCAATCAAAATCAGTCCAGAAACAATGGAGGTTTTAAACTTCGCTATGATTATGTCGGAAATCTCTCAGGGACTTTTTAATATTTTAATCGGACCGATGGAAGATTTATGGAATTATAAAATCGCATCATCTGTCCCTCCGATTGATGATATCCGGCGAATACTACCTTTGATGGATTATCGGGACTTGATTTTGGATACGGCAAAAAATACTGCTTTTCTTCGGAAACCGGATCAGTCAGCAGATCTGGGCGGTATTGCAAAGGGTTTTGCCAGTGATCGTTGTATTCGAATTCTGAGCGAGATGGGCGTTCCTTCGGCATGTGTCAATATCGGAGGCAATGTTTCGACATTGGGGACGAAACCGGATGGCACACCCTGGATTGTCGGAATCCGGCATCCCAGGCTGGATAACGAGTTGATCGGTGCAATAAGCGCTGCCGATCGATCTGTTGTGACGTCTGGTGATTACGAACGATTCTTCTTTGATCGGAATGGCGTACGCTGGCATCATATTCTACATCCAGATACCGGTTATCCTGCCCAGTCCGGTCTGATGAGTGTGACCGTTGTGGATCATAATGCCATGATCGCTGATGCATTGTCAACAGCTTTATTTGTCGCTGGAATCGATCAGGGAATGGAAATTCTATCTAATTTTACGGGTACTGACGCAATATTTATTGACAGCAGGCTGCAGATCTTCATTACCGAAGGTTTGGTCGATAGTTATCGCGCTGTTGAATCGTCCCGTACTTCAATCTTATGAAGACAAATAACGAGAAAAAGACTTTGAAAAAAAATCGAAAGGGAAAAAAAAGAAAATGATCATAGTAATTTTAGTTGTACTCATCGTAGCGGGCTTGATCGCAGGCTTATTAATCGACAGTCCAAATCGTAATGAAATTCGGGAGCTTACTTTCGCAGCAATTGACTTTAATAAGCTTCGCTCTGGCACGTATATTGGTCAATTTCAGGGGAAAAAGTCACACCTCAGAGACACAAAAGTCAAGGTTGAAATTTTGGATGGCGAATTATCGGATGTCACGATCTTGAAGGGTGCTGTCGACGGGAAAGGAAATTATCAAAAGTTGTCCGGAGGAAAAACGATCGAGGATATTTTTCAGAATGTGATGAAGTCACGCTCATTGGAAGTTGATGTGGTCAGTGGCGCGACGTTGACATCGAAATCCCATCTCAAAGCACTGGAAAACGCCCTGGAACAAGCCCAAATTCATGAATGATTTCGGATTTTAAATGAATTGAAAGGCAAGTTTACGTCACGTATTGTTATTTTTTTTTACAACAAGTCGAAATATGGAACAGTAATTCGAAGTATAAAAATCATTCATTGTTGTTCTTATGTTTATGTATTTCGCGCAAAACCATAAGAACAACAAATTTTCTTTCTTTATTGAAAAAGCCAATCCAAATTACGAATTGATGTTTTTTTTGCGGTTTGTTGAAAATATCCTATAATTAGTTTAGAACATCCAACAAATTCCATTGATAAACGTTTTTTGTTTTATCACTTCATTAAACTGGGAAGTGTATTTCACATGATTGACGAGAACCTGATTGCACCTTGCGGAATGAATTGCAGTTTGTGCGTTTCCTATCAATTCATGAAAGGCGACCTCAACCAGAAAGGATTCCATAAGAAGTATTGTCCTGGCTGTATCCCGAGAGGATTACACTGCCTTTTTATGGGGGACTGCTGTGCGTTAATGCGAGTTGGAAGCGTTCGTTTTTGCTTTGGGTGTACGAATTTTCCCTGCAAACGGCTGAAGGCATTGGACTCCCGCTATCGAAAGAAATACGGGATGAGTATGATTGAGAACCTGACAGTAATCCGGGAACAAGGGCTTCAGACATTTCTGAATCAGCAGGAAACCAAATGGCGATGTGCAACATGCGGTGCACTGATCTGCTGCCATAATGGGTTATGTCTCCGTTGTGATCTGGAAAAAATTATTCAAAATAAGAAATATCGAAAGGATCTTAAATCTGATGACGGAATCGCTTAACCAGGAAATTCAGGAGTACCGCTTACAGCTGCAAAAGGGATATCTGCAAAAAGCTTATAAAGGAATTATGTCCTTCATGTCAGAATTAAAAACAATTCTGGAAAGAAAATATCCGGATTTTATTTCCAGTGCTATGTATTTCGGTTATATGGATATGACATATTTTGCAATAACTCCCCCTTCATTAAAAAACAGAAACCTTAAAATTGCAATCGTTTTTTTGCACGCAGAGGGAAGGTTTGAAGGTTGGCTGGGAGGTGTCAACCGAAAAGTCCAAGCCGAGTTTATCCAATATTTTTCTCAGAAACAACTTGCCAATTACAAAATATCGCAGGTTCAGCCGGGTGTGGACTCGATTCTTGAGACCATCCTGGTTGAAAAACCGGATTTTGATCATCCTGAAGAACTGAAACTGCAAATAGAAGAAAAAATTATGGGATTTGTTCGCGACGTTAGGGAAATTCTGGATGTCATTTGATTATTACAAAAGATTTATTTCTTAATTTCTATGGAGATAATTTTACCCACCGAAAAAAAGTCCGCGAATTCTTTGTCCGATAGCATATGAGTTATGATATTAAACGATGCCTTTCGACAGTTCATCGATTGATATTTTTTCGGTGGGTATATATCATTTTTGTGATTACTGTGATTTATAAATGTAGAGGACAAGAACTATGAACTGGAATGAGATTTTTAATGCGGGGGAAATGCCATCCAATTCAGAAATCAAAGCATATATTGGTGATGCAGTGATTTTTTGGGATGATCTGACTTCTTATCTTGAAGAGACTTATCACGTGAAGCCGCAAACTACATTCAGCCGATGCTCGATGCAGCCAGGCTGGAATGTGAAATATCGGAAGAACAATAAGGCACTGTGCACGCTCTATCCATCCAAAGGTGGTTTTTTAGCATTGGTGGTTGTCGGAGCGAAAGAAGAAGAGGATACACGCGTTGCCATGAACGCTGGCCTGTTCACGGATTATGTTAAAGGACTTTATGAAAAAACCGGTCCGTCATCCATGGGGCGATGGCTGATGATCGCGGTGACAGAATGGCCAGTCCTGGAGGATGTCAAACATTTGATCAGCATTCGCGTCAGCTTAAAAAAGAATACTGTTCCGGTGTAATTCTAAAACCAGTACGTTAAAATACTGATGCGAGAAAAATTTGGCATGACAGTCAGCAATTCGAGATATGAATTGGCTTTTCGAATCAGTCAAGAAAATTTGTAGATTATTATTGATGTTTTTGTTATTTTTTTGTTCCATCATTTCTTCTTTGAACAAATTGATCCTATTATTTTTGAAATGGAGTCTTTTCTATGGATAACATTTTATTGCGTAATGAGACTGAATCGGATTATTTCATCGTTGAGACAATAACCAGAGAAGCATTTTGGAATCTTTATACACCGGGATGTGTAGAACATTATCTGCTTCACGTGTTAAGAAAATCTGATCAGTTTATCCCCGAACTGGATTATGTGGCTGTCCTTGATGGGAATATCATGGGGAATATTGTATACGCAAAAGGAAACATAGCCGGTGATGACGGCGAATCCTGTGAAGTACTTACATTTGGACCTGTTTCTGTGAAGCCGGAATTTCAGAAGAGGGGAATTGGCAGCCGTCTGATTCAACATACAAAGGTGCTTGCCCAGGAAATGGGATTCCGGGCTATTCTGATTTATGGTGATCCGGGATACTACGAGCGATTTGGTTTTCTTCCTGCAGAAAATTTTAAAATTGCGACGTCCAATAATACATATGCGGTTTCACTTCAGGCTTTAGAACTGTATACTGGTGCGCTTTCCTCCTGTAGCGGTTTATTTTTTGAGGGTTCTATTTATGACGTTGATCCGGAAGCGGCGGATGTCTATGATCAAAATTTCTCTCCAAAGGAGAAAATAAGCGGATTACCATCGCAAGAAAAATTTCAACAAATTGTCAGTAAACAAAAGCCGAGATGATCATTCAATGAATAAGAATGGCCGAAAACAGTCTTTCTGATGATTAATAGAGGAAAATATGGATTCTTTCGTAGAAGACATAATGGAACGGGACGGGATCAAAATCCATTTTTGGACTGGAGGAAAAGCTGGGACTCCCTGGCTGGTTTTCACGCACGGAGCGACGATCGATCATCACGAATGGGATCAAACGATTGATTTGTCTGAGAATTCCTATCGGGTTCTGGTCTGGGATGTGCGCGGTCATGGAAGATCACGGCCGGGAAAATTTGGAATGCGACAAACCGTTGAAGATCTGATCTCCATCCTGGATTATCTGAAAATCGAGCAAGCTATTTTCGTGGGGCATTCTTTAGGCGGAAACATCCACCAGGAGATTGTTTTTTTACATCCAGAACGTGTCAGAGCGATGATTTTTGTCGGGTGCACCTGGAATTTTCAAAAGCTTTCAAAATGGGAATCCATTCAGCTGAAATCAGCCAAGTGGATCTTCAAATTGTATGCATATCAAGAATTAGTGGATCAATCGCTCAAACTGACTGCGAAATCTTTCGAATCCCAACGGATTCTGCGGGAGGCTGTAGAAAAACTTTCTAAAGATGAGATTGTTCAAATCATGATGGAAGCTGTTCTGTGTCTGCATTATGAACCAGGGTATGTGATATCGAAACCACTTCTGCTGCTGGTTGGAGATCGGGATCGAACTGGAAATATCCGGAAGATTATGCCTGTCTGGGCGAAACAGGAGCCGGATTGCCGTTTTTTTGTGGTCCCGGATTCCTTGCATGCCCCAAACCTGGATAATCCAGATTTTTTTCATGAGAAATTATTTGCATTTCTGGATCATGTCAAGGATTCATCTCAATGAAATCGATGCCCATTTTTCCGGAAATAACCGAATGGTTTGAAATAAAGATCGGATTGAAAATTATACAAAAAAATGTTGTTTTTGTGCTTTTCCACAAAGAACAATCATAAATGAAAAATCAATAATCTTATCCATATTCAAAATCATTGAAGAAAAACATCAATTCACAATCGTACTTAACTTTTCGTACCCATCAAACAGAATCTTATTGTGTTTTTTTCGCGTAGTGTAAAAATTATTGACCAACTAATTTTTTCAAAATTTTGACTCGCTGGTTGTTCAGATTCACTGTTTCAAAAACGACTCATACCTTCTATAATAAGAATAAAAAATGAGGAGCAGATTATGGAAAATGCAAATGTCATTCTATTTGTGATCGTCATTGCTGTGGGACTCATCATCATTTTTTTAGGCTTGCGCCAATATTTTCAGGCAAAAAAGGCTGAAAAAAGCTGGCCGAAAGCTGATGGTGTCGTGCTTGAATCCAATCTTTCTTCTTTTCATACCCGGAATTCACGTGGTAATTACACTACCAAATATCGTCCGCATGTTGCCTATCAATATCAGGTGAACGGACAGACTTTCAATAGCGACAGGCTCACTTTTGGTTCCGAAAGTACCAGTGAATCCAATGGCAGAAAGAAAATTGCGAATTACCCCGAGGGATCTCAGGTTACCGTTCATTACGATCCGGGCAATCCAAACAAAGCAGTGCTGGAGACAAAAGCAGGTGGAGTCATATACAACGTACTGCTTGGGCTAATTTTTATCGTTCTCGGAATCCTTGCGATGGTTGTATCCTGAAAAACCGATTATTCCGGATCATTTCTTTTCTTCATGAGATTTCAATAAAATGAGATGCCTGTTCCATTCTATTGTCCCAATCATTAATTGATCCGTATAATCCAGCGATTCTAAATATGGAAAATATTATTGTTGTTGTGGTTTTTTTTTGCGAAGCGCAAATACTCCACAACAACAAATTTCCTTTCTCTATTCGTAACACATGTTTATATTTCGAATCGCTACGTATAATCTCCATTGCTGGATCAAATATACAAAAAAGATTAAGCACGTTGATTATTATGTCTAAATTGCCTCATAATTTGACTATTACGTTTTTGGAAGTCTAGATGCAGAATCAGAATCAAAAATCCCGGGAAAACTTCATAATTGTGTTTTTTCGCATCCTGAAAACCTATACCAAAGAAATTCTTTGGGAAAAAAATGAGAAGCAAGGTTTTTCGTTTATACGAAAGTTATGGGATACTGGTTTCCTCGGCAAAACAGCATTATTCCTGCTACTGGCACTTTTGATTTGTTCTGTCAGGCTTATCCATCTTCCTGGTTCACAATATTCAAATTGCACCTCCATGTTGGGAATTGTTGGAATGGTCGCAGCATTTTCTTATCTGACTGATTATGGGACACATCAGTCATCCTTATTATTTTTCATAATTGCTGCATATCTCTGCTGGTTCTTGTTGCCGGCAGGAATCAATCTTGCTGGTACGCTTTTTTCTTCTTTTCCGGTTTTATGGTTGACCGCTTTGGGATGGTTAAATTTCACCCGGAATCAAAAAAAACAACAGGATCAATTCGGTTTCCTTTTGCTTTGTCTGGGCGCCGGACAACTGCTCTTCCGCTCTTTCGGCTTGGACCACTGGATTCCTGATTTATACAGTCTTTATGCTCGCATTATTCTTGGCATTCTGTTCTGGCTGATTCTGACTGAAAAAAGGCTCATAAAGTTTTCGACCAAATCCAATTTTATACTTGAAAAAGGCCTTCTGATTTTTTTGCTCAGTGTGTTGATTTATGGCTCATTTCTGTTCTATTCATTTTTTAAAGACCGGGCATCCACGACAGAAAATATACTTCTGACGATGCAACAAGCTCTTGGATTTGCAGACATCTTCTGGTTTTGGATTGGATGGAGCGTTTTGGCAGGCATAATCAAATTGTCAGAATTTGGCGTTCGACAAAGTGAGTTGATTTTTTCATTGAAATGGCTGAAAATCATGTCACCAGTTTTATGGGGAATCAGCTTGACTTTTTGCTGGATATCCACCCATCAAATTCCAATGACATCCTTGTCTTTTTTGAAACGAATTGGATTTCTGGAGTGGACTTATTCCTGGACGGATCCATTTTATTTTTCTGTCTATTATTTTACCTGGCTGAATGCAGCAGTTTTTGTATTCTCTCTGATTTTGGCGGTTATGAAACGCCTTACTCTCAAAAGCATTCGAATTCTGAATATTTTTTGGATCGGGTCTTTTTTTTGTATCTTTAGTTTTTATCAAAGCATGTTTCAAATGAATGAGCTGGATGTCACCGGTAATCAATCGATGAATGCCTGGACGAGCTTTTTATTGATCGGTGGAATCCTATGGCAACTGGCAAAGAATGGCAATTCACACTGGATGTCCGATTCTAAACCCATTTTATTTCTTCTCTCTTCAGTACTCATATTTATGATCAGTATGATTGCAGTGACATTAGGTGCAAACCAGCCTGATTTCGTCAGCCAGCATACATTTTATTCCTTTATGGGTACGCTCTTTCTTGGATTTCCATTGGCAATTTATGCAATGCTGCAGCAAACATTGGAAGTTAAACCGGTAAGCGGAAAATTCCTGCGATTTTATTTTTTAGCGGGATGTATCTCCGCAATGGTCTGCCTGATGATTAATCCGTTCAGCGGATTGCATTTGATTTTGACGCCGGTTCTTTGGGGTGCGGCCATTTGGATTATTCAAAAGAAAGCCTTTATTCCCGACCGGGGGTGGCAGAGCATTATTTCCGGAGCAGCTCTGTCTCTCGGTTTTTCGACCTTCTGGCTTTCTCCTGAGTATATACCGATCCCTTTTTTCTCAATTATTAATCGACTGCAGCTTCGTTATTTAACGATACCCTTAAACAGACCGCTCCTTCTGCCACAGCAGTTTTATCTGACGATCGGTGCTGCAGTCATTGGTGCGTTTTTTGTCTGGTTTTGGACACGGTTACCCTCAAAAATAACAAAAATTCTGAATGTCATAATCTCCAGCCTTACCTTATGGCTCTTTTTTGCATTGATTCTGCCTGCCGCGTAGATACGCTTCTGAGACTTATTGTTAAAACGTAGCAATTGGACTTTTTATACGGAAATAGTCCGATTGCCAGTTTAAAAAAATGTTTGAATAATAAAAAACACTGGTGAAGAATGTTCCCTTACACCAGTGTTTCCTGTCTAAAAAAAAATTATAGTGCTTTCTTTTCTTTTTTTTCTACGGCTGATTCGATCCAATGCCCCATTTCTTTTTTCCCGTTATCCTCAACATAATCGTAAAGACTGTCACAGATTTTGTCAAAGTAAATCGGCTCATTGGCTTCTGTGTGCCCAATGATTGTATGGATCTCACCTTTGGGAGAGGTGAGTGAAGTTCGCATATTCCGGACATTGTGGATGTAAACACCGATGATCGCATTGCCCCGTTTATAACTCTCCAGAATCTCATGTTTCACATAAGGTCGGTTGAGTGTCTCTGTACCGATGAGCACCACAGTCGCAGAAGTGTCAACGAGGTGATCATCAATCCATTGATAGACGGTTTTGTCTCCTGACTGCTTGATTCTTTCAAATTCAGCAGTATCAATGATGTTCGCTTCTTCAATATCATGGAATGCCCAGCTATTGCGTACAACATAGAACCGCTCAATATCCTGAACAAAATAATAACTGAAATAGACGCGTCTTAACATAATGATTCTCCTTGATATGTTTTATTATATAACTTTTCTATTTAAAATCTCCGAAAACAAAGATTCGACAGTAATTCAAATGATGAAAAATATTCATGGTTGTTCTTCTGGTTTTGCGCGAAGCGCAAAAACTCCACAACAACAAGTTTTCTCGATCGATTCGAAAGGTTGGTTCATATTTCGAAATAAAATAAAAAAAATTCACTACCATTTTCGAATCGCTGCTCCTCAAATCAACATTCATGATTCAGGAAGACGATACGATGCGCCTTGAATGGAACAACAATTATTATCGATTGGCTTATCCTCCCAGGTATGCTGCCTGAACTTTGGGATTATTCCTCAATTCTTCAGCATATCCAGACAATGAAATAACACCAGTTTCCAGCACATAGGCACGATGTGCAATTTTTAGTGCCTGGCGGGCATTCTGTTCAACCAGAAGAATGGTTGTCCCATCCTGCTGATTGATTTCCTGGATCGTCCGGATAATATCACGAACCAATACCGGTGCCAGTCCCATTGATGGTTCATCGAGAAGCATCAGATTCCCATTGGTCATAAGAGCTCGTCCGACAGCCAGCATTTGTTGCTCGCCTCCAGAAAGCGTACCGGCAGATTGATTCTTTCTTTCTTTTAATCTTGGGAAAAGATCAAAGACTCTTCGGAAAGCTTCATCCAGATTCTCCCTGTCCTTGCGTGTCCATGTCGCCAGCTTCAGATTTTCGGAGACAGTTAAGTTGGCAAAAATGCCTCTTCCTTCCGGAACATGAGAGATTCCCATTTCGACGATCTTATGAGCCGCAATTGCATTCAGCGGAACTCCTTGAAAGGAAATTGAACCTGATTGACACGCAACAAGGCCGGAAATTGCCCGCAGTAATGTCGACTTTCCTGCACCGTTGGCTCCGATCAAGGTGACGATTTCACCTTTTTGTACCGTCAGCGATATACCCTGCAGTGCGCGGATTCCGTTATAGGAGACGATCAGATTATCTACAGCAAGCATCGGAGTATTGTTCATTTGGATTCCTCCTCGCCAAGATATGCTTCGATAACACGCGGATTTTTTTGAATCTCAATGGGTGTGCCTTCTGCGATGGTCTGACCAAAATCGACCACTTTGATCCGTTCGGCAATGCCCATAACGACGCGCATCTGATGTTCAATAAGAAGAATTGTCAATTCGAATTGTTCGCGTATCATTTGGATCAATTCAATCAAATGTTCAACCTCAGCCGGATTCATACCGGCAGCCGGTTCATCTAAAAGAAGGAGTTTGGGTTGTGTCGCCAAAGCGCGGGCGATTTCCAGACGTCGCTGCTGACCATACGGCAGATTCTTAGATATCGTATACGCCTGATCCTCAAGGTCAAATATATGCAAAAATTCCATAGACCGCGATCGAATTTTTTCTTCCTCTTTATGAAATCCTGGTAAATGGAAGATAGCTTCCAATGGCGAATAGCAGACACTTGCAAATTGTGCAATTCGAATATTATCCAATACGGTAAGTTCTTTGAACAACCGAATATTTTGAAATGTTCGTGCAATACCGGATGTAATGATTTGGTTGGTGGGCAAGCCAACCAGTTCTTTCCCTTCAAAATTGATCTGACCGGATGTGGGACGATAGACGCCAGTGATTAAATTGAAAATTGTGGTCTTTCCGGCGCCATTTGGCCCGATGATCGCGACCAATTCGCCTTTTTCAAGCGAGATGTTAAAATCTGTGACAGCTCGGAGCCCGCTGAACCAGTGTGTGAGATTGGAAATGGTCATGAGATTCATGATTTCAGCTCCTCTGATTTCTTGCGATTCCTGTTCTTTTTTGAGAATGGATTCAGACTGATCTTTTGGAATCGTTCTGCTTCCGGGATCAGGAATGAGAATTCGCGCATCCCCATGATTCCTTTCGGTCGATAGATCATGAGGAAGATCAGCATTAATGGCGCAAACACCTGCCTCCATTCCTGACTGATTCCGGCAAATTGCAGAATCGAGCGCAAGGCTTCCAGCACGACGGTGTAAACGGTAGCTCCCATGATGGATCCGCCGATACTGCCAATTCCACCTAAATAGACCATCACGAGCATATCCGTCGATTTGGCTATCGTGAATCCTTTCGGATAAATGTATTGCAGTTCATGCGCATATAACGCACCGGCAATACCGGCTAAAAAGGCTGAAAAGACAAAGGTCAGGACTTTTACCTGGCGCGTATTGACACTGAGGAGTCCGGCTGCAGTTTCATCTTCCCGAAGAGAAAGTACACCGCGTCCGACGTTCGAAAAAATAAAATTACGGGCGAGAAAAATTGTGATACACACCCAGACGAATGTCCAGGGGAGGTTGGTCATTTTATCCATACCCATAAAACCGCGCGGTCCGCCGATTCCATCGATATTCTCAATTGCGCTTTTTATGATCATATTAAAAGCTAATGTCACAATTGCGAGATAATCTCCGCGCGTTCTAAACGAAGGAAATGCGACAATCAGAGCAAAGGCACCGGCGATGACACCGCCAATGACAACCGTTAAGGGGAAGAGATAGGAATTCAGACTGTCAGGAATGACCCACACACTCAGAAGTGAAGCTGTATACGCCCCTAATGCCATGAATCCGGCATGTCCTACGGAAAACTCGCCCATGTAACCGTTTACCAGATTTAAACTGATTGTCAGAATCATGTTAATACCGATATAGATCAAAACCATGTCGATATAGGGATTGATAATTCCGGTTTTCGGCAGGATGAAAGTCAATGCGAAAATGATGCACAAAAGAAATTTCATGCGCCAGCGAGTCCAAAATTTGACGGCAAGCGGCACTTTAACCGATACGGGGACGTCCATGGTATTTGTCTCCTTCATACTTTCTGTACAGCCGGTTTTCCAAGGATGCCGGTTGGTTTAAAAATTAGCAGAACCAGCAGGAGTGAAAAGGCGACAAAATCTCGATAGGTGGATGCCGGCAGGAAAACCGGTGTGAAGATTTCAATAAATCCGAGAATAAATCCGCCCAACATCGCACCGCGAATGTTTCCGATTCCTCCGACAACTGCTGAGATAAAAGCCCACCAGCCGATCCGAATCCCCATATACGGGTCAATGCTGTAAGCCATACCGTACAATGTGCCGCCAATGGCGGCAACCGATGCGCCGAGGATAAAAGTTATTGAGATAATCGTATCGACGGAGATACCCATCAATGGTACCGTAAATTTGTCCCATGAAATTGCCCGCATTGCCATTCCGATCATCGTCTTTCGGACAACCAGATCCAGCAGAACCATAGCGATTCCGGAAATCAGAATGATCATGATCTGAAGGGTGGAAAAGGTTACTCCGGCGATTACATAATTTGTGGATTCAAACAATGCCGGAATTATGCGGGAATCAGGTCCGATCGGTTTGAACGCGACCATGAAATTTTCTAACAGAAGACCGACTCCCAAGGCGGTAATAACACAGGATATTCGCGGGGCAGTTCGAAGCGGTTTATATGCCAGTCGTTCAATAATGACTGCAACCAGCGATGTTCCTGCCATTGCGGCGAGCAGTGTGGCAACGAAAGTGAATAATGGCGGCAGATGATGGGTCAATCCAAGAAGAAGTGTTGAGAAGAAAAAAGCAATGTACGTACTGACCATGAAGATGTCCCCATGGGCAAAATTGATCAGTGTCAGGATTCCATATACCATGGTGTAGCCCAGAGCAATCAAGGCGTAAACACTTCCGACCTGCAGCGCATTAAGAATTTGCTGAATATAATACTGCATAATAACTCCAAAATAATAAAAAGATTTTTTGATCCAATCTGCGGCAGCGATTCGAAATTGGAGAAGGGTTTTTTGTAGTTGCGTTATTTTTGAAATAACAATATTTCTCTATTATTTCATAAGGCATTTTCAAATTTCGAATTACTGAATCTGCGCAGGAAAGTGTCCGGTTTTTCGGAATTAATACCGCGACACTTTCCTGTTAAGTTTCATATGTATTCTGATGTCATACATATGGCAGCGGACTAAGATTACGGGTTTGCAGTCTGGAAGTATTTGAATGCGCTGTCGGTGACCTGGATGACTACGGCGCTCTTCACAGGATCACCGGTTCCTTTGAAAGCCATATTACCGGTTACACCTTCATAGCTGGTTATGCCAGCCATGGCGTTACGGGCAGCCTCCCTGTCAATCTTTCCTGCGGTCTGTAACGATTGGAAGAGAAGTCCGAAAGAATCATAAGTCAGTGCAGCGACATCGTCCGGTGTAGCCTGGTATGCTGCTTTATATGCTGCAATGAATCCTTGTGCTTTCTCTGTGGCAATATCTGCCGCATAATGCGTTGTGAAATAGGATCCATCGCAATCAGATCCGCAGAGTGTCAGTAATTCGGAGGAACCCCAGGAATCGCTTCCAATGAAACTGCCTTCATATCCCAATTTCTTTGCTTGTTGAACCTGAAGCGGAACTTCTGAATAGTAGTTTGGAAGGAACAGACTGTCGGCTCCTGCCTGAATGATTTTTGTAAGTTGCGCTGAGAAGTCTTTATCCCCGGATGTATAACTTTCAAAAGCCGCGAGCGTAATACCAGCTGCTTCGAGTGTGGCTTTGTATACTTCAGCGATGCCTTTATTGTATTCCGATGCTACATCATACAATACTGCCGGTTTCATGGTTTTAAGTTGATCTATTGCAAATTTTGCTGCAACCTGTCCTTGAAAATCATCAATAAAAGCTGCTCGGAAGACATATTTTTTTGGAGATCCGGACTTTTCATCGATGGTGGCTTTTGTATTGGTAGACCATGGGCTTATCATGAGCATTTTGCTGGATTCTGCAATGACAGATGCCGGGATAGCATTTCGACTGGCATTCGGTCCAATCATCGCAATAACACCGGCTGTTGCCAATTTCTGTGCGGCCGCTGCGGCTGATTCCGCTTTATCTTCATTGTCTTCGATGAGAAGTTCAACCGGATATTTCTTGCCTTTGATGTCAAGCCCGCCGGCATCGTTGATTTCTTTAACAGCCAATTCAGCGGCATTTTTACAGGATGCTCCTACCACTGGTACACTGCCGGTTAATTCTGCATTCAAGCCGATAATAATTTTGTCGGATTTGCTTCCGGATTGACAGCCAGTAAGGATGAGAATCAAACATAAGAATAAAATAATAAAAGGTGAAAAACGTTTCATAAAAGCCTCTTCTAAAAAAACATAATTTCGATATTTTGGATGTTCCAAACAGCAATTTATTTCTCATTGCAACAATTCCTATAATGACATTCTCTCCTTTCTGGAAGAATTTCCCTGAAATAATAGAATAAACTGAGGAAGATACCGAGGATCTATACGGATCTTGCCCCTGAAAACGAGTTGAATTGAAAAAAAAACCGATTAAGTCTGGTGCGGGGGTGTCCCCGTCTGATGCAGCAGTATGTCTACATGACTGAAAATAATAAAAAAAAATTTTAACACAATTTTTTAAATGCAATACCAGTTTTAATAATTTATTACATTTATATTTTCCAGTAGTAAATAGCAATACATTATAAATGTCCCTCAAAAAGGGACATAAAATTTTACGAATCAGATTGCAAAATAGATGGTGAAATATCATAAAAACAAATTGAAATAAAAAAAATATTATCCAAAAATCAAGAATTATTTATGTAATAAACTTCAAAATCAACTATTGACATCCAAAAAACAGATTCTTATAATCGAAAAATATTTTTCAGAATCAGCTTGATCGAGAATCAGTATTTCTAAATAGTGAGGATCTCCCCTCTTTAGAATGGCCGGATTAAATCATAATTTATCGATTGAGAATCCGGACTAAGCATAGCGTTAAAAAAACTGGCAGCAAAGAACACATCAAATGTTTTTGATGTGATTAATTATTAATGGAGGAAAAAATGGATGCAAAAACTCTGATTAAACGTGTTACAGAGGACCGTGCGAAATTTGTTTCACTGCAGTTTACTGATGTATTTGGAACAGTAAAAAGTGTAGATTTGCCTGTTTCAAAATTACCAGAGGCATTGGACCAGGGAATCATGTTTGATGGTTCATCGGTTGAAGGTTTCGCGCGCATCCAGGAAAGCGATATGCATCTCCGTCCCGATTTAGATACATACACGGTTCTACCCTGGACACCTGAAGATATGCGTCGGTCTCGAATTATCTGTGATGTTGAGTTACCGGATGGCAGACCTTATTCCGGAGATCCGCGTGGCGTATTAAAACGAATTTGCAGTGAGTTGGAACAGAAGGGCATGATTTTTAATGTTGGTCCTGAACCTGAGTTTTTTCTATTCCGAGGCAATGGCAGCGGAACGCATCCGGTTCCTTTTGATACTGGCAGATACTTTGATTTTTCTGCTGATGATACAGCTGTTCGGATACGAACAAAACTGATTTTGGCATTGAATGAAATGGGTCTCGACGTAGAAGTTGGACATCATGAAGTGGCTTTGGGGCAGCATGAAATTGATTTTCGGTTCGCCGATGCGGTTACAACTGCTGATCATATTCAGATGATGAAATTTACCGTAAAAGCAATAGCTGCACAGGAGGGAATCATAGCGTCCTTTATGCCGAAACCGGTTTTTGGAGAAAATGGTTCCGGAATGCATTGCCACCAATCAATTTTCACAACAGATGGCACAAATTTGTTCTTTGATGGAACCAAAGAAATGAATTTATCCGATTTTGCCCGTCATTTCATCGCTGGTCAATTAAAACATGCCAAAGGATTAACCGGATTGGTTGCCCCCTGTGTTAACAGTTATAAGCGTCTGGTCCCGGGATATGAAGCCCCCGTTTATATCGGCTGGGCTCAAACAAACCGATCTGCTTTAGTCCGCATCCCCAGTGCCGGTAAGAATCCAAATGCTGTCCGTGCAGAATTGCGCTGCCCGGATCCATCGTGCAACCCATATCTGGCATTGGCAGCAATGCTGGTTTGCGGGATGGAAGGCGTTGAACAAAGCCTGGAACCAATGGAACCAATGAATAACGTGAATGTGTTTGAACTGACCCGCCGGCAACGACGAGAGATGGGAATTGAAGAACTTCCAGGTTCTTTGAAAGAGTCATTGCTTGCAATGGAGAATGATTCGTTATTTGAGTCTCTGCTTGGAAAAGATTTATTCGATTCTTACATTCGCGGCAAATGGAGTGACTGGGATGAATTTCGGACATCGGTTTCTGATTGGGAAATAGATAAGTATCTCTTGACCATCTAATTGCAGGAATTTTGATTTTCCGGCATCCCCGATTCCGAAAAGCTTGTTCTCAGGAATTAGAAATGGTTTTATTAAGACTTTCGATGTTCTTAAAGGATCTTGCCGGGGATCATCAATCTATTTATTAACGCATAGGATTCATATTCGAAAAGATGAATCTTATGCAATTTCTGTTTTTAAATGGCAATTTTTATTTAGACTCTTGTTACTATTTAGCAATTCGAAATATGGACATGCTTTTCGAATAGCGAGAGTAAATATGTTGATGTGGTGTTTTTACGCGAAGCACAAAAGCACCACATCAACATTTAAATCCTCTCATAATTCGAATCGCTGGACAGGTGCTGTTTCATTTGACGGAAAAATCAAGTAAACTAATAATAAATATTTTATGTTTTATGTTTTTTTACAGTCGAAATCAATGACTTTATTACGAAAGGATTGAGGGATACCCATATGAATAGTCTGCAATTTGCGATTGAGATGGAACAGGAAGGCGAAAATTTTTATTTGGAACAGGCCGAAATTAATAAAGCGAATGATTTGAAAGTAGTTTGTGAGTTATTGGCCGCAGATGAGAAAGAACATGCCAAAATTTTAACCAATAAAATGAACAATGTTGCATATCCATTAACGGATACTGCTACGCTTGCTGAAGCAAAAAACGTTTTTACTGAAATGAAAGCATTACAAACGGGGAAAGAGGAATTGACCAGCCAGACCAATTTCTATCGCAGAGCTTCGGAAATTGAACAGCAAAGTGTCGATTTTTATTCAAAATATCTGAAGGAAACAATCGACACCAATGAAAAAAAGTTGTTTGATTTTCTGATTCAGCAGGAGAAAAAACATCTCGCTGTTCTGGAAGAATTCTATTTGCTTTTGAAGAATTCCAAAGATTGGGTTGAAAATGCCGAGTTTGGTGTAAGGGAAGATTATTAACCGATTCCTGCATTATAATTTTTAGGAATATGATAACGAAAAATAAAAGAGGAGACGATTGTTTATGAAAGGAAATCCAGAATTAATAAAGGTATTAAATGCACTTCTTTCGGATGAATTGAGCGCCATTAATCAGTATATGGTTCATTCAGAGATGAATGCCGATTGGGGCTATCAAAAACTGCATGAGTATTTTGAAAAACGCTCAATCGATGAAATGAAACATGCAGAAAAATTAATCGGAAGAATATTATTCCTGGAAGGAATTCCGATTGTTACGAATTACCAGCCGATTAAAATCGGAAGTGATGTTATTAAACAATTGGAAAGCGACCACCATTCGGAA
This sequence comes from Flexilinea sp., assembly GCA_026645735.1. Classification (GTDB taxonomy): domain Bacteria; phylum Chloroflexota; class Anaerolineae; order Anaerolineales; family Anaerolineaceae; genus Flexilinea. Next base: position 17,917 of record JAPKMT010000043.1, read on the forward strand.
GAAGGAGCGATTCAGGCCTATAATTCAGCCATTGTGTTAGCGAGCGAAGTAAAGGATTTCGCTACCAAAGATCTTCTTGAGAATATTCTCAAAGATGAAGATCGCCATATCGATGAGATCGAAGCACTGCAAGATCAGATCGGACATATGACTCTGCCGATCTTCCTGACAACGCAAGTCGAATAATGTGATTCCTGAAAAGGATTAATAATTTTCATCCTTTGCAACCCCAGTACTTTGATTAGAGTTGATTGCTGAGGAAAAGATTCTTAATTAACAAGTAAACAGGTATACCGATTTTTCTGATTATCTGGCATACCTGTTTTTTGTATCTGTTATCGATTTGAGTAATAATTTGAAGTTCCGTCACCTTTATAAAACACAAACCTTTATTGGTCCTTCTTTTCCTTCAAATTGCTGTGATTTGCGGCTGCATCTTGTGAATTACTATGCAAGTTGTCCGAATACCAGAGAAGATAATTTTCCACTTGTGATTTCCAATAAGTTATATCGTGTTTTCCTGTATTTAATACAAAATCATATCGGTAACCGAGTGTGGATAATTGCCGGGTAAAAGCTCGAGCTCCGTCCAGATACCCATCTTCTGTACCAATGTCGATTCTGATTTTCATATCAGGGAAGTGATTTTTGTTGTCTTCCAAAATTCTGAAAATTGTGGAATCAGAAAAAACGAGATTGGGGAGACTGTGCAAACCCATCACACCAAAAAGCGAATAATTTCTAAATGCAATTTTTTGTGCCCACAGCGCGCTACGCGAGATACCCCCGATACCGGTTGACTCCCGCTTTTTCCCAACTTGAAATGTGTTTTGAACAAATGGCAGCAATTGATCAACAATCAGACGATCATAATTCGATTCCTGAAGCGTTTCCATATAGCGTTCTTCTCGTGGAATCACAATGATCAATGGCTGGATCCTGTCATCCTGGAACAAACGGTCTATCGTTTCAAAAAGTCCGATCTGCTGCCAAATTGATTCATTCTGGCTTTGTCCGTGCAACAGAAAGAGAACAGGTAATTCAACATTTTTCTGATATCCTGGCGGAAAGTAAACCTGAAATTTTATGGGAGTTGAATAAGGAACGATTACTCCCTGTTTTTCATTGGTAAAACCGGATACCGATTGGAAAACAAATCCCAAAAAAACCAGAAAAAATAAGATTAGAAGCTGGTGATTTCGATTAAGGCTTTTATTCATGGTTTTAATGCAGATGAAAAAATATCCATAAGAAAGTCGTGACGTTCTTCTACGGTCATGATCCTTGGCTGCGCATAATCCATCAATAGCGCTGTTTTCAATTCCACCTGGATCAGTCTGCCATCGTGAAAAATATAGCGATCCAGAAATTCCTGCCGTGTTCCTGTGGCTGGACGGTCCATCTGATCAAAAAAGAGATTCCCCAGACCGTAATGGATAAACCGATCTTTCATCGGCACCATCGTTTGAGCATAATGAGCCTGAGATCCGGAAATGACGACTGCTCCTGCATCCGATAAACGCCGAAAGTCAGCTTTTTGATGCTCACTGGGGGTTCGGGAATAAATTTCATAGTATTGCAGCGAGACGATAACCAGATAACCTTCTGCAGTCAGTTCACGAATGTCTTTTTCCATTTGATCAAAATCACAGCGATTGACTCCTGGAAGCCGGTCTGTTACAAAAACATGCTCGGGTCCGGCGATATTACAACCAAGAAAAGCAAATTGATTTCCGTTGTGATCTAAGAACAGTATTTTGGCAGCCTCTTCGGGAGTTCGACCAGCCCCATAATATGAATAGCCTTTTTCTTCAAGCAGTGTCAATGTTTCCAATAGCGGCGGCCAATCATAATCACGCAGATGGTTTCCAGTCAGCTCTACAAGATTCACACCCAGATAATCCAATAAGGATAAATAAGTATCAGGGGTACAGAATTGCATCGTTGTTTTCAGTACGGGTTGCGGGCATTTTGACCAGAAAGATGATTCATTGGAGATATGGCGAAGATCCGATTCAAAGAAAATTTCGCGCAGATTTTCTCCAGGATAATTGATCCCGTTCAGCATCATTTTGTATGCGGTTGTTCGGGTCAGGGCGGTCGTGCCAGTCATGAGCAGTGTTGTGGTTTTTTCGGGGAAAAACTGCAGGATAGACTCGTTTTGAGATGGAACCACAAGGGGATCTCTTTGTGGATCGTAGTTTTTATCCCAAGGTGCCGGTAAGTCGTCTATTGCGATTCGCTTCCAATTCGGCTGAAGGGAGGCGCTTGGAACGATTGCACAAACGCCCTGATTGTTCTGAGACAATACACTTCGGATTTTCATATCGGAAGATATTTCAACACTTTGAATAGAGCTTTTTCCAAGCTCTGATTCGAAATTTTCGTACGTAAATTTATTAACCAGCAGCCTGGAAACCTTATTCTGTACGGGAATTCCATTTTTCCATATCTTTATGAATTCTTCCTGACTGATCGAATCGTAAAGCGTAAAAAATGGACATGCAATGGAATAGGATTGTAAGTTTTTTTCATCAGAAGGAATTCGATTCCCCGCAAAAGTTACTATAAAAGCTGTGAGCAAAAATACGACGAATATTATTTTTCTTTTTAGAACCATATACTCAAGTATATTCAAATTCGATTTTTAAGGATTAGTTTTATGTGAATTCCCACCTGAGTATCTCGAATTAGTTTCCTGGAATTTCAAAATTTGAGCGTAAAAAGGGATTTTGTTTCAAAAAGTGAGAAACTCAGGTTTTAAGTGAAATCCCAATGATTCGAAATCCGAAAAATGAATTTTGTTTTGTTATATTCTGCTTGAGAGTTTACAGTGTTTTTTACGTATACTGGAATTAGAAATTTTTATTTGATCAAGATGAAGGGCAAGCAATGGAAAAGAATAAACGGTTTCATTTAATTTCAATATTTTTTTGTGTTTTTGTCTTAATGACAGTCATTTTTATTCCCGTTCAGGCTGCAGAATTTCGACAGGATGGCCTTCTGGAATCGGATGAAGTTATCGATGATGATCTTTTTATTGGCGGTGATACGGTAGATATCAACGGTGAGGTAAACGGAAACCTGCTGGTATCCGGAAATGTTGTAACACTGAATGGCAAAGTGAATGGAAATGCAATCATTATGGGCAATTCCATCCATGTCACAGAGGATGCAGAGGTTGATGGTAATCTCTTTGTCGGTTCTGCAACCTTAACAATTGCCGGACGCGTGACCGGATCAGTTTTTTCAGGCAGTGCTTCTCTTTTGTTGAATGGAACATCTGATATTGGCAGAAATGTTTATTACGGCGGATATTCACTGGAAACTGCAGAAGGCAGCCAAATTAAAAAGGATCTTTTTGCTGGAATCTATCAGGCGATGCTGAAAGGTAGTATAGAACGAGATATAAAAGCAGGTGCGGGAGCTTTTGAGTTGAGCGGTAGTGTCGGTCGTGATGTGAATGTTGATCTGGGTATCATTTCCAATGAGAGCGATCAATCGATGGCTTTTATGAAGAATATGCCGTTTATGCAAAATCCTGACATTCCGGACACTATACCTGCTGGACTGCGGATTTCTGACAAAGCGGCGATCGGCCGCAACTTGACATATTCCTGTTCAAAAGATCTGTCAGATGGAATTCAATCCAAACCTGGCGGTGAGGTTGTTTACAAACCCATATCGACTGCAGAGACGGTTCAAGAACGAGGCTTTATTAACCACTTCTTAATGTGGTTGATCGATACGGCAAGAAAATTCATCACTCTGTTAATCCTTGGATTGTTGGCTGCATGGCTGGTTCCGCTTTTGCTGAAACGGACTGAAGAGCAGGTCAGGACTCAGCCGTTGCCATCTGCCGGCCACGGGGCACTGACAGTAATCCTTGGCTATCTTGCGGCGTTTATAGCTGCTGGAATCATCTTTGCTGTCGGAATCCTGATCAGCCTTTTAACACTCGGCGGTTTGAGCAAAGTTATCTTTGGTGTCGGTTTTTCTGGTCTTTCTTTGGTCGTTACTGTATTTACATTCCTGGTTTCTTATGGATCGAAGCTTGTTGTCGCTTTCATGGCTGGCAACTGGATCCTTTCAAAAGTCGCTCCATCAGCGAAGGGAAAGAATTACTGGGCGATGGTGATAGGCGTAATTCTTTATGTAATCGTTTCCTCTATTCCACTGGTTGGCTGGATATTTGCATTGGCTGCGACGATTATTGGTATGGGTGCGTTGTGGCTTGTGTATCGTGAATGGCGGAAGTCCCGTCAAATCCCTGAGAAAGATCTGCAAACTGTTTAGTTGATTCGTATCGATAAAATAGAAAAAGCGTTTCAATGTTTGAAACGCTTTTTCTATTTTGCGTTATCAGAACGCGACACGGATGAATATGCCGATAAATCACTTTTATCTTTGTTTGAAAAATTGTTTACATCATTCGAATTGCTGTTTCTCAGAGAGTTTGCTTGCATGAATGTCTAATCAGGATTTTGGAAAACTGGGGATTGAAAAATAGTAAATAATACTTTATATTAAGTATATAATACTTAACATAAGAAGCGAGGCGCTATTGAAACTTGTAAATTCACTAAAAAAAATACGCTTTGAAAATAACGAAATTTCTCAGCAGGATTTGGCAAATGCTGTTGGTGTTTCCAGAATTACGATTCATTCAATTGAAACCGGAAAATTCAATCCATCTGCGCTGCTTGCTCTGAAAATAGCCCGGTTTTTTAATTTAACAGTCAACGATATCTTTTTTCTCATTGATGATGGAGGTGATCGATAATGGTGAATTCTATTAAAAAAATTGATGCTGCATTGAAAATTTCTGCGGTCGTAACGGGCATCATATCCATTGGATTTTTTGTTTTTGACCTGATTATTCTGCTGCAATTACAGCCCAAAATGACTCATTTTGATCTGCTGAGTAAGGAAGATCTTAGTTTGATAAATTTCTCCGGGTACGGACTGATTGTATTCTTGATTTTTTGTTTGATCTCGATTTTTCGCGTGCTTCAATTTATAAAACATGCGGAGAAAATTACCTTTTTGTCCATTGTTTCGATCACTTTGGCTGTTGGCGGATTCTTGATGGTTTTCAGTTTTATTGGCCTTTTGGATGATATTGGCAACCAATATGAACAATATAGAAGTCAACCGGAATGGAATTGGATTTATCCTGTAATTGTTTTCCAGATCACTGTGGCGATTTGGCTGGTCTGTATGCATATCCTGGATATGAAACTAATTCGACAGGAAAAGCAAATCATCCTTGATGGAAATGTATACATGATTGTCCATTTTACCGGTTTGCTGTGCGGACTGCTTTGTTTCCTCTTTTTGTTAACCGCTTTTCCTTATGCTTCGGCATGGAATTTGCTGGTACATTCTACAATCGTTCCGATTATTTTTTTATTTCCATACTTGCTGATTCTGGGATATTGGCTGTTTTGTAAGGTTACAGAAATACCACACTCATTTTTTGACGAAAAACAATTTCAGGACATTGGGAAATCAGCAGCACTGACATTAATGATTCAATCTCTTTTTATGACAGCATTATTTGTCCTGAACTATCAAAATCTTGCAGGTGTGGTTCGCTTGCTTTGGCTGCCGATCGACCTTTCCTTTTGTCTGACATCATTTTCAGCATGGAATCTTTTTTTCTATTCGAAAGGGTAAAAAACATTTTCCTGGTAAATATATTTCATATCATGGAGCTCAATGGAGGAATGGATTATATCCATTTTTCCATTTTCTTATATTTTGTCGATTTCGAAACCCTGATAAAAATTCACAATATTAACCGACTTGCTGAGTTGTGAATATTTTCCTCATATTTTAGGCGACAGACCAGTAATTCGAACTTTCGAAAAGTCTTTTGAGAAAAAAAGGAAAAAATGTTGTTGTGTTGTTATTACGCGAAGTGAAAAAACAACACAACAACAAATAATTCTCCCTTTATTTTAAATCACTAAAGAACAGCCAGAGAATTTGGGCAGTTTTTAGTGTTATATTTATTGGGAAATGATCAGGGACATTCGGAAGTTATTCAATTTTGTTAAACCCTATTGGCTTTTTTCCATTCTTTCACTCATCCTGCTGGTAGTGATGGTTGTATTGGAGTTATCTATTCCGCGGTTGATACAAAGAATCATTGATCAGGGAATCCGGCAGAAAGACATCCATGTTGTATTGAAGACTTCATTCCTGATGTTGGGCATTTCCCTTTTCAGTGCCATTTTTGCGATTTTGAACAGTGTCTTTTCTATCCGCGTTGGTGAAAACACTGCCCGGGATATTCGTAAAGCGATATTTGAAAAAGTTCAGCAATTTTCATATGGTAATCTGGATCGCTTTTCAACCGGTCTCTTGATGGTTCGTTTGACAAGCGATACCAGTGCAGTACAGCGAATTATCCAGGTTTCTCTGCGTATTGGAACCCGCGGACCGCTTTTAATGATTGGAAGTATCATTTTAATGTTTCGTACCAGTCAAACCTTGGCATTGTCCATGCTTCCAATCCTATTTATTTCGGGGGGATTGATCATTCTTTTCAGTATTAAAATGGAACCCGGTTACCGCCTTGTGCAGCAGAAATTGGATCATATGAACACGGTTCTGCAGGAAAACATCTCCGGAGCGCGGTTGATTAAATCATTTTTGCGTGCTGATTATGAGAACGGCCGTTTTGGCGCAGTAAACCAGGATTTTTCTGATCGTACGATTCATGTGATGCAATTTTTAAGTATCATGTCCCCTGTTTTGACATTATTGGTCCAAACGGGATTGGTGCTGGTGATCTGGCTGGGAGGGACTCAATCGGTAAAAGGAACTTTGAGCCTTGGTCAACTGGTTGCTTTTGTTAATTATTTGCTTGCGACGTTGCACCCGTTGATCATGCTAGTAAATCTGACAAATATTTGGGCTAATGGAATCGCTTCTGCCAAGCGTATCAACGAAATTTTGGATACAGAACCGGAAATCAGAGAGGTTTCTTCTCCATCTGAAACGAAAGTTACTCAGGAAAACAATCAATCTTTAATAACAACGGATCATGGAAAGAAAAATTCGAATCGTGTAATCTTTGAAAATGTGGATTTCGATTACAACGGAAATGCGACAGTTGAGGTTCTACGGAATGTTTGTTTGGAGGCAAATAATGGACAGACGGTTGCAATCCTGGGTGCAACTGGTTCAGGAAAAACCTCTCTGATCAATCTGATCCCGCGCTTTTATGATTCTTCAGCCGGCTCAGTGCTGGTTGACGGAATCAATGTTCGTTCTCTGACCGAAGATGCGCTTTTAGATCGGATCAGTATCGTACCGCAGGAGACCATTTTATTTTCCGGAACAATTCGTGAAAATATTTGCTTTGGCCGTCCGGATGCCAGCGATGAAGAAATGATAGTCGCTGCCAAAGCAGCTCAGGCACATGGTTTTATCATGAGCTTTTCTTCCGGTTATGATACGCATGTTGAAGAACGTGGGAGTAATTTGTCCGGAGGTCAAAAACAGCGAATCGCAATTGCTCGGGCGATCATCACTGAACCGGATATTCTGATTATGGATGACAGTACCAGCGCAGTGGATGTTGAAACTGAGACCAAAATCCAATTTGCGCTGCAGGAACTCATGCGGGGAAAAACCATTTTTGTTGTTGCACAGCGCATCAGCACGGTTCTAAAAGCGGATAAAATCATCGTTCTCGATCGTGGAAAAATTGCTGCTGAAGGATCACATGCTGAACTTATGAAACATAGCTGTATTTATCAGGAGATTTTTGCATCCCAATTGGGAGGTGCGTCCATGAATTGTGAGGATCGAAAATGACAAATTTCACTCCTGCACAAGCGACACAGGCTGCATCCATGATGAGACGCCGTCCGTCTCAGCCAGGTCGAATTGAAAAAGCGAAAAATCCCACAACCGCCTTAAATCGTCTGTTGCATTATTTGAGACCATTTCGTACACAACTCATCATCGTCTTCATCACGGTTATTCTGTATACGCTCTTCGGATTGGTTGGCCCCTACTTGATGGGTGTGGCGATTGACCAGTTTATCGCAGGGAAAGATCTGGCTGGTTTATCAGCGGTGGCAAGTTGGATGCTTGCAGCCTATATCCTTTATAACCTGCTAAATCTTTATGCAAATTGGATGATGGCTCGCATTTCGCAGAAGGCTTTGCAACGGTTGCGACAGGATCTCTTTTTTCATCTGCAGAAGCTGTCGATGAATTTTTTTGACACCCACCCGGCCGGGGGTTTGATGAGTCGGCTGACTAACGATATTGATGCCATTAATCAGACAGTATCCCAAAATATCACTGCGCTGGCAGCCAGTGTTTTGTCAATGGCGGGTATTCTGGTCGCGATGTTTGTCTTGAATGTATGGCTGGCACTTGCCAGTCTGATTGTCGTTCCATTGATGTATGGGTTTACTCAATTCGTTGCGAAATATACAATAAAAGGATTTCGCGAATTGCAAAACAAACTGGGTGGACTGAACCAAATCGCAGAAGAAACATTCAGCGGACAAAAAATAATCAAGGCATTTCGCAGGAAAAATGCAGTAATGGATGCCTTTCGGGAGCAAAATGATGCAGTCTGCCGATCCGGAATTTATGCCAATTCGTATGCTATGCTGCTTATGCCGTTGACCAACGTTCTGGGGACTTTTTTTGTGGTTGTCTTAGCCGGAACAGGCGGTTGGCTTGCCTTAAAAGGACTGGTGAGTGTCGGTATGATCGCCACATTTATCAACTATGGCCAAAATTTTGTTTCACCCCTGCGGCAAATTGCCAATCTCTACAACAACGTCCAGGCAGCATTAGCCGGAGCAGAAAGAGTGTTTGAAATCATCGATGCGGATCCCGAGACTCCGGATGATTCTGATCCGCTTCCGTTTGATACCATCCATGGAGATGTTTCTTTAGAACATGTCCAATTCAGTTATGTAGCTGGAACGCCAGTAATCAAAAACTTCAACCTTGAAGTAAAAGCCGGACAAATCATCGCTCTGGTCGGCCCAACGGGTGCAGGGAAAACGACAATTCTGAATTTGCTGACACGGTTTTATGAAATTGACCAGGGCTGCATCTGTATTGACGGAAAAGATATACGACGAATCCGTTTGTCGGATTTGCGCAGGAAACTGGGATTGGTGCTGCAAGATACTTTTCTTTTTTCCGATACCATTCTGGAAAATATTCGATTTGGGCGTTTGGATGCAACCGATGAGGAATGTATTGCGGCAGCCCAGTTTGCTGAAGCGGAACCGTTCATCCGACAGCTTCCGCAAGGATATCAGACCCACCTTTCAGAACGAGCCGGTAATATCAGTCAAGGACAGCGACAGCTCCTCTCAATTGCCCGTGCCATTCTGGCGAATCCGGCGATCCTCATTTTGGATGAAGCGACCAGCAGTGTGGATACTCGTACAGAAGCGCGAATTCAGAAAGCGCTGTTGCATTTAATGGAAGGACGTACCAGTTTTGTAATCGCACATCGTCTCAGTACCATCCGGGATGCGGATCAGGTGGTTGTAATCGATCATGGCGAGATTGTCGAACAGGGAACACATCAGGAATTACTGGATCAGAAAGGCTTCTATTATCAATTGACGGTCAGTCAATATAAAGGAATTTCAATTTGAGAAAAAAACTAATTATACAATTTCGAAATCCGGTCAGCGGTCTGACTCATTTTTTTAGCGCTATTGCGGCATTATTGGGATTATTTTTCCTGATTTATGCTGCCCGTGGTAATAGGTATAAAGAAATCTGGCTGGTCATCTATGGTGTCAGCCTGATTTTTATGTTTTCTGCGAGCGCTGCCTATCATCTGGTTCAGTCTGAAAAGAAGGTTATTCATTGGCTTCGTATTGTGGACCATTCCGCGATCTATATTTTGATTGCGGGAACCTACACACCGCTGTGTTTTTATTACTTTACAGGTTTTTGGCGTTGGGGGTTAATGCTGATTATTTGGATTATGGCATTCAGCGGAGTAATCATCAATTTTTTTGCGGTCAGTGCACCGCGATGGATCACCGCAGGAATCTACCTGATCATGGGATGGTTCAGTATCCTCGCAATTCGGGAAATGGTGCGGACGATGCCAACAGGTGCAATCGTATGGTTGATTACCGGAGGAGTCCTGTTTACAATCGGAGCGGTTATATATATGCTGAAAAAACCGGATCCGTGGCCAAATCAGTTTGGATTTCATGAAATCTGGCATATTTTTGTGATAGCCGGCTGCATGGCGCACTATATCATGATCGCATATTATGTGGCACTTCGGTGATTGACAACTATTGATTCGAAATATGAGAGTGATTATTTGTAGTAGTGTTGTTTTTGCGCGGAGCGAA
>JAPKMT010000044.1 GCA_026645735.1 Flexilinea sp.
ACTGTCAGCAACTATTCGAATTATGAGAGGGATTATTTATTGTTGTGTTGTTTTACGCGGAGTGTAAAAACAACACAACAATAAGGTTTCTCATTTTTCTCAAAAGGCTTTTCCAAATTTCGAATTGCTGATCTGTCAGCGAGGTAATTTTAAAACGAGTTATCCAATAATGGTTCCACCCTCACATTCCTGCTTATCCGTTCGTCGAATATCTTTTGTCGCAACGACGTTAATACCGGTCCCGCAAATATTTTTTCGGATGATGTCACCAATTTTCACAGGTGCAGTCACTTCCACGGATTTGAGTTCCTCTATACAACGAAAAACTTCCGATTTAGGAATTGCTTTACTGGTTTTAACAGATACCTGCGGTTGTACGCCATCAATCACTTTTACGGTAGTGGTGACCATCCGTTCAGGATGGTTCACTTCATTCGCTGCAAAATTTAATCCACGGTTACATGTATATCCGAATATCGATTGTATGCCTCCATTACCGAGGATTACTTCAATTTGGCAACCAATCGGGCAGCAGATGCAGGTTATTTTTCGATTCTCCATCGTAGACGCTACTCTTTCTCTATTTTGACAGTAATGCTTTCCAAATCAGTAAAGCGGTTCACCTGGTCTTTTCGCAACTCAATCATTTCCATTTCACCCGGAGTAAGAATCGGTTTTTTCCTGTGCAAAACACGCTGATCGTTGAAATAAACGCTTACAAAAGCGTTATGATAGACATCACCAACCCGAAATCGAATCGTCAGTTTTTCATCCATCCGATTCGAATTTAAAAACTGTGGAACGGTATATCGCACACCATCCGATCCGCAGAGGGTCACTTTCTTTCCTTTCTCCCTGATCGCCATCCCTTGAATAAAACGTGCAGCGTTTTTCCCGGCAGTTTCTGCCTCCTGAGATACATAATCAACGAGATCATGAACATGCAATGCATTACCGCAAACGAAGATGCCTTCCGCATCGGTTTCAAAGCTGTCATTGACAACAGGGCCGCAGGTTCTTGGATCCAAAGTAATCCCGGCATCGTTCGAAAGTTCATTTTCAGGGACCAAACCAACTGAAAGCAGCAGTGTATCGCATTCGTAGAATTCTTCTGTACCTGGTATTGGTTTATTCATTTCATCCATTCTGGCCAATGTAACACCTGTCAGCCGTTTATCCCCATGAATTTTTATGGCAGTATAGCGAAACTTCAGCGGAATTGTAAAATCATCAAGACACTGGACAATGTTCCTTTTTAATCCGCTGGAATACGGTAAGAGTTCTGCTACAACCCTGACTTTTGCTCCATCCAATATCATTCTGCGAGCCATAATCAATCCAATATCACCGGATCCGAGGATCACAACACTGTGACCCACCATATATCCGTCGATATTGATAATGCGTTGCGCGGTTCCGGCAGAAAAAATGCCGGCTGGGCGGCTGCCTGGGATATTCAATGCACCGCGCGGTCGTTCCCTGCATCCCATCGCAAGAATGATGGCTTTTGCCTGTAGGATCTGCAGCCCTTCATTTGCATTGACTACCGTCACTCTTTTTTCTCTGTCCATATGGATTACAGTTGTGTTCAACCAATAATCAATTCTTTGATTGTATATTTTTTCTGCATAACGGGCGGCATACTCCGGTCCGGTCAATTCTTCATGAAAAGTATGTAAGCCAAAACCATTGTGAATGCATTGATTGAGAATTCCACCCAACATGGGTCCTCGTTCGAGAATCAGAATGTTTTCACAACCGTTTTCCTTCGCAGCAATTGCTGCTGCCATGCCGGCAGGGCCTCCTCCAATCACAATCAGATCATAAGCCTTCATTCTGAATTCCTCTGCGAAAGACTTTCAGTTTTTGGAAAAAAAATATTCGATCCTTCCCCGCTTTGGGTAACTTCAGTCAGGTCGATACCAAGCTCTTCAGCTAATATTTTTGCAACAACAGGACTGCAAAAGCCTCCCTGGCAACGGCCCATCCCGGCTCGGGTACGCATTTTGACAGCATTCACAGTTGATGCACCCAACGGCGCATGGATGGCGGCTATAATGTCCGCTTTTGTGACCAATTCGCAGCGGCATACAATTTCTCCATATTCTTTATTATTCATAACAGCCTGTCGTCGTTCGTCTTCATCCATCTCCCGAAAAGGTTTTTCATAGTCTCGAATTGAAACAAAAAAATCATTTTTTTCAATATGATATTTATCAGCAGCCTCTTGAACAATCTTTTGAGCGATTGCCGGAGCAGCCGTCAAACCCGGGGATTCAATGCCAGCCATGTTGAAAAAACCTTTCACATCCTCGGATTCCCCGATAATAAAGTCATCTGTTGTAGCATGCGGACGCAACCCGCCAAAAGCATTAATGATCATATTGCGGGGAAATTTCGGGATTTTCTCACTGATCGGAAGATGTCGCCAGTTTTTTTCAAAATAGGAGGTTATCTCTTCCAAACCGATACTGGTGGTTGCCGTATCATCCTTATCAGTTACATCATGTGCACCACAACCCAGAATGATCGTTTTGTCAACGGAAGGCATGATCCCCATCCCTTTCGTATGACCGCCACCCGGCAGATTGAGAGGTGTCTGCGAAATAGTAGTTCGGACGTAAGGAGAGAGTTTTTTGTCTAAAATGATATGTTCACCTTTTCGTGGTGTAATTGTTATTTTGTTGGAACTTACCAGGTTATTGATTTCATCAGCATGGGTTCCGGCACAATTAAATACGAATTTTGTCTCGAAATTTTTTTTGGGAGTTGTTACGAAAAAACCGGATTTGGTCTTTTGGATACGTTCTACCTTGCTGTTTAAAAAGAAATCAACATGATTCCGGTAAGCTTGCTCACACAGCGCGATTACCAGCGAATAAGGGCACACCATTCCGCCTGTCGGTGCATATAGTCCGCCAATTACCTCAGGTCCAAAATAGTTTTCAATTTTTAATAATCCCTCACGATCCAGTACTTCTACACCAGGCACACGATTCAAATCTGCATTATGCTTTAAACGGCGCACTTCTTCCATATCTGCATCATTAATAGCAAAAATGATTGTTCCATTACGGAAAAAAGGTACTTTCAAATCGGAACATAAAGTATCAAACATCGCGTTTCCCAGCACATTATAGATCGCTTTATTTGTTCCATATGCTGCATCATGGCCTGAATGAACAGTTGCTGAATTTCCGCGGCTGGTCCCTGCACACACATCACTGCCTTTTTCGATAACGGCTATGTGTAATTTGTATTTTGCCAGTTCAAAAGCCAGCGATGCACCGCTGATTCCTGCTCCTATTATGATTGCATCATACATGAAAACCTCTTTCCTGTGAACGTTTCTCTTTTCTTGTCTGCAATTTCCTCTATCTGATTATAAATTTTATCGTTAAGATGAAATCAAATGGTACAAATTGGAATATTTTGAAATATAGTAAAAATTTTACCACCAGACCACCTTGAATTCAATAACAGAAACTAAAATTTTTTTAACCTGTCTTTTAACAAAAGTACAAAAAAAACAATCGCCTTATTTATAAATAATATTTCAAAGATATTTCAGTAGAATTCCATCAGAAATCAAAACCGGTTTAGAACAATTTTTCTTCAAATATTTGGCAGTTGCATTTTGAAAGGAAATTTTATTGAAATCGTAGCATACTGCTTGTTTCTGAATGACAAATGACCTGTTTTGGAATAATTTGGTGCGAAAAATATGCGTGTGGCATTGACAATCAATTCATTCTCTGATATTTTTTAAAAAGGATCATAAAGCCAATTCCATTGAAAAATTGGGACCTAATTTAATAAAGGAGAAAAGTATATGAAGAAATTTTATTTTGTTTTTGTGTGTTTGCTGGCTGTCAGCATGATTTTCGGAACTGCCATTGCAGCTGATGAAGACACCATCTATTTCGGAGTCAATTACGAATTAACAGGTGCGAATCCGATCATTGGCGAATCTGCGATTAAAGGCGTTGATATGGCTGTGAATGAAATCAATGAAGCCGGTGGAGTTGTCGTTAACGGGACATCTTACAAATTCGCATATAAAGCATTAGATAATGGTTTCAATACCGATGAATCCGCTCTGAACGCTCAGGAATTTGCAGATGACGAATCAATCGTTGCAAGCATCGGACCAAATGACTCGGATATGTGCATGGCTACACAGGCAATCGCCTGCGGTGACGGTCTGCCGATGATTACACCATGGTCCACGCTGGTTGAACTGACAAGCTGTGAATACTACTTCCGTGCATGTTTCACGGATACATTCCAGGGAGCCATTCTTGCCAATTACGCGTATAACTATGAGAATGCACGCACTGCAGCGGTCCTGTATGATATGTCCAACCCGTACAATGAAGGTGTTGCAACCCGCTTCAGTGAAGTCTTTAAGGAATTAGGCGGTGATGTCGTTGAAAGCCAAACGTATAATGGCAAAACTGGAGAGGAAGATTTCACTTCACAGTTGACAAAAATTACCGGCAAAAATCCGGATATTCTTCTGATGCCGAACTTCTATGAAGAAATCGTAAGCCAGGCAACACAGGCTCGTGATATGGGCTACCAGGGGAAATTCCTTGGATCAGATACCTGGGTTGATACTTCGCTGCTGGAATGGGATACTGAAGGATTGCTCGAAGGTTCTGCGGTTGTTGGTCATTACCATAAAGATATAGCATCGGACGTCGCTTTGAAATTTATTGATAATTATCATCAGATTTATGGCGAATCCGGCGATCCAAATGATATCGTTGCGCTCAATTACGATGCCGTATACCTTCTCAAGACAGCCATTGAAAATGGGCAGTCATTTGAGCGGAAAGCAATTCGCGATTCACTGGCACAAATTGAGGTTTATGAAGGCGTAACCGGAACCATGACATTCAATAATGGTAATGGAGATCCGACAAAATCAGCAGTAATAATGAAAATTGCTGACGGTAAATTCCAATACGTTGATTCAGTTACTCCGTAGTTAATCATTTTTTCAGAAATACAATAATTTCCTGGTGTAGGACATAAAATTCCGTCTTACACCAGGATCAGTATATCATTTCAATAATGGTAGGGGATATCCCGTATATCATTATGAAAAATAAGGAGACTGCTTTGCTTCTACAACAATTTGTTAATTTTTTGCAATTAGGTAGTATTTACGCATTAGCAGCAATTTCATTTTCCATGGTTTATGGCATTGCAGGTCTGGTAAATTTTGCGCATGGCAGTGTTTTTACGATTGCAATGTATCTGCTTTTTTACGTCAGCACGCTTCTATTCAAATTTACAAGTGCTACGTGGGGAGTATTTGTGTTGTCCCTCATGATAGCAAGCCTGGGCACCTCAATTGTAGCGATCTTGATGGAGAGAATAGCCTACAAACCCCTGCGAAATGCACCTCCGATTTCTGTTGTGGTTTCTTCGGTCGGTGTTGGCATGCTGCTGGAATACCTGGCACTTAATTTCGCTGGATCAAAAGCAAAAAGAATGCCCAATCTGATTCCGGATGTATCCATTGAAATTGCCGGGACGACAATTCCGCTTTTTAAAATCATGATTATTGTGATTGCAATTATTGCGATGATTATTCTTAGTTTACTGGTCCGTAAAACTCAACTGGGTGTTGCCATGCGGGCTGTTTCTCAGGACAAGACTGCCGCTGCATTCATGGGCATCGACAGCAACAGAGTGATCACATATTCCTTTATATTTGGTGCCGTTCTGGCTACCATTGCAGCTGGATTATATGGAAGTGCTTACGCCATCTTTGCATATAATGTCGGTGATACGATCAACTGGTGGTCGTTCATAGCAGCTGTTCTGGGTGGCATTGGCAGTATTGAAGGCGCAGTTTTAGGTGGATTCATTCTTGGTGCGATTAATGTGATCGCTCCAATTGTGCTGCCAGTTTCAAGTTACAAAGACATTGTTGCTTTTGGGGTTTTAATTGTTGTTTTATTGATCAAACCTACCGGACTGCTAGGCAAGAGCGCAGCCGAAAAAGTATAGGAAACGTTCATATGATATCCAAGAAAAAAAACAATTTATTGGGAGACGTTATTCCTGTCATCATCATTGCTGTAATTTTGATCAGCCTTAAAGAATTTAAACTGGTTTCAACTTCCAGATTGCTAATTTTGCAGTACATCGGATTGTATTCAATTTTTGTGTTGGGAATCAATATGGTCAACGGCTATCTGGGTATTTTTTCCCTCGCACACGCCGGTTTTATGGCCTCCGGTGCCTATGCAGCGGCAATCAGCAGCCGTTATTTTTTCAAAGAATCCTGGATGTTTCCGCTGATACTGCTCTTTGGTGGCTTTGTCGCGATGGTAATCGGACTTATCATGTCCATTCCTTCCTTTAAAGCAAAGGGGGACTATCTGGCAATAATTACTTTAGGGTTCTCACTCATTGTCCAGAGTTTCCTGCAAAACTGGCGTTTTGTTGGAGCATCCAAAGGCATCAATAATGTTGCCAAATTTACAAATATCTATTGGGTTTTTGGCTGCCTGTTATTCGCCATCTTCATTGTCAGGAAATTTATTAATTCCAAATATGGCAGAAGTCTGAAAGCCATTCGTGAGGACCAGGTTGCTTCTGAGTTAGTTTCCGTAGATGTTAAACGGGCTAAAACAATGGCCTTTGCCGTATCTGCATTCCTGATCGGGATTGCGGGCGCTCTGCTGGTGCATTTGCTGGGTTACACCAGCCCGTCTGCATATGGTTATACGAATATCGTTGACGGATTAGTCATGGTTTATCTGGGCGGTATGGGTTCGATAACCGGTTCGATCGTTGGTGCAACTTTATGGCAAATTCTCATTCAAACACTGAAGAGCCTGGGCACCTGGCGCTGGGTTGTCGGAGGTGGTTTACTTTGTATGATCATGATTTTCCTGAACAACGGTCTCTTTGGGAATAAGGAATTGTCGGATGCAATTCGTGCCATTCGTTATTATTTCAGCCGCATCATCTTAAAAAAGAACAGTCCGGAGGAAACAAGAAAATGAGCAATAAAGCAATCGTTTCCTTTAAAAATGTCTGCATGTATTTTGGTGGTGTCAAAGCGATTGATGATATCAGTTTTGATGTAGAAAAAGGTCAGGTTTTTGGAATCATCGGACCAAATGGCGCCGGGAAAACAACGATTTTCAATGTCCTTTCCGGAATTTACAAACCAACATCCGGAGACATATTCTTTCACGATCGCCGTATTAACAATTTGCCACCAAACTATATCACTGGTAATGGTATTACCAGAACCTTTCAAAATATTCGGTTATTTGAAGGGCAGACTGTATTAGATAACTTAAAAATCGCTCATTACAGCCACATCCGCTACGGTATTATGGATGTCATTTTTACCTCCAATCGTTTCAAAAAAGAAGAGAAACGGATTGAAGAAGAAAGTTTAGCAATTTTGGATTTCATGAACCTCACTTCATCTGCAGAACAGAAAGCAGGAGCATTACCATACGGCGCACAGCGGCGCATCGAAATTGCACGTGCATTGAGCTGCAAGCCGGAAGTCCTTCTGTTGGATGAGCCGGCAGCCGGTATGAATCCTGTCGAAATCGATGAACTGAATCAATTAATCCTCAAGATCAGAGACCATTTTAATTTGACGGTTTTGGTTGTTGAACATCAGATGCGATTGGTGATGGAAATTTGCAATGAAATTTTGGTGACCAATTTCGGGAAAAAACTGACGATCGGAAAACCGGATGAAATCAAAAACAATCCTCAGGTATTGGAAGCATATTTAGGAAAGGTCAAATAAAATGAGCGATCGAGAAAATCAACAAAATCCTCTGCTGCGTGTATCTGACCTATATGTTTCATACGGGAAAATCGCTGCGATTAAAGGAATTTCATTTGATGTCTACAAGGGTGAAATTGTTGCAATGCTGGGAGCCAATGGCGCCGGTAAGACGACTACGTTAAATGCCTTGACCAGTGTTATTTCTGTAAAAAGCGGTGAAATTTCATTAAAAGGGAAGAACATCAAAGGAATGCCAACACATAAAATTACAATGATGGGCATGATTCACGTTCCGGAAGGACGCCGAATATTCCCGACATTGACCGTTGGAGAGAATCTGCGGGCAGCGGCGTACCTTTATGAGAAAAAAGACAAAGTTCAATACGAAAATCGTCGGGACTATGTGATGGAATTATTCCCCCGGCTTCGTGAACGTGTTAATCAGATGGGTGGAACACTTTCAGGCGGTGAACAGCAAATGCTGGCGATTGGTCGTGCTTTAATCACTGGCGGGGATATTATGTTAATGGATGAACCATCCATGGGAATGGCTCCAAATCTGGTCATAGAGATATTTGAGACTATACAAAAAATTGCGGCAAACGGACAGACAATCATGCTGGTCGAACAAAACGCCATGATGGCGATGGAAATCGCTCATTATTGCTATGTGCTCGAAACCGGCAATGTAACTTATGATGGCACACCCGAAATGATGAAGACCAACAAGAATATCGTTGAAGCTTATCTTGGTTCATAGATAATGATTTTTGGTAATCTGATGGGATATCCATCCGTTGTACGACTGGAAATTATTTCGTTGTTCCAATGTCAGATATTATGCTGATCCTAATTTTTAGCAGAACTGACAATCTTATTTGAATATTAATTACCACGAAATGCAGGAAAGGAGCTTATTATGACTGATGTAATCGTCACTTCAAAAAATGATGCGAAAATTTGGATGGAAGACCAGGAGGTTTGCCGAGAATATTATAAAACGGAAAAAATCACCTTTGGAATGTCAGAGTTACAACCAGGAGCTGTAGGAGCCATCGATCCTGGACATTCTGATGCGCATGAAGTTTTCTATTGTGTTCAGGGTGAAGTACTGTGTTACGTCTCTCAGGATAATAAGTATTATCATCTGAAAGAAGGTGACGCCATGTTAGTCCCGCAGGGAAAAGATCATAAGTTATTCAATATTGGCGACATCAAAGCGATCTTAACCTGGTCGTGCGCTCCGCATCAATAAGAAATTTTTCTGAGTAGTCTATTTCTTTTCAACATCGAAAATGAATAAATTACTTTGATGGATTAATCTGGTACGGAACTATACTGATCTTTTTTTGATCCTTTTTGACACGCCAGTCAATCAAACGAAAGAGAGAATGACTCGCTCAATTCTCTTTTTCATTTCTTTTGATTTTTTTTGATAATTTATAGACTTCTGACTTAAGTTTGATTCGTTTACCAGACTTAATCGTGAAGATATAACAAAGAATAATTTCAGTAAATCTATCAGAAAACTTGAAAATTGATCGTTCATTTTTTTTATTATGTCGACCATATTTGTTCAGATGATTTTAAATCTGGAATTATTTTAATAAGAATGTAATTTTCTGGAAAATGTCATAAAACCTGTCTTGACAAAAACGCATAAAAAAAGATAATTATTGATAATAAATGAAAATAAATAATCAAATCTTTTCAAAATTATTCATTTCTTATAAAAGATATGAGAAAAACTGGAAAAACTTAAGACACAATGGAAATTATCATTTGAAATTTTCAATCACGAGTAAATTATTGTAAAAATAGCCTTCCAAAAATAAATTAAAGGAGAAAGTTATGCAATCGAAAATTATTATTATGCTCACACATAACGACCAGACAGTGAAAGATGCATTGAAGGTTTTTGAACAATGCAAAGATTTACCAGTCGAATTCTGGGGGTTTAAAGATATTGGTCTTCCAAGAGAAGACATGAAGGTATTAATCGATGCAATGAAAGCAGCCGGGAAAACCACTTTTCTTGAAATTGTATCTTATTCAGAAAAAGCCTGCATGGATGGAGCAAAGCTTGCTGTCGAATTAGGCTTTGATTATTTGATGGGAACCTTATTCTTCGACAATGTTTACAATTACTTAAAGACCCAGAAAATTAAATATTTGCCATTCTGTGGAAAAGTATCTGGAAGTCCGAGTATTCTGGAAGGCAGTTTTGATGAAATTATTGACGATGCTGAAAGCATGATCAACAAAGGTGTCGATGGCATTGACATTTTAGCATTCAGACATCAGCAGGGTGCCGAACTTGCCAGAGAATACTGTTCCCGGGTAAAAGCACCGGTAGTCATAGCCGGCAGTATTAACAATTTTGAACGCATTGATTTTATTAACGAAATTAATCCCTGGGCTTTTACGATGGGATCAGCATTATTTACATCAAATTTTGTTCCAGAGGCTGATTTTCGCACAAATCTGATTGCAGTAATCGATTACATGAATAAAATTGATTAATACTCTTTTCTGACCCGAATACATGACACACGGATGAGCGATATTCCTGACAAAAAGCGAAAATTTTTTTCTCAAATAGCTTTTTCTCCGATATCACTCATCCTGTTTATCAAAAACAACAAGTTTTTCCTATGAACGGTGGAAAAAAAAACGTTAATCAATTACAAAACTGAAATCGGTTTTCTCTCGAAGATTTTTATTGATTACTTAACAGGATGCGATAACATTTTGAATAAATTATTTTCATTGATCTGTCTTTTACGCCAACTCAATCAGTAATTCGAAGTTTGGACTGACTTTATGAAAAAAGAAAAAAAGTTTTTTGAAGTATTTTTTTTTGAGTGAAGTATAAAGCAATACTTCAATAAATAACCCTCCCAAGTATTTCGAATCACCGCAACTCAATCAAAACAGGAGAATCCATATGGCAAATTTAATACTGGGAATTGATATTGGTACAACATCAGTCAAAGCAGCCGTTTTTGATCACTCAGGCACACAAAAAGCATCTGCTGTGGTTGAGTATTCATTGCTGACACCAGGTCCAAACTTTGTAGAAGCTCCATGCAATATTTATCTTGATTCCATCATTGAATGCATGAAAATAATTGCAGCCAGGAAAGTCATCAATACAAAAGATATCACTGTAATGAGCTTTTCGGTCCAGGGTGAAACGTTATGTTTTCTTGGAGAAGACGGTAAACCGCTGAAAAATGCAATTGTATGGATGGATAATCGCGCTGGTAATGAAGCTGAAAAATTAAGAAAAGAATTTGGTGATGAATTATGTTACCAAATAACCGGTCAAGTCAGTTTTGAAGCCTGCTGGCCAGCATCCAAGATTCTTTGGGTAAAACAAAATGAACCGGATGTATTTGATAAGACTCGCCATTTTCTGTTGCTCGAGGATTATATCATTTATCTTTTGACTGGCAAATTTGTTGCAGAAGGATCTTTGTTAACTTCTACGGAGTATTGGAATATTCAGACCAAAACATATTGGAAAGAGATGCTCGATTTCATCGGAATAAATGAAGAATATCTCCCGGAAATCAGAGAATCTGGAGAAATTGTAGGAATGATCTTGCCCAATATGGCTGATTTACTGAAAGTTTCATCGGAAGCCATGGTATGTACCGGTTGTCTGGATCAGGTTGCCGGAGCTATCGGCTGCGGAAACATTAAACCAGGTATCTTCTCTGAGAATATTGGTGCGGCATTAGCAATCTGCGTTCCAACAAAAACTTTGACGTACGATAGAAATCGTTTAATGCCGGTTCACTATTTTGCAGTTCCAAATACTTATATGATGCATACCTTCACAACCGGAGGCATGTGTCTGCGATGGTTCCGGGATGGATTTTGCCAGCAAGAAATTGATATTCAGGAAGTCACCGGAATTGACGCATATGATTTACTTGGTAAAGAAGCTGATCTGGTCCCGCCCGGTTCTGATGGATTAATCACACTGCCCCATCTGCAAGGATCCATGGCACCGGATGTCAATTTGAATGCCAAAGCGGTTTTTTATGGTGCCACGCTGCAACACAAAAAAGCACACTTCATCAGAAGCATCATGGAAAGTCTGGGCTACATTATTTCCCGCAATATCGAAGCAATTGATGCAATGGGTTTGGAGATTTCTCAGATCAGAACGATCGGAGGAGGCTCAAAATCAGACATATGGAATCAGATCAAAGCTGATATAACTGGGAAAAAGCTGTACACAACTTATTCATCACAAGACACAGCTTGTCTGGGTGCAGCGATTCTTGCCGGAGTTGCTGCAGGGATCTTTGAAAGTATAGACTCTGCTTGCGATTCTATGATTCGCATTAAAAAAGAGTATATTCCGAATGAAGAAAATCATAAAATGTACCGAAAACAATATGAAAAATATAAAATCTTGTTTTCATCCCTGCAAGGTTTGTTTAAGATGGATGCAGAATAACCAGTTCGTTTTCAAGAAGTAATTGTATCTCAATGGAAATCCCCATTTGAGTAATGAGATCGATGTTGCATTCTAAGGAAGACTGATTGAAACAACAGGAGAAAAATATGGAAGAAATTTCGATTGGAATTGCGCAAAAACTGACATCACCAAATCCTTTTGGACTGGTCAGTTCAACGAAACCGGATGGATCGACAAATCTGATGGCAATTTCCTGGTGGACATATGCTTCAAATCATCCTGCCACTATTCTGATCTGTCTCAGCAATAAAGGCTACACCGGTGAATGTATCAGAACCAGCAAGGAATTTGGTTTGTCCATTGTGAGTGAGTCTCTGGCAGCTGCTGCGTTTCAATGCGGGACATGTTCCGGAAGAGATCGAGATAAAGCATTGGAATTTGGTATTGAACTGGTTCCCGGCAAAAGTATTAATGCGAAACTCGTAGCAGACAGTCGCATCACTTTTGAATGTCAGGTCGAAGCTCATTATCCTGCCAGTGATCACACGATTTTTGTCGGCACTGTACAGCATATTTTTGCAGATCAAAACAAAAAAGCTCTATATGCTGTTAACGGTTACGGTGCATTGAAAGCAGTCGGATAGCAATTAGCGATTCAAAATTTGGATGAACCATCGAAAAAAGAGAGAAAATTCGTAGTTCAATTTTTCCCGGACCACTAAAAAAAGGACTGTCACACAATCCTTTTTTTATTTTATCATTTTATCTTTTGAGTATTTTTCTTACCCTTAGTGTAAAATTTTGGAAACCAAAGAGGTATCATATACGTTAACAATATAACATTTTTGCAAGTTTGTATTTCGCCCTATTCTTAAATAAAATGAATACAAAAAGAATCATAAAAGTATCCTTCTCTTTTTTCTTCATCTGGGCAGAATTGTGTATTCTCTTTCTGATTGTCGTTAATAAACCACCCTTCCCGAGTCACAATGTGCAAGCGGCTTCACAATCAGTTACAGCGCGCGATCTGATTACAATGGAAAATGAAAGTCGCTCAGCCAATGGCCTTTCCTGGTTAATGATCGATGACAACATCATGAAATGTGCCCAGGACACCGCTGATAAAATGGCATACTATCATATGAACGGACATATCGGTGATGTCAGGAATCGAATTTCTTCCTTTGGATATAACAATTATTACGAATGTTGGGCAACCGAAAACTGGTGGATGGGAAGTGCGGAATCAACTCTAGAAGAAATTCGACTGAGTTGGGGTGATCAGCCGCATATGATACCGGCAGAGAACCCGCTTTACTGTCACATTGGAGCAGGAATCGCTGAAGCGGATGATGGTACGGTCTATTTTGTCTTACAAGCTGCTTATCCTGCATTTAAAGCTGGATGTGATTATGTAAAGCCAGAAGTTGCTGAAATCCATGGATTAAAACGTGTCGTGGCAGACAGTAATGGAAGTTTCAACGGATCAGAACTGATATACAAAGTTCTGACAACAACACCCGATGTGGAAGGCCAAACCTGGCACACTGTCAAACAAGGACAAGCATTGTGGCATATCGCAAATGCCTACGGGACAACCGTTGATGATCTTGCCTCCTGGAATCATATCAACAAAGATTCAATGCTACATCTGGGGCAAAAATTGTTAATTCCTGAAAAAGGATCCGCCTCCTTTGCGCCAACCATCCCACCAACATTGCTGCCAACAATGAACTCCGACGGAACGTTTCGTTATCCGGTAAAAGATGGCGAAACTATCTGGTCGATTGCGAAAATGTGGAATGTTGATATCGATCGTTTAATGACGGTCAATGGATTGAAACAGGATTCCATAATAAACATCGGCTGGAAATTATGGATTCCTGTTACGCCTACTTTGACATTTTCACCCACACCGAAACTGCTTACTAGCGCAACCATCAGGCCGATATTAACTCTGACAGATTTACCTCCTAAAAAAATTGATATTTCTGAATCACCCATTCCTGCCAAAAAACCAGAAATCCCAAGATGGGTCCTGTTTGGTATTATCTTCGCTATATTCATCGGATTTCTAGTAATCGGGATCTCCATGCTGATTCGAAAATGAAAATTTGGTTTGATCGCCTGATCATCCTCGAGAAACGAAAATATTTCCAGAATGTTCCTCAATTGATTATGTATCAGCAACTAAAAGTATGGGGAAAATTCCTTCGAGTCTTCGCTTTCCGAACAACAATTTGAATTATGGAAAAGCCTTTCGAGAAAAAAGAGAAAACTTGTTGTCGTGTTATTTTTGAGCTTCGTGCAAAAACAACACAACAACAAATAAGCCCTCTCATAATTCGAATCGCTGCTTTCCGAAAGGATTCTTTGTATTTACCGATGGTTGGTTTATAATGTTACTTTAGTAAGACAAAATAATATTCTGTTTTTTTTAATAACCATTCTTTTCGTTAATATTCCTCCCTTTTTGCAAGGAGCTCTATTTCATGAAAAAATTTTATTGTTTTTTTGTGTGTATTCTTTTGCTGTTTATCGATACTGTTTGTGCAGTAGATTCCAACAATGCTGAGATAACAGAAATCAATCAGTTAAATGCGAAAAAAATCGGGATATTATCCGGCTCGATGTTTTTTGATATTGCTGAAAAACAGATTAATGCAGCCACGATTGAGTATTTCAACAACGTGGCAGATTTAAGTTTGGCAACAATCCAGGGAAAAATAGACGGATTTCTGATCGATGAACCGATGGCTAGAACACTTGTCAATGAAACAAATGGATTAACCTACCTGAAAAAACCGCTCAGTAATGAAAATTATGCATTTGCAGTCAGCAAAAATGAGGAAGGGACATCCATTCTTCAAAAAATGAATGAATTTCTGAAACAGCTGAGAGAAGATGGAACCTTTGATCAATTAGACCAAATCTGGTTTGGAAAAGATGATCGCTTAAAAGCGATCGAAGATTATTCGAATTTACCGTCTAACCAAGGCACAATTCGGCTTGCTACGAATTCCACAGTAAATCCTTTTGTTTATATTCAAAACCAACAGATCGTTGGATACGATATCGACATTATTACCCGATTCTGTAAAAAATACGGGTATGGACTGGAGATTCACGATCTCGATTTCAGCGCAATCATTCCCGGGTTGGTTACCGGAAAATATAACCTGGCAGCAGGTTGTATTTCTGTTACTGAAGAAAGAAAACAAAGTATTAACTTTACAGATCCGGATTATACCGGCGGCGTGGTTATGATGGTTCGAGAGAATACTCCGGAAAAACAAATGCAATCGATTGACGATGGAATTGCGCTCACCAAGATTTCGCATTTAAATGGAAAAAAAATCGGTGTGATCACCGGAATGATATCGGACCAGATCGCTAAAGAAAAAATTGATAGCGTTCAGATCGAATATTACAACAGCTATTCTGATTTAGCGCTTGCGACTGTTCAGGGAAAAATCGACGGATTTGTAACCGATGAACCAATCGCAAGAGTTGTTATGAATGAAATTCCAGGGTTGTCCTTTATCAAAGAATTCTTAACTGTTGACAGTTATGCCTTTCCGGTAAACAAAAATTCAGAGGGAGATGAAATCCGTGAAAAAATGAATCAATTCATCGCCAGACTTCAATCGGACGGGACAATCCGTGAAATGGATCAAATATGGTTCGGGACAGATGATCAGAAAAAAACGATCGAAGATTTTTCCAAATTTCCTGCTACAAATGGAACAATCAGGCTTGCAGTAAATTCTGTATCTGCTCCTTTTTCATATATTTTTAATCAGAAAATTACAGGATATGACATCGATGTCATTGTACGGTTCTGCAAAGAATTCGGATATGCACTGGAAATCACCGATTTGGATTTTGGTGCTATGATTCCGGGTTTGCTTTCTGGAAAATTCAACCTGGTTGCCGGTTGTATCACGGTTACTGAAGAACGGAAGAAGCGAGTCAATTTTACCGATCCGGATTATACCGGTGGTCTGGTTGTTGTTGTCAAAGAAACAGTAAATGGAACAAATACGAAAGAGGATCAAATAAGAGATACATCCCAGGAAACCATTTCAAATATACAACAAGACGGATTTTTTGAACGGATGAAGCTCAGTTTTAACAGGAATTTTTTGATTGAAAATCGTTGGAAAATGATACTTCGCGGACTGGGAGTCACATTGCTGATTTCAATTCTGTCCGCAATTTTTGGAACCATTCTTGGATTCATCATTTGTCTGTGCCGATTATCCCGTCAAAAGGCATTTAACCTGTTTGCAAAAATATTTGTAGCCATTATTCAAGGCACACCGGTCGTTGTACTATTAATGATTCTTTTTTACGTAGTTTTTGGATCTTCGAAAATTAATCCGGTGATCATCGCAGTTTTAGGATTCTTAATCAATTTCGCAGCTTATGTTTCCGAAATGATGCGAACGGGTATCGAATCGGTTGATAAAGGACAAATTGAAGCCGCCAGCGCAATAGGATTCAACAATGTTCAAACATTTATCAGAATTACGCTTCCGCAGGCTGCAAAACAATTTATTCCGGTTTATAAAGGTGAATTTATTTCAATGGTAAAAATGACCTCGGTTGTCGGTTATATTGCGATTCAGGATCTCACAAAAATGAGTGATATTATACGCAGCCGAACCTACGAAGCATTTTTCCCTTTGATTGTAACAGCAGGGATATATTTCATCATCGCATACGGTCTTGCTTCTTTATTATCAATCATTGAAGTGCAGGTGGATCCGAAATTCAGAAAACGAGTCATTAAAGGAGTTGATTTGAAATGATTACGATCAATCACTTATGCAAAGCTTATCCGAACGTCACACCGCTGAAAGATGTCAATGCAGAAATCAATCAGGGAGAAATCATTTCCATCATCGGTCCTTCTGGAACCGGAAAAAGCACGCTTCTCCGATGTATCAATCGGCTTGAAATACCAACTGGTGGTGAAATTATTGTCGATGGGATCAATATTCTTGATAAAAAGACCAATATTTATAAAATTCGACAAAAGATGGGAATGGTCTTTCAGTCCTTTAATTTATTTTCCCATTTAATGATCATTGAAAATATCATGCTCGGGCCGGTCAATTTGCTTGGACATACCAAACAGGATGCTTATGATTATGCCGTGCACCTTTTACGCATGGTTGGTCTCGCTGAAAAAGCCTGCGTATTTCCCCATGAGCTCTCCGGTGGTCAGAAACAGCGTGCCGCAATAGCAAGAACGCTTGCGATGAAGCCGGAAATCATCCTTTTTGATGAACCGACTTCTGCGCTCGATCCTACCATGGTTGGAGAAGTATTGGGAGTAATCCGCACGCTTGCAAAGGAGGGGCTCACGATGATGATCGTCACTCATGAAATGAAATTTGCAAAGGATGTATCCGACCGTATTTTTTATATGGATGAAGGATTTGTTTACGAAGAAGGTACACCAGATCAGATTTTTGATTATCCTCAAAAAGAAAAAACGAGAGCTTTTATCAAACAGTTAAAAACGTTCCATTACACGATCACATCGAAAGATTTTGATAAATATAATCTCGATAGTGAAATTGATAAATTCGGACGACAACAATTTTTATCGCAAAAGAAAATTTCTGTCATTCAACTTTTGTTTGAAGAATTGGGTGTTCAAAAAATACTGCAGCATTTTTCTGCCAATCCGTTTTATTTAGAATTTCAAATTGGCTATTCTGAGATCGATAATTTATGCGAATTATCTTTTACGTATGACGGAGAAAAATACAATCCTTTTGAGATTGAAGATCCGAACGATTTATCATTATCCATAATTAATCACTATACGAAATCTCGTGATGAAAAATTCGATAATGGCATAAATAAATTATCGATAGTAATCTGAAATTTTTATCTAATAATGTCTATGCGCAAATCTGAGCGAAACATGAATGCAAGCATCATAATCAAACAACTTCAGGAGAGAAAAATTGATCGGCATTATTACAGATAGTACTTGTGACATTCCTGAATCCCTTATTCGGGAGTACGGAATTATGGTGATTCCACAATTGATTATTTGGAGAGATGAGCAATATCGTGATCGGGTGGATATGCAGCCCGAGGAGTTTTATCAACGTCTTGTATCAGACAAACAATACCCCACTTCTTCTCAGGCAGTGATTCCTGATTTTGTCCAGGCTTATGAGACCATGATCGAACAGGGAGCAACGCAGATCATCATACTAACCGTCAGCAGCGCGATGAGTGGTACATATCACAGGGCGTTGGAAGCATCGAAACTAGTCCCCATTCCGGTTTCTGTTATTGATTCAAAAGGTCCAACCATGACATTGGGATGGCAGGTTCTCGCGGCAGCACGTGCCAGAAACGAAGGATTGGATTTGCAGGGGATTCTTAAGAAGGTGGATCAGGTGCGCAATCGGTTGGTCCAATTTGTCTGCATGGACACCTTGGAATACCTTCAAAAAGGTGGCCGTATCGGGGGCGCAGTTAAATGGGTTGGAAGTAAGCTGCAGGTAAAACCATTGGTCTCCATCAACCATGTTACAGGTCTTGTGGAACCGATCGGACTTGCCATGACTCATAAAAAGATTGTCGAGATGATGTACACCAAATTCTTTTCATTGCTGGATAATTCAAAACCGATGCATCTGGCGATTCTGCATGGAAATGTCCTTGCTCAGGCAGAAAATCTTGCCAAAAGAATACAATCCGAATTTCATCCTGTGGAATTGATCATTAATATGACCGGTCCGGTTTTAGGTATTAACACCGGACCAGGCGCCCTGGCTCTCTGCGGATATACGGAAGAATAAAAAAAGTATTGCTGTATTTAATAAATTCATTAATCAGATTTCATACTGTTATAAGATTTTCTGTACTGACGCAAAGAGTCATTAAATAGTAATTTATTAGGAAAATCTATCTTCGTTTTTTCTCCCAATTGCTTTTTGTAAATCACAAAAAATAAAAGTATATCCATAAAATACTCTGATCTGGCTAACGTAAAGATTTTTTATTTTTGAATACTATAATTGTTGCATATGAGCAATAAATTCTTAGCTTTCCTGAAAAAATTCAATATCCCTGCTTCTTTGTTTGTTTTTATGATGTCAATTTCCGGTTCTTTTTGGATCTATTGTCTGACGGTGGAAGAAAACCTGTTATCCCGCAGATCACTGGCAATTGTGCTGGGCAGTCTTTTCTTTTTCTTGTTTGCTTTCAATAGGATGATCACAAGCATTAAAAAGACCGAAATCCCTCGAAAACACTTGTTAAAGCTTTTGATACCATCATTTTTGCTTTCGGTTTTTTTTGCAGCGTTCATACCGGGCAATCTTTCCTTTTTCCAAATTAGAAATATATCCATTGAAACAATTCCGGAAAAAGGGAAAACGGTCTTTGAGGGGATCAATAACGGGGCGAAAGATATATCCCATTCGCAATTATTTCTGACCGGTGACTGGGACTACCAGGATGCTCAATTTTCCACAAATGAAAAGGCAAGTATCGTCTGGACCGGACGAAGTTCCAATCAAATTTCACTTACTTTTCAAAAAGGTCCAGAGATGGGCAATGCCCGTATATCCTGGGACGGTTCCGTGGAAGAACGCTCTTTTCAGGCAGATGAAAACAGCCAGATCATTTTATACAAAACACTCCCAATTAATATATTTATAGAACTAATCTATTTCTCTGTCTGCACAATTTTCCTTACCGCATTTATCACCCTTCTTTTGTGTTTCATCATTTCACAACCGGTTCCTGCAGTCAAAAAACATCGAAAAGGTTTTTGGGTTAAGTATTCAATCCCCATGATCTTCACCTTTTCACTGATGCTGATGATTTATTATCCCGGTATAATGAGCGGAGATTCGCTTGTCCAATGGACTCAGGCACATGAGTTTCAATTTTCTAACAACCATCCTGCATTTCATTCGCTGATGATTTGGCTGATAACCAGAATCTGGGACAGTCCCGCAGCAATTGTATTTTCACAATTTTTGTTCTTTTCAATCGTAGTTTCCTGGGGAATCGGAAACCTCGAAAGGAGAGGGATGCCGCCAGCCATCGGGTGGCTGACCAGCATTCTTTTTGCAGCTTCACCGGTAAACTGGTTAATGGTAATCACCTTATGGAAGGATATTCCATATAGTGTCAGCTTGCTGTGGTTGACGATCATTCTTTTTGAGATCTATTCAACAGATGGAAAATGGCTGGAAAGTTACAAGTATTCTGCACTTCTTTTTGTTTGTCTGCTTCTGGTTTCATTGTTCCGTCACAATGGATTGTTAATTTTAATTTTAATTTTAATCCTCCTATTTCCGTTATTCTGGAAGCAATGGAAATGGTCTGTAATAATCCTGATCCTGCTTTGCATATCACGCTGGCTCATTACCAGCCCAGGCTACAAAAAACTTGATGTAGAACCAATGTCAGCGAATTACAAGTATGCATTAATCCTCTATCATATCTCAGCACATATAGATCAGAAGAGTAATCTTACTGACCAACAGTGGAAGGATATTTTTGAATTGATGCCCATTGAATGCTGGGAATACTCTCCTTGTACAGTGGATCCTGTAGCGTGGAATCCACAGCTCGATGTTGCCAAAATCAACAAAAATCCAATAAAGTATTTTCAGCTTGCTTTTGAATTATTTTTACAGGATCCGCTTCCAGATCTAAAAGCAGTCGCTGATATCGGGTCTCTCGTTTATTCGATCAATCCGCAATGCAAGACGTATATTTCTCCTCTGGTCTACAAACCAACTGCAAATCCTCCTGCCAGCTGGATTGATTTCACTGTTGATGGTATAAAAGGAGAACAGTCAAAAATACCAGAATTCGTTGCTCCTCTTACAAAATTCTTTGATCGCACGTTTTCGTTTCATTCATTAAGCTTACTGAATTTTCTTTTTTGGCGACCGGCGATTTATTTGATCAGCATTATTTTGATATTTTGGATTATGTATGGGATCGAAAAAAGATGGAGGCTGATTCTGATATTCTGTCCGGCTGTTTTTCAATCTTTAATCCTTTTACTGGGAAACGTCGCACAAGATTATCGGTTTCAGTATGGAGTATTCTTAATCGCAGAATTTTTGTTTGGATTATTGCTTTTTACTATATGGAAATCCTTTCACAACGAGGGAATATCATTGTAAAAAAAATCCTGAGATAGAATATATATTCAGCAGATAAAAGAGGAAATTGGTAATCAGGTATTTCTTCAAGCCAGAAAAAATACAATATTTAGTCCATTTTTTGTATTTATTTTGATTATTTGAAAAGGATAATCAAAAAACATTACAGGAGGGATCAATGAAACGACTGCTTTTTTTGTTATTAATTCTATTTAGTTTTTCTTTTTCGGATGTACTTGCTGAAGAAAATGGTTTGCCAGATTTGCCTGAAATCGGAGAAATTGTCTCCGGATTTGAGGTTATCGAGAAAGATAATATTCCAGATTACAACGCTTCAGCAGTCAGATTTCTGCATCAAAAAAGTGGTGCTGAATTGATTTTTATACAAAATGATGACACCAATCTGGTTTTCTCAGTAACGTTTAATACTCCTCCTGACAGCAGTCAGGGAATTCAGCATATCCTGGAACATAGCCTTCTGTCTTCCTCAGAAAAATATCCGGGTAAAGATGTTTTCTTTGATATGATCTATAATGGTTATTTGACGTTTATCAATGCCTTCACTTCATCGAATTACACGATGTTCCCAGTTTCATCTGTTTCAGAAAAACAGTTTTTTACTGCCAGTGATGTTTATCTGGATTTACTCTTTAATTCTTCACTTCTTTCAAATCCCAATTTTTTCTACCGGGAAGGAATCCGTTATGAATTAGAGGATGAAGATTCTCCATTATATCCAGTGGGAATCGTTTACAACGAAATGAAACAATATGCAAACGATATCGAATACAGTGCTTACCGAAAAACACTGGAAAATCTTTTTCCGGATACACCAGACCGTTTTGATTCGGGCGGAAAACCGGACGAAATCCTAACACTCACTTATGAGCAAGCTTTGGAATACTATCATAATTTTTATGCTCCATCTAAAGCAAAAATGTTTTTATATGGGGATGCAGATTATCGAAAATTTCTGAATCACATTGATCAGAATTATTTTCAAAATTCAGAAAAGATCGATCAAAATCAAAATCCAGCTCCCCAGCAGCCGTTTTCTCAAATAAAAATAGCGAATTATGAACATCCGACAGGAATTGGCAGTGAAACCGAAAACCAATCTTATATTGAATTGGCATATGGAGTACCAAATGATATTTCGTTGGACGAAATTATCGGTTTAAAGTTGTTATTAAATGATCTTTTTAATCATGAGTCATTTCCGCTCCTTGATACGCTGCGGCAGAAAGGCATTGGCGCACAGTTTCAATTTTTTTATGATTCAAACACACTGCAACCTGCTTTGTTCTTTCAGGCTGCTTATGCTGACGAAGGAAAAGCAGATCTGTTACGTCAGACAATAGAAGAAGTTCTTCAGAATGTAGTAAAAGAAGGGATCAATACTGAACTGATCGATTCCATCGTTTCACATAATATTCTGGCAGCAAAATTCAAACCGGAAAGCAGCACAAAAGGTCTTGATCTTATTATGGAAATGTCCAATGCCTGGCATATTATGAATAATCCATTTTACGGTGCCCACCAAGCTGAGCATATCGAAAAAATTGCTTCCAAAATCAATGAAGGCTTTCTTGAAGATTTGATTCAAAAGTACATTTTACAAAATCCACATGCTGTTCTTCTCTCTGCAGTCCCCAAACCAGGTCTCTTAGAAGAACAGGAAACAAATCTCCAAGTTAAACTTAACGAGAAAAAGACAGCAATGAACCAGGAAGAAATTGAAAACCTGATTCAGAATACGAAAGCTTTTGCTGAATGGGATGCCATCGAAACAAATTCAGAAACCGTTGACAAGATTGCAATCCTGAAAGTCGAGGACCTACCTGAAGAGATCAACGACACCGCAGTAGATGAGGAAAATTTGGATGGAACTCGAATTCTAAGCGCAGTCAGTCCAGTCCCGGATGTTGCAGGGGTGCAGATCATCAATGATGTTCAAGAAATAGATCCAGAAACTCTTGAATATTTCAATTTTTATACTGCTATAGTCGGTCGAATTTCCACAGAAAACTACTCTCAGGAAAAAATTTCGCTGCTTTCATCCAAATATCTTTACAACAAATCATTTTCTCTTAATCCGATGTCAATTGCATATCGAACTGACGACTTCAGACCGGTATTCCGATCAAGTTGGTTTTATGAAACCAGTGAAAGTGCAAATGCTTTTGATAGTATTACAGAGATGCTATTCAGATCGGAATTAACTGAAGACAATTTGGAGATAATTAAAACAATTATTGATGAACAACTTAGTTTTTGTGAAAATTACAAAAAAAATGGCCTGCAGTATATCCTCCATCAGGCACAGAGTATTTTCATTCCTTCTCAAAGATACTCCCGATTCTTCACCGGTCCAAATTTAATGAACTTCTTGGAAAAACTCAAACAGGATATCGAAACGAATCCAAAATCAGTTTTAGAAAAAATTGATCAATCTCGAAAAGCTGTTTTGCATAAAAAGAATCTGCTGATTCTATTTGCAGGTCCTGAGGGTAGTAAAACCAGATTCGATCAGGATGTAAAAGTATTTATTGCAAATATGACCGACAATCAGCCAACTGATGAAACTGTGAAGCCATTTGAATATCCTACACCGGACAAAAATAATGGTTTGTTAGCCAACACAAAAGTTCAGAACATTGCGCTTTCCGCATCTACCAAGGACATAATTCCCTATCATGCAGGATTATCGGTGATCGAAAAAATTCTCTCGGATGAATTGCTGACTCCTGAAATTCGGTTCACCGGGGGTGCATATGGTGCAGCCATTCAGTTTAATCTCTCGTCGTTTTTAGTTTTCAGTTACAACGATCCGAACCTGGTCAGTACTTTGGAAACCTTTTCAAAAATTCCGGAAGCATTAAAAAATACAGGATATACGCAAAAAGAACTGGATCAACACATCATCACAGCATATTCCGACTATACTTTGCCCAAAGGGCAAATCACAGCAGTTTTAGAAGGAATCCAGAATCAATTACTTGGAAAAACGATCCAGGATCAAAAAAATGAATATGCTGAGCTGAAGTCGGTTAAGTTGGAAGATCTTCCTATATTAGGAGAAAAACTTGCTGAAGCACTCCAAACCTCACAGATTACCGTTTATGGTTTTCCGGATACGATAGAGGAGAATGCAGAATTATTTGAGACGATAACTGATATCCGGTAGGAAGAACAATCTCGCACGATCCGAAAAACCTCGATAAATCTATAAATGGAATGAACCAGGCAAAAACAACCTCGAAAGCCTGGTTCATCTATTAAGATGACGTCCTGTTTGAATAATCATACACAACCACGCGGGTTGCTAATAATTGCCGGATAATAGCAGGATCAGGCGGATTTGAACCGGGACACAATACTTTCGCAGTGCTGACTGCGGATGCAAGACGAGCAGCTTCAAGATAGTTCTGATGCTGTTCCAGGCTGAAGGCAAAGGAAGCCAGCATGGCATCGCCGGCACCAACGGTACTCTTAGGCTGTATACTGATTCCTTCCACGCGGATGATCTGATCTTCCGCAAGAATCAATGCCCCATCTGATCCAAGAGAAACTAAAATAATTCTTATTCCCTGATCGAGTAATTTTTTTCCTACCGCAATAATTTGGTCTAATGAAGGAAGTGGTGTGCGACAGAATTGTTCCAATTCAAACCGATTGGGTTTGATCAAGAAAGGAGCTGACTTGATCCCCAGTTGAAACGGTTCCCGATCTGCATCCAGAAATACACGTGCACCGTTTTCCTGAAATGATTTTGTCCATTGCCTGTACAAAGACGGATCAACATCAGGAGGCAGACTTCCAGTCAGAACAACAATATCATTGTATCGTATTCGCGATTGAACCTGATAAATAACTTCTGCTAATGTTTCTTCACTGACAGGAAAACCTGCCTCGTTGATATCTGTGTTGGTTTGGTTTTGACCATCAATAATTTTGAGATTAACCCGTACATCCCCTGTGACCGGAACAAAATAATGATCAATACCGGACATGTTCAAAGTGTTTTGAATCGTCGCCGCTCCGTTTTCGCCAAGGACACCCAACGCCATGCTTTTGCCGCCAAGCTGATTGATAACCCGAGAGACATTTACACCTTTTCCGCCTGCATCGATTCGTGAATCTAAAATTCGATTGACTTCTCCTACTCGAAATTTATCAATTAAAACGGTCTTATCAATAGCTGGATTTAAAGTAATTGTATAGATCATAGTGTTTTCCAATTTGATTTATCAAGTTCAAGAATTATATCGAATAATTTTTGAAAGAGGATGTGTAAAAAATTATTATTCTTGAAAATATCTCCAAAATATTACTCCACAACGAATATTTGTGGCTGGGATTTCAATTCAGCTAATTGGAATCATGAAGCAAAAAGGAAATTTTCCTGTAATGTGAAATTCAAATCAACTTTTCGAATAAAGGGATTTATACTCAGCAAATCGAAATTTGGAAAAGCCTTTTGAGAAAAAAAGAAAACTTGTTGTTGTGTTGTTTTTGCGCATAGCGCAAAAACAACACAACAACAAATAATTCTCCCCATATTTCGAATCGCTAAGTTATATTGCGCTTCCCTGAAAAAAATACTCCAATTACCTTGACACATTTTTATCAACGAGATAGAATATTTGAGCCTTCAGAAATAAGGGCCTGTAGCGCAGTTGGGAGCGCGCTTCAATCGCACTGAAGAGGTCGGGGGTTCGAATCCCCCCAGGTCCACTTCAGGGTAGCTCCTTAGAAATGAAGGTAAAGCCAATTTTTTTGGGCCTATAGCGCAGTTGGGAGCGCGTCTCAATGGCATTGAGAAGGTCGTGAGTTCGAATCTCACTAGGTCCACAAAAGTCCGGAATTTTCCTCAAATCCCGGACTTTTTTTATTCATATACGAAATCCACAGAATAACTGCGGGAAGTTATTCCACTGATTAAACAATAGAAGGTATCCTCATCTTCATCGAAGATACCTTCTCGCAAAACCAACAATTGACCTATCAGATCATTGACGCACCAAACCTGGCCATTGTGGATACTGGTAGCAGCAGCCATTGTCATGATGCGGGCGTTGTGGTGGTCCATAATATGGAGTAATACAAATTGCATAAAGATCAATATTTTGCGCAGGCATCATAAATTGATTATATGCATACCCGTAATTAGCATTTCCATTGGGAGTATGCGACCAGCCATAGAAAATTAATCCATCTTTATAGAGAACCGGTTCAAACAAAACCGTCACAGTATCGCCATAATGATATGCGTTCTGATCAATCGGGACAGACTGCAAACAATTATTTGGATGGTACGTGACACAGTATGTACCCAACTCCTTGGCGCATGGATTTGAACAATCTTCGCAATTTTCAACGGATACTGTCCCTTGCGGGCATGAACAGGAACAGTCTTCTGCTGAAGCAGCAAAGCTCGTACCTGAAAGTACGATTAAAATCAGAAAAACAACAATTATTTTTTTCATTTTTTTCCTCTTCTTTTCATAATTCCCGCTGAATTATTATTGCCTGCTTTTTCTTCCAATATTCTTTCAAATTTCAAATATATTGGCTTTCAATATCAATTATACAAATTTATCAAGGTTTATCCAATCACGAATATCCTTCACCAGTAACTCGAAATATGAACCAACCTTACAAATCAATCGAGCAAAAAAGATGATGTGTGGTTTTTGCGAAATGCCAGTAAAAATTTCAAATTGCTATTCCATTTCATTTGCCCTTATTAAGCAGTATTTAGGTCCTCTGACCAGAAAAAAAATGGGGTTATGAGTTTTTTTCAGGTCATACCTTACGTGTATTTCCGGTTTTTTCATTTCTTATGATTTATAATCATAAAATATTATTATCCTTTCTTGGAGGTTTCCAATGAGTGAGACAATCGTTCCTGTGTACAATTCCGGCAAGATTGAAAAAAAATGGCAGCAGAAATGGGCTGACGATAAAATCTTTGAAGCAAACATTGATTCCAAAAAACCAAAGCATTACGCCTTGACCATGCTTCCATATCCCTCTGGAAATCTCCATATTGGCCATTGGTATGCCATCACACCATCGGATGCGCATGCACGATTTATGCGCATGCGGGGTTACAACGTGATGTTTCCAATGGGTTTTGATGCGTTTGGCCTTCCTGCGGAAAATGCAGCAATCAAAAATAACATCCATCCCAGCAAATGGACTTTTGCCAATATTGATCACATGCGTGATCAACTGAAATCAATGGGAGCCATGTTTGACTGGCGAAGAGAAATTATCAGTGCCAAACCGGAATATTATCGC
>JAPKMT010000045.1 GCA_026645735.1 Flexilinea sp.
CAAGATCGTTTCTTCCAAGGGTTTCCCCAATTATTTTGATTTCCTCTTCCAATTTTTGGATTTCATCTTCGAGATACGATTTTTTTTGTTTCAACTTTCTCAATTCATTCAATGATCCATTATGAGCAGGATTTTTGCTTTTTTTTTCCTGTTTTGCTACTTCCGTCATCGAGGAAACTACCTCATCATTTTGTTTCAGCCATTCTTTGTACTGACTGTACGTTCCTTGATAGATTTGCAAAGCCTTTTTTTTCGGTAATACTTCCCAAATCTGAGTTGCAATCCCGTCAATCAAAAATCGATCATGAGAAACCAATATGATTGTACCGTTAAAGTCCCTCAATACTGATTGAAGCACTTCCTGCGATTCAACATCCAGGTGGTTCATGGGTTCATCCAGCATCAGCAAATTTGCCCCTTGCAACGCCAAAATTGCCAAAGCTAACCGTCCTCTTTCTCCACCGGATAATATTCTGACAGGCTTATAAATATCATCCCCGGTAAAATGGAACCGTGCCAGATAAGAACGAATCTCAGCTGGAAGCATCTGCGGAGAAACCGTATGAATCTCATCCATTAAGTCCGACTCAGGATGAAGACCTTCATGTGCCTGTGCAAAATACCCAATTTTAAGACTGGAACCAAGCTGAACATTTCCGATAAGGGGGGGAATTTGCCCCAGGATGGTTTTTATGAAAGTCGTCTTACCGACGCCATTCGGTCCGATCAACGCCGCACACTCTCCTCGCAGTAATGTCAAATCAGGCAGTGAAAATAAAACCTTAAGGTCATCCTGATATCCAATTTGGACATCTTTGGTCCGTAAAACCAGATCACCGGATCTCAACGCAGAAGACAATTTTAACCGAATAGATTTTTCTGTTCGCGGTTTAGTAATTTTTGCTTCTTTCAGCATTCGTTCCAGACGTGTTCTACGGCCTTGTGCCTGTTTTGTGTTTTGCCCTTCGAGATTACGCCGAATATATTCTTCTTCTTTTTCGATAAAAGCCTGTTGGGATTCAAATTCCTGTAGATGGCGAATATAGCGTTCTTCTCGCTGCACCAGATAAGCGCTGTAATTTCCATGATAGATTTCAAATTCAGGAGAAAGCTCCCAAATGGTGTTGACCGTCTGATCCAAAAAATAACGATCGTGAGAAACCATTAAGACAGCTCCGGAATAATCTTTTAGAAAAGATTCCATCCATTCAATGGCTGCGATATCCAAATGGTTGGTCGGTTCATCAAAAACCAACAAATCCGGATCACTCAGTAAAATTTTTGCGATATACGCTCTGGTTTTTTGCCCTCCGGACAATTGATTCCAGGGTCGATGTTCTTCGCCGTTTTTCAAACCCAAGCCTTGCAGTACCTGTTTTATTTTCGCTTCAAATTGATAACCACCTTTTTCTTCGAATAATATTTGCAGGCGTCCATATTCGTCAAGAATGGACTGATCACAATTTTCCGCCTGCATTTCTTTTTCCAGAGCAATCATTTTTTCTTGAAGCGAATACAAATCCGCAAACAAGGACAAACACTCCTCCATCGGAGACCGATAAAAAGAAACATTAATCTGCTGCGGCAGATATCCAATTCTGGCGTTTTTCGATCGAGTAACGGAACCACTGTCAGGATCTTCCAATCCAAGCAAAATCCTCAAGAGCGTAGTTTTGCCTGATCCATTGGCACCCACGAATCCGATACGTGCTTTATGGGGAACAGACAGTGATATCGAAGAAAAAATATCATCATCTCCAAAAGATTTCGAAATATTGTTTGCAGTAATCAAGGCCATAACGATTATAATTTTCCTACCGAAGTATACCACTCTGCAAATGTTTCACGTGAAACATTTATGAGATAATAGCGGAACTAATTCTAAAAAAGTAGAGGATTTATGCCAAACAATAAAAAATGGTCACAGAAACCTGCGTATTCTCTGGATCTCTCAAAAAAATACACAGCTACAATCTGTACGGATCTCGGCGATATTATTATATCGTTATTTGCAGACAAGGTTCCTTTGACCGTCAATAATTTTGTTTTTCTTGCCAATGAAGGCTTTTTTGATGACACAATTTTTCATCGTGTGATTCCTGGTTTTATGTCACAGGGGGGTGATCCAACCGGAACCGGTATGGGTGGGCCCGGATATCAATTCAAAGACGAATTTCATTCGGATTTGAAACATTCGAAGCCTGGAATACTTTCCATGGCAAATGCTGGACCCAATACCAACGGATCTCAATTTTTTATTACGCATGTTCCAACTCCCTGGTTAGACGGGAAACATGCCGTTTTTGGAGAAGTAATTACTGGAATGGATGTTGTACTGAGCATCCCAGCACGTGATCCTCGAATGAATACACCGTCCGTAAAAATTCTTTCCATAAAAATTTCTGAAATTTAATGATTATTGATCTTAATATTTGTTATTAAAATATTGTCAGGATTTTTGTTTTGTGATATGCTTTCTAAAATTTTGTTGAACAAAAAAATCGAGGTGTAAATATGGCTTATAAGATTAATGCTGATGAATGCATCGATTGTGGTGCATGCGAGTCGGAATGCCCGGAAAATGCAATTTCCGAAGCTGACGGACATATGGAAATCAATCCGGATCTTTGTATCGAATGTGGTAATTGTGCAGAAGTTTGCCCTGTAGGTGCACCGACTAAGCAGTAAAACAATTTCATTTTCTAAAAAAAAGGAATCCTCGTAGGATTCCTTTTTTTTTATCACAACAGAATATCTATTCTTTATGTTTCATTAATTTATTATTATTTATTCTTCATAGTATATCCTGTGGAAAATGTGGATAAAAGTATTTAGATTCTTTTCTTCCTCAAAAAAGACGCTTTTCTTAAAATTTTATTCTGTGGAATAACCTGTCAAGTCTTTGGATAGAAAAAGAATTCTTTGTGGAGAAAAAGAATATTTTTCATGATATCTACCGAAATCAACAGATAAAGAAAAAGAATCCACAACTGTTTGTGGATTCTTTTTCTTACTGATATATCTGAGATGTTTCATCAATTCCCTGATTTTTTCCCCAGTTGAGAATACTTTCTTCGATCAAGTCCAGGTAATCTTCGATCTGTTTTTGTCTTTTTATTAAAAAAGCAGGTCCAATTTCGATGAAAGAACAGAAGGCATGAAAGTATTCGTTTTCATCCAGCTGGTATAGATAAATAATTCGACTCCAGCTTTTAGCGATAATCCAAAGTGCTGCAGGAAGAAATTCTTTCCACAAACTTTCCACAGCTTTTGTGTAGTATAGCTGGCGGTCAGCGTGATAACGGATATCGTAATTGACAAGCGTATTATTTCCAAAATAATCAAGGTAATATTT
Organism: Flexilinea sp.; assembly: GCA_026645735.1. Taxonomy (GTDB): domain Bacteria; phylum Chloroflexota; class Anaerolineae; order Anaerolineales; family Anaerolineaceae; genus Flexilinea. Next base: position 3,356 of record JAPKMT010000045.1, read on the forward strand.
CCAGGCGTTGAAGAAATAATCATAATAAGGGGAAGGATCCTTCTCTCCCAGTATCAATCCATATAATTCTCCTGCCAAATCCTTTTTATCAATCGCTTCGGCTTTATTTCGGAAATCTTTCATAAAAACACGATCAGTTAATGGTGTACTGCTCAAACAAGCGATGGCATTCGACGCGTTTTCCAGGATATGAAGGTATTGCAGAACAAACAGGCTTTCCTGTTGGATATTACCGGAGCACAATTCACTCATTTTTTTCTTTGCTTCATTGAGAAATTGCAGCGATCTCACGATGACATTTTCTGCCAGGAAGAAGTTCGACTCAAGGGAAGCTTGTGTAAATTCAAACCAGTGCCCTCTTTCATATAAGAGGACAGGATCAAAACAAAGCGAAGAACCAATCCAGGGATCGGTTCTCAATTTTCTGGGGGGTGTAAAGACGTTTTGGTCTAGATGAAGGATGTCAAAGGTGATCTCAGGAGATATTTTTAGGATTTCTCTTCTTTGGTCAGTATATCCTTCATGAACAATAACCAGGTCAATATCTGTCGTTCCGTTGATCAAAGGTTCTGGGGAAGTCATCGATCCAATCAGATAAATACACAGTAACCCGCGGTCCTGATGAACTCTTTTGTTAACATAACTCTTTGTGTAATTGAGAAGGCTTTCTTTTGTAACCCGCATGTTTTTATTTTATTTGCTTTCTGCAGAAATATCAAATCAAAACCTTGAAATGCAGCATTCAAAATATGGGGAGAATTAATTGTTGAAGAATTGTTTTTGCACTCCGCGTAAAAAACAATACTTCAACAATTTTTCTCTTTTTTCTCAAACGGCTTTTCCAAAATTCGAATTACTGCTTGAAATGTCAGCAATTCAACAGAGAGAAAGAATCCGTATTCTTTTTCTCTTCATTTATGAGACGAATCAAAGACTCGAATGGCTGTTGAAAAGATGAATTCCTGCATATTCATCCTGTCTTGTTTCTTATTAATCATTCTTTTTCATAGGTTTTTTTTAAACAAAAAAAGTGTTTAAAAAGAAAACCTGAAAAAATCAGGTTTTCTTTTCTCTTATTCTCTCATCGATTCTTTTAAAACTTTTAATCGTTCCTGCAAGACATCGAATCCACCCTGCCAGAAGGATTCTTCATAAAAATTAAAACCGCCTTTTTGCAGGATTGATTGTGGTGATTCAGATCCTCCTGCAGCGATGATTTGCCAGTACTTCGGGAGAAAATCTTTTCCTTCTTCTTTGTACTTTTGATACAAGCTCAATACAAGCAACTGTCCAAAGGAATATGCATATACATAGAAAGGGGTCGCATAAATATGCGGGATGGATATCCATTCCCATCGAAATTCATCATCCAGCACAACGGCCTCCCCAAACTGACTCAGCAGATTTTCTTTGTAGGCTTGATTCAGTTCTTCAAATCCAGCTCCTTGAGGTATCATTTGATGGGCTTGTTGTTCAAACAGCGCAAAATATGCCTGACGCTGGATCGTAGCGTAATTGTCGTCCATTTGTTTCAGCAGCAAATCTCTGCGAATTTCCGGATTGGATTCTTTTTTCAGTAAGAAATCTGTTAAAACCATTTCAGCAAAAGTGGAAGCGGTCTCTGCTAGCGGCAGACAAGCTTGCTGCTCAAAGATATTTTTATCATTTGCGCTCAAGGAATGAACCGCATGTCCAAGTTCATGCGCCATGGTGGAGATATCCGTGGCTTTACCCTGAAAATTCTGTAAAACCCAAGGCGTTAACTGTGGTCCGGCGGTCAGGCAAAACGCACCACTCCGTTTTCCATGACGAATTTCACTGTCAATATGATCTTCCCGGATAACGCTCATTGCTGCATCTGCAAAACGGGGATCAAAGTCTAAAAAAGCTTCCTGAACGATATTCACTGCTTCTGTGTAGCTGGTTTTTTGATCGCTGGAGGCAATCGGAGCATAGATGTCATAGCGGTGGAATTCGTCTAATTTCAGTAATTGTTGCTTAATACGAAAATACTCTTGAAACAACCCCGTATTTTTTTTGCAGGTCTGCAGCAGCAAATCGACAACCGGATCCGGAATGTCGTTGGAGATATTACGTGCCGATATCGCAGAAGGGTATTTTCTGAGATGAATGTTTTCATAATACCAGTCTCGAACGATATTCTGATAAAGCTGTCCCAGAATTTTTCCATCATTTCCATACACGCGATACAGCTCTTGATAAGCTGTTTTTCTTAGCTCCGCGGAAGGGCTGTGTGCGTACATCATCAGACTGTCTCTGGTCAGTTTCTTTTCTTCACCGTCTACAGAAAAAGAGAATTGGTAACGGTTTGTGATCATCTCATACAAATTTACAAGGGCACTGACACCCGTCACATTTTTTAAATTAATAATTTGTTCAGATGTTTCAGTCAGCGTATATGGTTTGGTATGACGTATTTCTCGGAGGAAATATTCATAATCAGGACAATGCCGGATGAATCGTTCTGCTTCTTCATCGGTCAGCGTTTTCCACCATAAATTAAAAAACAAAGTCCGATTGCCGTTTTCTGTAACCAGCGATTCGATCTGCGCATAAAGTGTCATCGTTTCATCATTCTGTGTATCTTCGGAAAATTTTAATTCTGTATAGGCCATCAAACGGGATTCCAAAACGATCAATTCTTCATATTTCTTCAGGATTTCCTGGAATTGAGCTATTGAAATATCCGCTGTCAGTTTCGGACGGTAACTTTCAAAAGCGATCGATAGTTGCTCTGCCTTTTCCTGCTCCTGAATAAACCTTTCTGTTTTATGACTATCATACAAATCAGTTAAATCCCATTTTTTTTGTTGTACATTCAATTGTTCCATAATTTTTCCTTATTACTTATCTAAAATTCTTACAAACATTGCGCAAAAAAATTTCTCGTTGACGAAGTGATCTGAACATCTGTTCGATTTTATACTGGTCCAAAAGGACCTCTTAACCAAAAAAGGATTTTCGGTAAAAAAGACAGGGTATTGATTGAATTCACTTTTTATCAGAGATCCTGATCTGCAAATGAAAACAAAAAATTCAGATCATTGACATTCGTTCCGGTAACACCGGGCTGAATCAGACCCTGTATTTTATGAAAGTATGTGTAGGAATCGTTTTTCTCCAGACATAAACGGACATCCAGCCCTTTTTCCAATCCTTCTTGCCAGCTTTTTCCTGTCACAATGGCTCCTGCGGCATCGGTAGGTCCGTCTTCACCATCTGTCGCAAGTGTGATAAGTGCAACATGATCAAGATCCCGCATCGATTCAACTGCGCCTAAGGCAGTTTCCAGGTTTCTGCCACCGATTCCTTTGCCTTTGAGTGTCACGGTGGTTTCTCCGCCTGCAATGACAAGCGCAGGCTTTTTCAGAAAAGCATTTTCCCTTGTCATCTCTTTCAGAATGGAAGCCAGAAATTTGCCGGCTTGTGATGCCTCTCCGGTCAGGGATGTAGTCAGGATAAGCGTGTGAAAACCATGTTTTTGTGCTTCAGAAGCGGCAGCTTCCGCTGCAGTTCGATTTTCTGCGAGCAAAAAATTGGAAAAAGAAGCCGGAGGAAGTAGGTTTGGTTTTAACGTCTCCGGAATTTTCTTTTCCATACCTTTCTGTAAAACGGAACCAATCGATTCGGGCAGCCGGTCAGACAATTTGTATTTTTTGATCACATCACAGGCATCGATAAATGTTGTCGGATCCGGTACGGTTGGCCCCGATGCAATGCTTGACAAGGAACTTCCGACCACATCCGAAAGTATACAGGAGAAGCAGACTGCGGGGGAAGCCGCCAAAGCCAGTTTTCCCCCTTTCACCTGATCCAGGTGTTTTCGAACCGCGTTGAATTCATGAATATCCGCTCCGCTTGCCAGCAGCAAACGGGAACAATCCTGCATTTCTACGAGTGTAATACCATCTTCCGGCAGCGTCATCAGTGCAGAACCACCTCCGGAAATAAAAAAGAGCACCAGATCATTTTTGCCAGCACTTTTTGCCAGATCCAAAATTTTTCTTGCGGCCAGCATACTTTCCAGTGTTGGAACCGGGTGACCGCCGGTGATGAGCTCATACTTGTTTGGCAATTGAACCGAAGGATCGATGTGTTTGGATAAGACAATACTTTTCGTGACAAAATTTCCAAATAAATCGTCGCCCGCTTTTGTCATCTTTTGTGATGCTTTACCGATCGCAATCAAAAAAACATGTTCATATGATGCAAGGTCAACGGATTTTCCCTGAATTTGCAGAAAAGAACCATTCATTTGCATCGAATTCCGAACAACCTGATGCGGGTCTACAGCATGCAGCGCCGCCTGGATGATTAATTCCACGGCTTTGTGTTTTTGAAAAGGCTGTGCTGATGAAATCATGCAACGCCTTCCGGCAGATCAAAGAGTCCATTCTTTCCCTGTGGAAAAGGGATCACCCGCAGGACTTTTCCAACGGGTAAGGTCCCATAATAATGCGGAAAAAGCGCCACAGGATCGTCCGGCGGATTTTCAAATCGAACAAGTGAATCATCTTTGTCATCAGTTTCCAGCAGAACCAGGTGATTCACGTTCTTATAAAACAAGTTTGCAGTATTACAAACCTGTTCTGCTTTTGAAAAATGGATGAAACCTTCCTTTTCAAAGTTTTCCGGAATGTAGAAACCTTTTTTCAGAGCGTTTTCCCAATCCTCTTTTCTGCAAATATGATAAATCATGTTAATCCTTTCGCCAGGTTGTTATTTTCAATGCAGCGATTCGAAATATGAAAGGAATCCTTGTTATTCTTTTTATTCGAAAGGTTAATCCATATTTCGTATCGCTATTTTCAATGGCAGGAAGCATAAAAAAATTTTTGTTTTTTCAAATAAAATGATCAAAATTCTTCGGACATTTCTCTATCATAATACGGATTTTTTAAAACCTTGAAGGAATAATAATCAGCGGTTCGAAATAATTCTCTTTTTTCTAAAAAAGTTTTTCTAAATTTCTAATTACTGAATCATAAGAATACGCAATACTTTGAACAGCATCCTCCTATACTTAGTTGATGCGTGAGAAAGAATTTTCTAAAACGAAAAGAAGTTACAATAAGAAACACGAGATATCAACCGAATGAGGATTCTTTATGGACAAACATGAAATTCAAGCGATTTGTAATCTATTATCTGATTGTGAATATGTTTTTTATTTTTCGGATTCAAAAAACTCTCCGATATTGCTGACGAATCAGCTTCCTGAGCATCGATTTCTGACCGCTTCGGTGATAAAAGTTCCGATTCTGTATGCTTGGATTTGGTTGGAAAAAAAAGGCCTGGTTTCCAGTGATGAGCTCTGTGATTTTTCGGATGAACCGATTGTGAAAGGTTCCGGTTTTTCCTACTTATTCCGCACACGCAAACTGGCTTACAATGATATTTTAACCATGATGATCGCAACTTCCGATAATTTTTGCACCAATCTGATCATCCAAAAACTTGGGATGGAGACCATCAACCGCATTTTCACACAGGAATTTCATTTTCAAGATACCCGTCTTGCCAGAAAAATGATGGATACTCCAGACAGACTGAATGGCAAAGACAACTGGACGACTGCTGCTGATATGATCCGGTGTTTTGATCTATTGGAAATTTTTTCAGCGAATGAAATCGAATTTATCACACAGAAACTGCTGGTTTGTGAATCATCAAAACTGTTTTTGCGAAATATCCCGGGAGATTCGCTTGATTTCTTTCACAAATCTGGTGGTTTGTCAAATGTCATCAATGAATGGGGTTTTACCAGTGACCGAAAAATCTTTTTGCTGACCAATCAAATGAAAGATCATAAGAAGGTTTTTGATTGTTTTGGAAGGTTAGGGGAAGCGTTACTGAAATAAAAAAGGAATCGGTTTTTATGAAGTGCACCCCAAAAGTTGAACAATCAATCCAACCAAGGAGATGCACTTCATAAACCGGTCCTATCTTTTTCAAAAATGTTGAGCATTTTCTGTTGGATGTGCTCTTTCAACCAACCCGCAGCCGGTTATGGAATGTAGCGAATCGCTGCGGCAAAGGATTCTCGCAGGTTATCGACTTCCTGTACGTTGTCAATATAAACGCCGTTTCTTGACCGCGAAGAGTGGATGACGGTCCAACCTCCTAAACTGATGGACGCATGCGTGATAGACCATTTTTCCGGCAATTTTTTCCCGTACAGGACTACATCACCAGGGAGAAATGGCGGTTCAACGATTCTTGATGCATCATACTGCATGTGAGCATCTCGTTTGATCGCAATTCCGGCAAGCCGATAGGACCATTGCGCAAGACCGGAACAATCGATCCCGTTTGCTGAACTGCCACCCCAGAGATAAGGGACGCCGATCAGACTCCTGGCATTTTGGCAGACCAGTGCTCTCAATGAATCGGGATCGGTTGGGATCGATTCAAAGGATCTTAATGCTTCCTTTCGGATCCATCCATCCACACTGGCTCGGATTTTCACCATATCCTGGTCTTCATCCAAAATTCCAGTTTTTGTCCCGCCAAGCACACGGGTGAGAATCTTCTCTCTTTTTGGAGAATCGTACACTCGGATGACTGGATCTTTGACCATATGGGTTAATTGCGGCAACTCCAATTTTGAAAGGTAGTTTTTATAGGTATGGCTGATATAGCCATCTGTAATATTTCTTCCAAGCACCCAATCCCCTTCATCCGCCAGGATTTCAACAGGATCTCCGAATAACATCTGTGTTGTCAATTCCGATTGGAAAGAAAGATCGCTGTGCATGCTGGTCAGGTTTTTGTTGACGTTCCACACAAGGGTATCCGGATTTCTCAACACGGTAATTTGCCCGGTATTTATCGGGAAATTCGGAAAAACCTTTGTAATTGCGTTGCATAAATTCGACAGGTTTTCTTTATCGAGGACGGTCCCTTGCAGCACGATTTTTTCATCTTCAATCTGGCTGACTTGCACATCAAAAACGTCCAGTTTGGGTTCATAGTATTGATTCTTTTTAAGATCATCGATGATCTGTGTAATTTTCTTGATCATAAGTTTCCTTTCAGTTTCATCACGGACGGAAAAAAATGCTTGCTGCTGTTATTGGAGAATCTTCCCGTCAATTATTTCATTCTGCCAGAATTTTCTATTGAGGATTTGAATTCAGTGTGAGTCCGATTCCAAAACCTGTCGGAGGAATCAGTTCAGCACAGTCAGTATAGGTAAGTCCCAGGAAAGGATCATTCGAAATCAGCATCGGCGTATCCAAATCAATCCAGTCTGCCAATCCCATCAGATGCGTCATGGCACCCACACCAACAGAGGTCTCCACCATGCAGCCAAGCATCACTTTCATTCCATAGGATTTTGCTCTCTTCAGCATAGCGAGCCCGTTGGTCAAGCCACCACACTTCATCAATTTGAGATTAATTCCCTGCACTCCGGCAGCTTGAAGGCGGTCGATGTCCTCAATGGTCTGAACCGATTCATCCGCTACGATGGGAATGTCAGTTTCCGCTTGAACAAGTCCCATACCCTGAAAATCTTTTTTTGCTGTGGGTTGTTCAATTAACTCCAGATCAAATTTTTCCAGTCGGTGTACCAGTCGTATGGCATCTTCCGCCTTCCATCCGGCGTTTGCATCGATGCGCAAACGGGCATCCGGACGGACAGACCGGATGGCTTCCAATCTGGCTTCGTCCAAATCCTCCTCACCCGGAGCGCCTAATTTGATTTTGATGAAAGGATAATTCTGAATACTGGCTGCCATTTTTGCCATCGCTTCCGGAGTGTCGATACTGATGGTGTACGATGTGATCATCGGAAGTGGTTTTGGCACACCGAGCAGCTCATAGATCGGTTTGTGTAGTTGTTTTCCAATCCGGTCATGAAACGCAATATCCAGCGCTGTTTGTGCCGGCGGTGGCGCTGTTTTGTCAATCCACGGCGCAATTTCTTCAATCGATTCCGGAAACGGCTCTTGTTTCTGCGCAGCCTGATCCCAATAATCGGTCATTGTTTTAAAATCGATTCCGTAATAAAAAGGGATCGTTCCTTCTCCCCATCCTTCATCGTTGTCGAGTCGGATCCAATACGCTGTCCGTGTTGTGGAACTGCCGTAGGATACCGTGAAGGGATTTTTCAAATTCAATGTAAGTTCAGACCAGCTGAGGCGATTTTTCATAAAGAAATCCTTATTGGATTAAATTTTGTTTGGTTTGATGGTTGAAATAACAGCCGGAAAACCAAGGACCCATTCAGGCTGATTGTTTTGCTGTTTCTATTTTACTCTCAATATTTCGGGAACCGAGAAAAGATTTACAAAATGATCAGGCGGTGATGCAGTAATTCGTAATATAGAATTCCTTTCATATTTTGAATTGCTGGCAGTGATGCCCGGACTTCCAAATTGAAGAAAACGACTTATGCGGATTCATCCTCTCCATACCGGATGCGCAGATAGGATTCAAGCCGGTCTTTGCTCACCTCACCCGTTTCAACGGCTTTTTGGACTGCACAGCCCTCTTCCTCCGGTCTGTGTGTACAATCACTGTAGAGGCAGTGCGAGACCAAAGGCCGAATTTCCGGGAAATAACCATCCAGTTCTTCCGGTTCAATATCCCACAGGGCAAGGGTTTTCAATCCGGGCAAATCGGCAACAAAACCTCCGCCTTTCAAGGGAAACATCTCCCGTACGACGGTTGTATGTCTTCCTTTTTCCGTTGCGTCGCTGATTTCATTCACTTTCAAATCCAGTTCCGGATCAATCAGATTGATCAGACTGGACTTTCCTACACCCGAAGGACCGACTAATCCGGTTACTTTGCCGGTCAGCAGCGATTGCATCATTTCGACACCGATATGATCCATCACAGAGGTATACAATACGTGATAACCAATTTTTTCATAGATCTGAAAGATTTTGCGGGCTTTTTCAATGCCGATCAGATCTGTTTTATTGATCAGAATGATCGGGTGAATCGCCTGTTTTTCACAAATAACCAAAAAGCGGTCGAGCATCCGCAGTTTGGGTTCCGGTCGCGCACAGGAAAAAACCAGCAGAATCTGATCAAGATTACTGATCAGAACCTGCCGGTATTCAATTTTTGTTCCGGACATCATCCGAATCAACTCATTGCTGCGCGGCAGGATTTTTTCAATCATGCCCGTCCCATCCTCAAAGCGGATATACTCAACGCTGTCTCCGATGGCGACCAGATCCACATTGTGGGTAAGTTTCTTAATTTTGCCGCGTAGTTTACAGATGGTCATCTCTCCGTCTGAAAAAACCGAATAAAATCCGGAGTGATATTTTAAAACGCGGCCTTGCAGCATTAATTACTCTTCCGTTTCATCTGTTTCAGGAGTAATTTGCCATGGTGCTTTGGTAGGAACGGGTGTCGGCGTCACCGTCGGTGTCGGTGTGGGGGTCTTCGTGATATAGACACCGGCTTCCCAGTTGTATAACATCGACGCCTGACCTGAATAATACAGTTCGAGCACACGTCTGAAAATGGGTGCTGCAAAATCGGATCCTTCCCCGATATTTTCAACCAGGACAGCGATCGCGATATTCGATTTTTCGGAATCTTCTTCATCCGTAAAACCGGCAAACCAGGCGTTTGGAAGCGCTCCCGGTGAGGTTTGTGCTGTTCCGGTTTTCCCCCAGATTTTTTGTTTTACAAATTTAAAAGTTCCATACGCTGTTCCCCGTACGTTGCTGGTTACAGACAGCATGGCATCCTTGATCAATCCCAGGTTTTGTTCCGATACAGGTAATTTTCCCTGTTCTTCCGGTTTAAAAGCGTATAACACATTTCCTGTCGGATCCACGATTTGTTCAACAACCTGCGGCCGATAGAGTGTCCCCCCATTTCCAACTGCAGCGACAAAACGTGCCACTTGCAGCGGGGTCACCAGCAAAGTACTCTGCCCGATACCTAATTGTACGGAAGAATACTCATCCTGCGGGGTTTCCACGTTTCCGGGTTCCTCTTCAATCTCACCGATTCCAGTCATCGATCCCAATCCAAACGCTCTGGCCATGCTGGAGAGAGAATCCGGACCGGCGCGCCGATAGAGTTCAAGCCCGATTTTATAAAACCATGGATTGCAGGACCGCATCAATCCTTCCCCCAATGTCAGAATACCGCTGGGAGGGATGTCATGCGCAAGCGTCCAGTCCGTTAAAGTGACGCCGTCCAACTCATTAAATTCATAACCGCAATCCATCGTGTCATTGATATTGTAAATACCCGTTTCCAATGCTGCTGCCATGGAAATGATCTTAAAGACGGATCCCAACGGATATTGTCCCTGCGTTGCCCGATTGTACATCGGACGATTGTTTCCATACAGCAGATCACCACTGTAGAACGAATTGTAATTATTGAAGTCCAGTAAATTCGGATCAAAAGTCGGCGATGATGCCAGCCCCAGCACTCTGCCAGTATCTCTTTCTAACACGACAACTGCTGCGTTGAAACCGGCAATGGCGCGCTGCAGGTCATATTGAAAATCCTCATCAAAAGTGGTGTAAATCGTATTTGCGGCAAGCGGATCGGTTTTCGATAATCGGGTGATCGCATTTCCATTCGGATCAACAACGTACAAAGCAGCTCCACGTTCGCCGTCAAGCTGGTCCTGTCCCCATTTTTCTATACCAAGCCGGCCGATTCGTTCATCGATTCGGTAGCCATCCCGTTTCATCTGATCGGCTTCATCCGCCCCGATCGGTTGCACATACCCGACCAGATGGGGCGCTGAACCGCCGTCAAAATAATAGCGGCTGGCTGTATAAGGATTCAAATAAACACCTTCATAACCTGAAATGACTGAATAGCGCTCTTCCAATGTTTCCGCCGGAACTTCTCCGATGACGACATAGTCATACTGGTTGGCTTCCTGAAGGATTTGCGTGATCACGAATGTCGTCTTTCCGGTCAGTCGGGACAACTCATTAATTAAGGATGTCCAGCGATTGGACGGGATGGATGCCGGTACTACCCCGATGGCATAGGCTTCCGCTTCAGCAGCCAGAGGAATACCGTTAATGTCGTAAATAGTCCCGCGGGACGGGACGGTTATTTCCATCGCAAGCTTGTTCCCGCCGCGCAGCTCGGGCATGATCATGCCATCGTCCCACATGATTTTCCAGTCTGCTGCTTCGAGGGTCAGATTCATCACCATATCTCTGGTGAGGGTACCGGCCGCGTGGGTGTTAAAAACAATTTTATAACCGACCTGGGCACTGCCGGGATTGGTCAGAACGGATGTAATTTCATAATTCAGCGCGTCAAGAGTCATATTGACAGCCGTATCCGTGTAACGGACGGCAAAATCATCATAGGTGATCGTATCCCGGGTGACCTGAGACAGCATGTTGTACATAGACACATAATCTTCTGCCTTCCAGGCAGATAGGAAAGCTTCGGCAGAGATCCTCGATTCCGGCACTGCCGTAGTCATCGATTTTGGATCCGGAAGCGGTGTATCGGAAGGCACCACCGTTGGTGTCAAAGGCGTTTCTTTCGGTTGTAGAGGCGGAAAAAGCCCGCAGGAAGATATCAGGAAAGAAAAAATCAGAATCAAAAGAATCATTCGTTTCATACAGATAACTCACTCTCTATGCGTTTTACAACGGCGTTTTTTTGGATTGCTTCTTTTTTCAGGTTGCACGGGATAGCGATATGGGCTTTGCAGCAGGCTGAAAAATCATTTTCAATGGGCATTCCCGAAAGGGAAAATAATAGTTCTGTGTGACATAACGGCAGTCCCATGACGCAGGCATAGCATCCCTCGATGGCGGCAACCGGTTGAAAAACCAGATTTTGGATCGCATACGCGCCGGCTTTGCCTTCCGGATCACCGGAGGCAACATAGTTTTCAATTTCTATGTCGGTCATTGGACGCATCTGAACCGTCGTCTGGCAGCAGGAAAGAACCTTTTCCTGTTTTGTCCCATTGGCATGCAGCACTGCCACGGCTGTGCACACACTGTGGGGCTTGCCCTGCAGCTCCTTTAACATCCTGAAAGCATCGGCAGCATCGGCTGGTTTCCCGTAAATTTGATGGCCGCGAAATACGGTTGTATCGGATGCAAGGATGAACTTCTCCTGCAGCGGATGAAAACCGGCCAGAACGTTTGCTTTTTCCAGCGCCATCCGCTCGCAATACAGGACAGGCTCTTCTTCCATCCCCGGAGTCTCGTCGATATCGGCCGATTTGCAGATAAAATCAGCGATTGCCCAGGAGAGTATTTGACGTCTTCTGGGAGAGGCGGAGGCAAGAATGATTTCTGTGACAGACATATTGAAAATTCTATCACAGATGATTTTTGGTTCCATGAACCGGCGATTCGAATCAGCAATTCGAAATAAGAAAACTTGTTGTTGTGTAAATTTTGCGCGAAGCGCAAAATTTACACAACAACATATAATTCTCCCCATATTTCAAACCGCTGGCAACATGGTATAAATCATTGAATTGTATAATTAGAAAGGTGAGCGCCAGATAAATAAGGCCGCCAGTCAGAAACTACTCTTGGCTTTTGAATTTGGATCAATTCTTCTGAAAGAATGTTCATTTAAAACGAAGACAGATTTTCTATCAAACACGGGAAAAAAAAGGAGCAGACAGTTCGTTGAAAATATTACATGTGATTACAGATCTGGATCGCGGCGGCGCGGAAATCATGCTGGCGCGGATTCTGCCCTGCCTGCAGTCCGCCGGTTGCCAACAGGAAGTCATCTGTCTGAGCAATCCCGGTGAAATCGGTCAAACGATCCAGGCAGCAGGTTTTCCGATTTCATATTTACATATGAAACGGTCCACACCGGATTTGTTTGCCTGGTTGCGCCTGATTAAAAAAATTCGTCAGGCACAACCGGATTTGATTCATTCCTGGCTGTATCATGCGGACTTGTATGTCAGCCTGGCCGTTCTGTTTGTTCACAAACCGCTGGTCTGGGGGTTGCATAATTCAACATTGGGTGCGAAATCCAATCGGATTACCAGAATCATTGTACGAATGCTGGCTGTGTTGTCCCATTCGATTCCCGAGCGGATTCTATCCTGTTCGAAAGAAGCGATGAAAGTCCATCAGGCACTGGGATATCGGCCGGAAATCATGCGTTTTGTTCCGAATGGTTTTGATACAACCACGTTCAAACCGGATCCGCAAAAACGACTGGTTTTGCGCCATGAAATGGGCTTGTCGGATCAGTATGTACTGGTCGGTAACATATCCCGTTATGATCCGCAAAAAAACCATCCCGGATTGATCGAATGTTGGGGCAGACTGTCTGCATTGCGGCCTGAGGTACGTTTTCTGCTGGCAGGTAAAGGGCTGGATGCAAAAAATCCGGTCATTCGGGATCTTCTGTCCTCCGCAGGCATTGATGAAAAAACCATTTTGCTGGGAATACGGGAGGATATCCCGGCGCTTCTGAATGCGCTGGATCTGTTTGTCTTCTCCTCCAACAGCGGTGAAGCGTTTCCGCTGATTGTCGGTGAGGCCATGAGCAGTGGAATTCTGTGTGTCGGGACAATGGTCGGGGATACCGCTGATCTGATCGGCCCATACGGACGCGTGGTGGAACCGGATGATTCCTCCGCTTTGCTGCAGGCTTGTCTGGAGATGCTCAATCTGTCTGAGGAAGAAAAAAGGAAATTACGCGAAAACAGCCGAAAAAGAATTCAGGAACATTTTTCACTGGAAACGATGAGCCAGGGATATCTGTCTGTCTATCGCGAATTTTTATCTTCCTCCATAAGCGGAGAGAAAAAAACATCCAATTAAAGCGTGCTGGAATGATTTTCGGCGATAATCCGCAGGAAATCCTGAATGTTTTTAACCCGGATTGCCTGCTCGGTTGTCATCTTAATGCCAAATTCGTTTTCAACAGCAGCACATAAATGAATGTGAGAAAATGAGTCCCAATCCGCAATGTCATCGGCAGATGTAGTCTCATCGATTTCCAGTGTCTCATCATCAAAAACATCCTGCAGTATCTTCTGTAATTTTTCGATTGTTTCCATTGGTTTAAAAAGCTCCTCTTAACCGGATTCCGGGCAGCAATTCCAAATATGAAAAGGAATCATTGTTGTTGTGTTGTTGTTGCGCTTCGCGCAACAACAACACAACAACAAAATCTCTCTTTTTTCTCAACAGGTTTTTATTGCGAATGGCGGCTGCATGTCACGTAGTCTCCGCTGTCACCCGGATTTTTGTTTCACATGGAACATAGGCCGATACGGATAGCGAATATCTGCGTATTCCGTTCTCCTCTGCGATCAAATCGAAACCCAGATGGTCCAGCAGATTCGCCACATAACCATTTTTAGCCGTCGGAATATATTCTCCCAGAATCTGTGTACAGCCAAAGTTCCTGGCGGCTGCCACGATGTGGTTCAGCATGGCTTGTTCCAGATCGCGTTTGAAAACACGGCAGCTCATGACCCAGGACTCGATCCATAACCGCTTCTCTTCCTGCTTTCGCAGAATACAGGCTGAAATCAAACCGTAATTGCTGAATTTATCAGTCAATACTGCCCGCAGCGGGTATACCGCTTCATCGTTCAGGAGGCGATCCATTTCTGCTTCCGAATAACGAACGGTCCTGAGGTTGAACTGGTTGGTTTTGTTGATCAACTGGGTGAATCGCTCCGTTTCGAACCGACTGACGCGTCCGATCCTGGCTTCCATCTCCAAAGCGGCCAGATATGCGTCATAATCAACAGCGCTTTCGCTCAAGCGAATGCGTTCCTGATCTGCCGCGTAAGATTGCGCCCGGGACAAATCTTCTCTGGACAACTGCAGCCAGTCAAAACAGCCCGCCTTGTCCAATGCGACACTGAACTGAGCCGGATCATCCGGAACTTCGAGCACCGCTACTTCCGGCAGCATCGAGCGGACGATTTCACGTTCTGCCGGATTGTCATCAAAGAAAACCAGCGAATCCAGGCCGATATTCAACTGCTGCGCGATGCGGCGCAGATTGTCCGCCTTATTATCCCAGTTGGCGACAAACGCTGCGAAATCCTGCAGTTTCAAGAAGCAATACGGATGCGATTGGAATACCTGCTCTGCAATTGTCGCATCGTTCTTGCTGCATACAGCCAGCAGAACGCCCCGTTCCTGATACAGCTTCAATGTATGCTGAAAATCGAGATAAGCTTCTCCGATCGGATGATTTGGATCCAGATTGATGCCATCCAACCCGTCATCACCGATCACACCGCCCCAAAGCGTATTGTCCAGATCCACAACCAGGCACTTTTTCATCTTTCCTGCCAGCGCTGCAGTCAGGCGGGCGATCGATAAAGCCATTGCGGGCATCGCTTCCATGGAAAAAGGCTGCTTGCTGATGAACCATGCGGAATCATCAAACCAGCGATCTTTTCCGAAATCAGCCGACATGGCTTCCTGATCGATCAAATGAATGAAGGATGGTTTTTCCCGTAGAAACCGATCGTTGAGCAGGCGCAGATAGTGGTTCCGGCCGGAAACCAGATTGGCTTCCAGATTCCCCAGCACGTGGCGGTTGGGAACGGCAATGTTGGTCAGAAAAACCTGGGCACTGCTGTGCTGATGGAAAAACTGCCATAACGCTTGTTGTTTGCGTATTTCCTGCTCAGCCAGCGCATCCACAGACGCGGCAGGCGATAACAGCTCCGGATACACTTCCATATCCCGATATTGGCGTAAAACGATGAATACATCCGGCTGAAACCGGTACAGGTCAGATTCCAGGTTCATCACATCGTTCATCAGGCTCCCGTAGACGCCTTCATAGAACAGTGGCTGAATCCCGAACGCGTACAAATAAGGCCGCAAAATGCGGGCCAGGTATTGCGTGTTGCATGTCCCGGACAGGGCAATTTTCATCGGGTGCAGCTCCGGATGGTTTTTCTGAAGCTGCGTCTCCTGTTTCATCAGTTTTCGGGAGAGCGTAAGGATATCACTGGCAGTCCATCGGAAAAAACTGCCGGAGAAGAGGGTGTGTTCCATATCGGAAAATTTGGGTTGCATAAGATCTGTCATGGGCGTTTCAAATAGATGCGCAAGAGCGTGTTCATCTGACGGAGCCAATCCATCTGAAAAATGGTCGCAATACTCTCCAGCAGGACGAAAAAGATCAGACTGGTCAGGACAAACAAACCGAAGATGACCGGGACGACGAGCAGACGTTTTTTACCCTGCAGATTGGCAATTCCGGCCGCGGCTGTGGATGCGGCGACAAGCCGGATGATAAAAATCGGCACGAACCAGAATTCCATAAATCCGGGAATTAAAGCACCGAACCACAGAATATCAAATATACTGCAGAACAGGAAACCGCGGACCAATTTCCCGAAAAGTTCTTCCTGTTCCAAAATCAAAGCGCTGAAATAAGCGGAACTGACCAATATGAAAAGGCCGCCTGTCCAGGAAAGAAAACCCGCCGCGATCCCTTTTTGAAACGGGATGTCTGTCATCAGCAGCCATACCAGCAAATTGGACGCCAGTGAGATCAGAGAAATCAACAGTGCCGGTCCGTTGAAAACGGGATCATTCCCGATTTTGCGATACGCATCACCCTGGAACAGCACCATGTCCCGCAGCAGCGGAGTCCAGCGGCTTGTTTGGCGGATGCCTGCCAGTAAGTTGGAGATGCGCCAATCGGATGCGCTTTCTGCAACCTCAGCCGGATTCCGGGTGCGCGATGTGCTTTCTGACAACTGATTTCTGCGGTTCAGCAGGATTTCATACATCTGCGTGGAGTTCGAAATGTGATCCGGAATACTGACACTGGTCGGATGAAAGATGAAAGCAGAAGTCTGCTCTCCCCCCATTCCGCCATGCGATCCGATCAATTCTTCAAAGGAGGCAATCGTCCCGTCCGCATAAACAGTTGAAAAGAGGATGATATCGCCTCCGCTGGGGAATTGTGACAGATAGGAGAGCTGCTCCAGACGCAGCTCTGCATTTCCATACGGCAGGAAAGGATCCTTCCCGCTTATGGCGCCGGTCGCAAGATTTCTGGAGCCTTCTTTTCCGATGGCAGTGGGCACGCCATCTTTCTGCACAACGATCAACCCGACTCCGGGATGTTCGACCAGCCGCTGCACCAGGTTGGGATAATGCGCGTCAATAGCAGACAGATCGATCTTGTGGTCCAGAAATGAAAAATAGACATTGACCAGATTCCCGCTGGCCAGAACCCAGATATCACTCTCCTGAGACTCTAATTCTTCGATCAGCTCGCGCCGTTCATTCTTGTCCAGCGCTTTTTCAATGCGCGAGAGGGCCTGTTCGCGGATGGATTTTGGATTTTTGGCGGGGAAGGAGCGCAGCGCAATCAACGCAGCGCGAATGCTGGCATCATTATCGGCACTGTTCTCAATACCGGTAACCAGCGTGACGGCTTTTTCAACGGCGCACTCATAAGCAAGCTGACGGATGAAGGTGCTCAACGGGTAACCATAGCGCTGTTTGAATGTCGTGCCGAATGATTGCCCGTGATCGGAGAGGATCAGCAGTTCGTATTCTCTGCCGGCATCCTTTTCCGCAGCATGCCAGATCTTCTTGATCGAACGGTCGATGCCGTTCAGCGCATGCATCGCTTCCAGACTGTCCGGCCCGGAATGATGCGCAATTTCATCGTGTCCGTAAAAAGTGGCATAAATCGCCGGACGGCCGCGATAGACATCATTGATGATCAGCGCGGTCGAGATATCACGCAGCAGCACACTGGCGGCGCCGCGCACCAGCGGATAAAAACGCCGCAGCCGGTTCAGGCGGGGTCTCTTATTGCTCACTTTGGCCCACACATACTGCATGATCTCGACAACCGCCTCGAACAGCGAATGCAGGATCGATTTGGTCAGCAGATACGGATTGACTGAAAACAGGTACATATCAATATTGCGCGTGATCAACTCCTCATTGCTGCGGGGTAGGATCGAGCTGACCGTCAAAATTGCCGCAGCCGCATTGCCGGACATCAGATTATTGATACTCACGCCACCCTGCAGCAATCCACCCGGTTTTTCCTCCAGAATCCTTTTCTCAATCCAGTTTGCATCCTGAAAATTGCCGGAGGAGATCACCTTTTTCAGGCTTTTGTCATACCAGCGGAAAGCACAGATATTTTGGTTGCGGCCAAACATAATTCCTGCCTGGCTGGATGACGTCTGGGAGGGAATCCCGCAGTCGAATTCATCAATCTGATAGTTCCCTGAATCCAGCAGCTCGCTGACAAACGGCATCAGCTTTTTCGAGACCGCCTTTTGCATGCGGGAATACGAAAGCCCGTCAATTTCCAGTACGATAAGCCCTTTTTTCCCGTCATCCTGGACGCGCGTCTGTTTCTTGATGCGTTCACCCACAAAATCGAAATACAGCAGATCATCGTCGATCGGGATGAGGCTGGAAAAAATGATGTTGGTCAGCGCAAACAGAAAGCTGGCGACGAAACCGGTCCAGATGGAATCGATCACAAACATATCCGTAAAATAAGCAACGAGTGAGATGGTGAAAGCGTTGATCAGCAAAGAAAAAAGGCCGGATGTCAAACCGGTTAGCGGGATGGTCAGCAGCAGCAGGAACGGTCGCACCAGCAGGTTCAGCAGTGTGAAAATCAGGCTGACGGACATGGCGCTGATGATGACCGAAAGCTCCTGCCGCGACAGAATGGTCAGACCCGGCAGCAGCCAGCTGCTGACCAGGAAACAGGCGGCATTAAATACCCATAAAATAATCCCTTTCAAGAGGAGGGTAAAAATGTTTCGCATGCTTACGATTATACATGAAGGTATTGGGTGTACTTTTCTATATTTTCACGCGGAGCGTGAAAATATAGAAAAGTACCAAAATAAAATGAAGCGCAAAACGAATAAAATAACCTGACTGCTATGGAATGACGAGGGTGCCGACTTTTTCACCGGACAGCGCTTTTTTAAGCGAGGCATCATCCCACAAATTCAGAACCATCACCGGCATCTTGTTATCCATGCAAAGCGAGATGGCGGTTGAATCCATCACTTCCAGCTGCATGGACAGCGCATCAATGTAACGGATCGTCTCAAATTTTTTCGCAGCGGGATTCTTCCGCGGATCGGAATCGTAAATGCCGTCCACCTTTGTCGCCTTGATCAGAATATCGGCATGAATCTCCACGGCCCGCAGCGCGGCGGCGGTATCGGTCGTAAAGTAGGGATTTCCCGTGCCGCCGGCGAAGATCACAACGCGTCCTTTTTCGATATGGCGCAGCGCACGGCGCCGGATGTACGGTTCTGCCACGGACTGCATCTGAATGGCTGTCTGCACCCGTGTGGTCACGCCGATATGTTCCAGCGCATCCATCAGGACCAGCGAGTTCATCACGGTGGCGAGCATTCCCATATAATCCGCGGTCGCCTGATCCATTCCGACCTCGATGCCGATCTTTCCGCGCCACAGATTGCCGCCTCCGATGACGATTGCAAGATCAGCGCCCATCTCGACGACACTCTTGACCTGCTGCGCAATCTCATTCGCAGCATGCGGGTCAATCCCGCTGCCTTCCTGCGGAGACAGCGCTTCACCGCTCAGTTTGAGCAGAACACGTTTAAACTTCAATTCCGACATATGGTTTCCTTTCAGGGAAAAACAGCCCCGGGATTCCGGGCTTTGTTTTTCCTGCCTGATGTTTGCAGCCAGCAATTCCAAATAAGAGGAGGATTCTTTATCGTTGTGATATTTTTATGCGAAGCGCAAAAATATCACAGCAACAAGTTTTTCCCGATTGAATCGAATCACACGTCTCTATTTTGAATTCCTGGTTTTCAGCGCCGCGGATCAACTTCAATCCGTCCTGTCCATGAGAATCCGATCGCAATGAAAATTTCTTTCTATTCCATTATATAGAGAAATTGCAGATTGAAAACCGCCGATTCGAAAGATGGAGCGAATACAACGTTGTGTTGTTTTTCCCCCATATCTGGAAT
The DNA here is from genome assembly GCA_026645735.1 of Flexilinea sp. Taxonomy (GTDB): domain Bacteria; phylum Chloroflexota; class Anaerolineae; order Anaerolineales; family Anaerolineaceae; genus Flexilinea. The sequence goes on from JAPKMT010000045.1 coordinate 23,319, forward strand.
CATTGCGGCGCGCTTCTGCGATTTGCAGAGCAATTTACTTTTTGCTTTCTCCTGGCGCATCGGTCCATAAAAAAAGAACCAACTGGTCGGTTGGTTCTTTTCTTTCTTTTGTCTTATTCCTCTTCAGAATTTGTCGATTCACCCAGTGCAAAGCGGGCAAACCGCCGGACGACGATATTTTCTCCCATCGATGCGATGTTCTGGTTGAGCAAATCCTGAATGGTGATCGATTCATCGCGGATATATGGCTGATTGCAAAGGACAAATTCATCCTTGTACTTTTTCAGCGAACCTTCGACGATCTTCGGGATGATGGCATCCTTCTTTCCTTCTTCGCGGGCCTTGGTCTCGGCAATTTTCGCTTCATGGTCGAGCACATCCTGCGGGATGTCTTCTTCTTTGATGTAAATCGGGGAAGAAGCGGCCACCTGCAGCACCAGCTCATGTGCCAGGGTACGGAAGGCTTCAGAACGACCGACAAAATCGGTTTCACAGTTCAGTTCCAGCAGAACGCCGACGCGTCCGCCGCCGTGTGAATATACTTCCACTACACCTTCGGAAGCATCGCGGGAAGCGCGTTTTAATGCGGTCGCCAGACCTTTTTCACGCAGGAAATCCATCGCTGCGTTGAGATCGCCATTGGCGTTCTCCAGCGCCTTGCGGCATTCCAGAATGCCGGCGCCGGTGCTTTCGCGGAGTTGTTTGATTAATTCAACACTGATTGCCATCTTATTTTTCCTCACCCTCAACCGCTGTGTTCACTTCCGGCTCTGCAGCTTTTTTATTCGCTAATTTTGCCAGTGTGGCTGCACCGAACAGATCTTCATCCGGGGTCTCGCTGTCATCCGCACGGCCGTGTGACGGTTCGCGGTAGGAGGTTTCCGAGGTAAAGGCGACATCACCCATTTCTCCATCGCTCCGCAGCGCTTTGCCTTCAATGACGGCATCGGCAATCTTACCGACCACCAGTTTGATGGCGCGAATGGCATCATCGTTGGACGGAATCACGTAATCCACGTTGGCGGGATCGCAGTTGGTGTCCACCATGCCGATAACCGGAATGCCCTTCAGGTTCGCTTCATGAATGGCGGTCTGTTCGCGCATCACGTCGATGACGAAAATCAGGCTCGGGGTTGATTTGATGCTGCGCACACCGCTCAGCCGGAGCTGCAGACGGGCGATATCGCGGCCGATCATCAGGCCTTCTTTTTTGGTCAGTTTGTTGATTTCACCGCTGTCGCGCAGCTTCTCGAGCTTTTCGAGCTCCATGATCCGCTGATAGATGGTGGACCAGTTGGTGAGCATACCGCCCAGCCAGCGTTCGGTCACATACGGCATGCCGCAGCGCATCGCTTCTTCTTTGATCGTTTCCTGCGCCTGGCGTTTGGTGCCGATAAACATAATGTTCTCACCGGACTGAACAATATCACGCACAACCGCATACGCCGTATTCAGACTTTTCGCCGTCTGCTGCAGATCGATAATGTGGATGCCGTTCCGTTCGGTGAAGATGTACGGTTTCATGGCGGGATGCCATTTGTTCGTGCGGTGTCCAAAGTGAACGCCGCTTTCCAATAATGCTTTCATGGAAATTACATTGGTCATTTTTTTACTGCTCCTTTTGCGTTTTTATCCTCTGCCTCCGTCACATCTGCCCGCACAGCTCCATGGGGCGCTGACGCAGCGGGTAAGATCTGAAGGCATGTGTAATCCAAGCCGAACTATTTTACCATAGTTTCCGGCCTGTAAAGGAAAAGTCATGGAATATTTAAAATTTATGCAAACAACCCGGATCAATCGATAAGTCTTGATTTTATATTATTTTTGCTCTGTGCAAAAATAATATAAAATCATCTTTAAAGATACCCGTGCAACTTGGGGAGCAGCTCATCCACCACAACGCGTGAAATCTCCAGATAAGCTTCTAAATTCTCCTTCAGCCGCGCTTCTTTCCATTCCGGTTTCTCGACAAACATCGTCGGCGCGTTCTTGAAAATCTCCAATATCTTTTTGCTGTGCGGGTCGTCATAATCGAACACTTTTAACCACTCATACACAAATTCGATCTCCCTCCCCTCGATGCTCATGCCTTCCGGTTTCGTCAGTTTATCCTGAATGTACAGGATCGCCTCAATCTGACCGCGCGCTCTTTTTCTGTATTCCTCATCCAAATCGATCATAGCAGCTCCTTGTAAAATAGAATATACGTTCTAATTCAAGGATAACGGCTGCAAGTGTGGAAGTCAACTACCAGAATTGGTAGGGGATTGAAAAACGAAACTGCGATTCGAAATACTTGTCGATAGTTCGAATCGCAAAAGCAAAAACCATGTTTTTCTAATCTATAATTATGAAAATATTTCAACTATAATTCCAAAAATCAAGATTTTTAGAATTTGGAGTCCGATGAAGATTTTAATAAAAAACCATTTAGGACATTTATTATTTCGGAAAACCTCAGGTCAACAAAATTTGATTATTCTGTTCATCTTTATCCTGCCAACCCTCTTGGCGAGAGCATTATATCAACTTGTGGATGCGTATTCTGTGAATATCATTTTCTGGGATCAGTTTGATTTTATGACTCCATTTTTCTTAAAACAAAACACCTGGACCATGTTTACCTGGCAGCATGGACCCCATCGCCAGGGATTAGGCGAATTATTAACCTGGGTAGTCATTCGACTATCCGGATGGAATACCAGAGCAGAATCATTCATGATTTTCGGGGTACTGCTGCTCAGCCTTCCACCAGTATTGTTGTTAAAACGCAAACTGATAGGCCGATTCCAATGGATAGACCTCATCATTCCCTTTATTGTCCTGAATAAATATCAATGGGAGCAGTTTGTTGTTACTCCGAATGTTTCACATTCAGTCCTTCCGCTACTGCTCATATTCGTATACGTTCTATCCTGGATGATTCCCAATAAACCCTGGCGGTATACAATCGTTTTATTGATAAACTTCCTGCTCCTCTTTACAGGCTTTGGATTGTTTATGGGATTCATCACGGCAGCAGTTTTTGGGCTTGAATTGATCACGGGTATTCGGAGCCACCAAAAAAGGTTGGTGATCTTCTCAGTAATTGGATTCAGCGGGGCAGTTTCTTCTCTATACTTATTTAGCTGCGGGTATAAGTTTTCACCGGCAGTGGCATGCTTTGGCTTTCAATGGGATTATATACTGCGCTATCCGGTATATGTTGGTTTGATGCTTGCCAAATTTCTCGGTATTAATAATTCAATTAATCCGTACCCGTCCATCATCGCCGGACTCCTGATTCTGGCTGCTTTTATTGCTGCATTTGGCTGGAATCTTCGGGCTTATTTGCTTGACCCATTAAGTCCGGACCAGACTCATAAGATCATATCGATCCTGCTCGGTTTTTCATTGGTTTTTGCTGCTTTCACTTCGGTGGGTCGGATCTGTTTAGGGTTGGAACAGGCTCAATCGTCACGCTATATGACGTTGTTGATTCCCGGTTTTGTTGGATTGCTGATGACGATTTCACAAATCAGGATTCCAAAAATAACGATCGCTCTTTCTGTGCTGCTTGCATTTTCATTGGTAAAAACGATTTTGCCCTTCGACAATAATGAACAAGACTCCATTGTTAATTTTTATGAAGGCAAGACAAAATGGAAGGAGTGTTATCTGCTTACAGGCGATTATCCGGATTGTAATGAACGAACCGGTTTTAGCATTTATCCCGCAGGCTCGGAACGGATTCTGGATCGTCTGATTTTTTTTGAATCAAATCATCAAAATTTATTTCTGGACAATCCATAGTTCCGATATGGGTAAATCAATCTGAGAATGATGTGTCCTGCAAATTTTTAATTTAACAGTAATTCGAAATTAAAAAAAACCTTTTGAAAAAAAAGAGTGCATACACCGGAGCATGCCGCACAGTTAAACCGGAGTAT
>JAPKMT010000046.1 GCA_026645735.1 Flexilinea sp.
TTATCTATTTTTTCTTATGGGAGAAAAAATGCCTAATCAAATTGATCTTTCAATAATCAAAGAATTTTCTAATGCAAACGGAGTCTCAGGATTTGAAGATGAAGTGTTGCAGACAGCCCGTAAATACGCTCCAAATAATTCCTCATTTTCAGAAGACAGTCTACGCAATTTGTATATTTTCCGAAAAGAGAATCAACAAGGGAAACCTGTTGTTCAATTAGACGCACACAGTGATGAAGTTGGTTTTATGGTTCACGCAATTAAGCCAGATGGAACACTTCGATTTATCCCTCTGGGAAATTGGATTGCAAATAATATTCCTGCGCATAAAGTCAGGGTGCTGAATGCAGACGGAATTTATATTCCTGGAGTTGTAACATCCAAGCCTCCTCATTTTTCTCCAGAATCTGAAAACAGCCAAAAATTGACCATCGAGCAAATGTCAATCGATATTGGTGCTTCATCAAAGGAAGAGGCACTGCAGGATTTTAAAGTTCAAATTGGCGCTCCCATCGTTCCGGACGTCACCTTTGCATATGATCCTACCCATGACATCATGATAGGAAAAGGATTTGATTGCCGCCTTGGATGTGCAGCAATTATCAGCATTTTAAGAGAATTGGACGGTATTGAATTGGGAATGAATGTTGTCGGATCATTATCATCCCAGGAGGAAATCGGAATGCGTGGAGCAACCGTTTCAGTCAACCATATCAAGCCAGATATCGCCATCGTTTTTGAGGGTTGTCCCGCAGATGATACAGTAGTCGAGCCCTATATGATACAAACTGCGTTAAAACACGGTCCGATGCTTCGCCATATCGATGCAAGAATGATCACCAATCCAAGATATCAGCGCTTTGCATTGAATCTGGCAAAAACACTGGATATCCCGGTTCAGGAATCGGTTCGTACCGGAGGAGCAACCGATGGAGCACCAATCCATGTCGCAAATATGGGAATTCCTGCAATAGTCGTCGGTCTTCCAGTGCGATATATTCATACACATTATGGGTTAGCTTCATATTCTGATTATAAAAATGCAGTAAAACTCGGAATAGGAATTTGTAAGAATTTAAATCAGGATTTGATTGATAGTTTTTAAACGTTAAATTTTATGTAAATCCTATTAAGAATAAAAAAAAGGTTGCTGGAAAAAACAGCAGCCTTTTTTTTATCTCCGAAAACATTAGTGTTTTGCTTTTGAATTCCGGATAAAGTCAATATACACGGCTAAAAGGATAACCACGCCTTTCACAACATACTGCCAGAATGAATTCACATTGAGCAAGTTCAAACCATTGTTTAAAACACCGATGATTAAACCGCCGATAATCGTTCCGCCAATTTTACCGGATCCGCCTGCCATGGATGTTCCTCCGACAACAACCGCTGCAATTGCATCCATTTCTGCGCCGTCGCCCGCAGTTGGCTGGCCGGAATACATGCGGGAAGCTAAGACCATACCAGCCAATCCGGCTAATAAACCGGAATAAGCATGAACAAAAAATTTCACTTTTTGAACATTAATACCGGAAAACTGAGCTGCCTGCGCATTGCCACCAACCGCGTAGATATGCCTACCAATCTGAGTTTTATTCATGATGATTCCGGTAAGGATCAGAACCCCGATTAGAATAATGACAGGAGTTGGAAAAGGTCCGACATATCCTGCACCTAAAAACTGCCACTCTTTTGTAACTACCCGAACAGGTGCTCCACCCGTATAGACGTATGCCAGACCTTTCGCGATATTCATCGTCGCCAAGGTGACAATAAATGGCGGAATCGTTGTTTTCGAAATGACGAAGCCATTAAAAATACCAAACAGAAGTCCAACCAGAAGCCCACCAACGATAGCCGCTGCAATTGGAAGGCCGTAGCGAGAAACGATAGCAGCTCCGACGCATCCGGTCAGTGCGATAATTGATCCGACAGAAAGATCAATTCCGCCTAAGATAATGACCATTGTCATACCGCAGGCCAGATACAGGTTGGTTGAAATCTGACGTAGTACATTAAATACATTTTTTTGAGTCGGGAAAATGCTCCGTGTTACTGGAGAAAGCGTCAGGAAAATGACTAATATCAAAAAGGCAATGATAATACCCAAATTATCCCGGATAAATCCTTTAAAACTTTTCACAAAACGGTTGTTTGAATTTTGTGTCTTTGAAATTGTAATTTCTGCCATCGAAAAATCTCCTGTTGTAAGATGTGTCAGTATCAAATTCGTTATGACGCAGCAAGCTGCATAATGTGTTCCTGAGAAATACCATCTCTCTGGAGACATCCGGCAATTCTTCCGCTGTTCATCACATAAATTCTGTCGCTCATATTGATGATTTCCGGTAACTCTGAGGAAATCATAATAATCGATACGCCTTTTTTCACCAGTTCATTCATACGCGCATAGATTTCAGATTTTGCGCCGACATCCACACCTCTGGTTGGTTCATCCAGAATTAGTATTTTCGGAGTTGTCGCTAACCATCGCCCGATCATCACTTTTTGCTGGTTTCCGCCTGATAAATTGCCAATTATCTGATCTTGAGAGGGGGTTTTGGTTGACATCATATCAATATATTTTTGGGTAATTGCTTCTTCTTTCGAATAATTTACGATGATTCCTTTAATAAATTCATCCAATACTTCAATCGTCGAATTGTACTTAACACTCTGAACTTTATATAAACCTTCCTTTTTCCGATCTTCAGGAACTAAAGCAATTCCATTTTTTATTGCGTCAATAGGTGATTTAATCTTTACTTTTTTCTCATTAATAGTAATATCACCGGTGAAATTTTGATTAAGGCCAAAGACGCATTTCATTAATTCGCTGCGGCCAGAACCCACCAATCCGGAAAAACCGACAATTTCACCCTTGCGTATTTCAAAAGTTGCATCTTTGACAAGTTTTCCGTCAGAGATTTTTTCACATTTCAGCACAACCTCACCGGCATTCTGAAAATCTCGTGTGTAATACTTCTGGAGTTCACGTCCGACCATCATCGAAATTAATTTTTCTTTAGTCGTTTCTTTGACCACTTCAGTGCCAACGTATTTACCATCCCGTAAAACGGTAACCCGATCGCAAATTTGATCCAATTCACTCATCTTGTGGGAAATGTAAATAATTCCAACGCCCTTTTCAGTCAAAATGCGCATGGTATTAAACAAGAATTCAACTTCTTTGTCAGAAATGGACGAGGTCGGTTCATCCATCACCAGGATTTTCGAGTCGAAGGAGATGGCTTTCACAATTTCAACCATTTGCTGCTGTGCAGTGGTTAAATTCGCTACTACCATTGCAGCGTCGATTTCCATCTGATAGGCATCCAATAGTTTCTGAGCATCTTCTTCCATTTTCCGATGGTTGACAAAAAGACCATTCTTTGGTTCACGGCCTAAATAAATATTTTCAGCCACCGTCATGTAGGGGACCAGAACTAATTCCTGATGAATAATCGAAATACCCTGCTGCTGGGCATCTCTCACATCTGAAATATCGACCTTGTTTCCATCAATAAAAATCTCTCCCTGGTCAGCCTGATAAATGCCGCCAAGAACTTTTATCAGGGTTGATTTTCCGGCGCCATTCTCTCCCAGGAGCGCATGAACTTCTCCAGCTCGAACCTCTAGATTAATATCTTTCAACGCATAAACACCGGGGAAAGTTTTATGGATATCTTTCATCTGAAGCAAAACGTTTTTTTCCAAAAGAATCCACCTTTTCTTATAATAAATGATCCATGTCTCAACAGTCAGCTCACCATAATGTGTGCATTTGGGAAGCTAACTTTTAAGATATACACCGATTCAAAAATGCAATTCAAGGGCATAAAAAATGTTCCTCTTATGCCCTTGAAATTTCGAGAATTACATTATTTTATTATACTCAATAAAATAATTATTGATTTTCAAAAGTGAATCAAAATCTCACTTTTTCAGGCGCCTTAAGATTACTGCCAGCCCTCGATACCATATTCTTTGACGTTATCGGCGGTCATGAGGAAGGTTTCTACCGGGTAACGCGGATCAAGTGTTTCACCGTCAAAATATTTGTACATCAGTTCAACAGACGTCTTTGCAATGCTGATCGGGGATTGTGCGCCGGAACCTTCGATTAAGGAATCTTCCTTTGCGAGTTCTGCTTTAATGTCCGGTGAGCCATCGATACCATAGATTAAAACGTCTTTCAGTCCTGCGGCATTTGCTGATGCTAATGCACCTAATGCGGTCGGACCACCGAAGATAGCAACGACATCTCCGTGAGCCTGGAGAAGATCATCGCAAAGGCCCATAGAAACTTCAAGGTTGCCTTTTGCATCCTGCTGTGCAACGACATTGAAGCCCTTACCTTCGATTGCATCCATGAAACCATTGGTCCGGTCAACAACTGACTGCATAGTCGGGGAATCCAATACAATAATATCGCCACCGGCGGGGACTTTCTTAACAAGATCATCACCAACAACTTTACCGGCATTATAGTTATCGGAACCAGTATAGGTTGTTACATAGCTCAAATCACCAACTTCGGTGTCAAAGTTGATAATCGGAATTCCGGCTTCTTTCAACTGATCCAACGCGGGCAGAATACCCTGTGCGTCCTGGGGATTCAGGAAGATTGCATCAATTCCCTGAGCAATCATATCTTCAATCTGGGTGATCTGAAGATCAATTTTGTTCGCGGGATCTAATGCGATTAATGTATCGCCATTCGCTTCAACTGCATCGCGGATGGTCTTTTCAATAATGACGAAGAAAGGATTGGACTGATCCATACAGGTGAATCCAAATTTCCAACCACCTTCCGGGCGCTCTTTCGCTTCAGCTGCTACGGAAGCAAAGCAGAAACCAGTAAGCATAGCTACTAACAAAACAACACTTAATATTTTTTTCATGAAATTCCTCCATTTAGTTTTTTGGGATTTGTTCCCATAATTTAACCTTGTTAATTATATTGCACTACTGAATTGTACAGATGATAATAATTTTTGATTTTTGTTAATATTTTTTACTGAGAATATTTCGTTCTCTGCAATAGTTAATATATTTCTGTAATTAGTTAATTTTATTACGATTCAAATAATTTTCATAAGGATCTCAGGAAATTATTTGTTTGATCCAATGGATCATTTGGACGAACTTCTGACTTTGAAATACTTTATTTTAATAAACTTAATATTACGTTCTAAGCTTTATCAATGTATAATTTTTTTCTGGAATGTTTTTATTTAAGAAAACTTTATTATGTTGTATTTCGCTTAACAAAAGAATATGTAATGTTTCTATTCCGCTATGGTTAAAGCAATTTCCATCATTGCATTGAAAGCATTTTGACGTTCTTCTGCGGTTGTAACCGCCCCATTTTCCATTAAATCAGAAATTGTACAAATCGCAAGCGCTTTTTTCCCAGCTCGCGCAGCATTCATATACAAAGCAGCAGCTTCCATTTCGACGGCGAGAACTCCTAATTTACGCCACTGAAGCGTCTCTTTCACACCACCTTCGTTATAAAAGACATCGGAGGAAAGGATATTTCCAACATTATATCGTACTCCCCGTTTATTGCATTCTTCAACCGCTTTTCGGAGTAATTCGAAATCCGCTATCGGCGCATAGGATCCGTGAATTTGGAAATTTTGGAAATAATTCGAATCCGTACAAGCCGCTTGCGCAATTACGAGATCATACAATTGCAAATTAGGATGGATTGCTCCGGCTGATCCGATTCGAATGATACTCTCCACATGAAACATGTTATACAATTCATAAGAATATATACCAATCGATGGCATCCCCATCCCGCTTGCCATAACAGAAATTCTTTTCCCCTGATAATACCCGGTATAACCCTGAATTCCGCGTATATTATTGACAAGTTCTGCGTTTGTTAGAAAGTTATCTGCAATCTTTTTTGCACGCAGTGGATCTCCTGGCATTAATACGGTTTTTGCAAAATCTTCAGGACTGCATCCGATATGTGGAGTTAAATTCGCAGCATTCATCGTCTTATTTCCTTTCCCTATTCAAAAAATTATATCAGACCACACATCCTTTCAGCACCAGCAATTCGAAAATTGGAAAAGCCTTTTAAGGGAAAAGAGAGATTTTTTTGTTGTGATGTTGTTGCGCGAAGCGCAACAACATCACAACAAAAATAATTCTTTTTCAAATTTGGAATTGTTGTTTCAGCGTAAGTTGTCTTTTCGACAAAATAAGTTCAGCAAAAAGATGCCGCCTCTTAAACGTATGAATTTCTTAAATTTACAATCAGTGTAATACTTTATCGTAATAAATTACTAAATTACTATTGACAGATTAAAACTTGACTTTTAGAATTGCACTCATTATCTTTTTTGCTTCTATCTGAAGCAGGTATTTTTCAAAAACAGCATGAAAGACAAAAAACCATCTTGTATGGAAGTTGAGTTCCTATAGTCCAAGTTTTCTTTTTCGTTTATTTCATTAAATAATTTTCTGGAGAAGCATATGATTTCAATTCTGGATGTACCAACAGCAAAAACAACTATTCTGAATCGATCTTCTTTGGACAGAACAGTTGTGCCAGAAAAAATTTTAGCTAATTTGGAAAAAATGTTTGGCGAACGGATACAACCTTCCGAAGCAGTTCATCGCATCATCGAGGATATTCGCGTAAACGGCGATCGTGCATTACGGACCTGGACGATGTGCATTGACAAAATGGATATTCCGCAACCAAGGGTATCTGATGAAAAAATTAAGTCTGCATTGGAAAATATCAAACCCTCCCTTCGATCAGCACTGGAAGAATCTGCGCTTCGAATTCATCAATTCCATCAAAAACAGCCGGTTTTTTCCTGGATGGATCAAGCGATGGGTGGAACATTAGGACAACTTATCCGACCTATTCATCGTGTTGGAGTTTATGTTCCCGGGGGTACCGCACCCCTACTTTCCACAGTTTTAATGTCTGTGATTCCAGCCCGTGTCGCAGGCGTTCAGGAGATCGTCATGGTTACGCCACCGGGCCCAGGCAGTGACCCAGTCGACCCTGCGATTCTTGCTGCCGCTTCCATAGCGGGTGTTGATGAAATCTACATTGCCGGAGGAGCACAAGCAATCGCGATCCTGGCATACGGGAGTGAAACCATCAAACCGGTTGATAAAATCGTTGGGCCCGGAAATTTGTTTGTTACCCTGGCAAAACAGCAAGTGTTTGGAGAAGTCGGAATCGATGGTCTCGCCGGTCCCACAGAAACCATCATTATTGCAGACGAGTCTGCAAATCCCGAATGGATTGCAGCCGATTTACTTGCACAGGCAGAACATGATTTTCTGGCAACAGCGATCCTGCTTACACCTTCAGAATTTTTAGCGGAAAAAGTACTAATCGAAATAAAAGGATTTTTAGCAGCAAGCGACATAAAAAGATCGGAAATTATACAACAGTCTTTTAAGAACCGGGGTGGTATTGTTATCACGAAAGATTTATCGGAAGCGATCGATTTATCCAACAAATATGCTCCTGAACATTTGAATCTCGTAGTTAATGATGCATGGAACTGGCTTGACAAAATAACGAATTCCGGCGGCGTTTTTATCGGTGAGTATTCGTGTGAGGTAATGGGTGATTACATTGCGGGGCCTAGTCATGTGATGCCTACCAGCGGATCAGCGCGTTTTTCCTCACCTCTGAATGTATGGGATTTTGTAAAAATTATCAGTCTGATTGGTCTAAACCAGAAGACTGCTTCTTGTCTTGGTTCTCAAGCAGAAAAAATTGCTCTTGCAGAAGGATTATATTCTCATGCATTAGCAGCCAAATTAAGAACTGAATAAATTAAAAAGGATAAATAAAGATGAAAAAATGGATTGCTTTACTAACTGGTTTAATACTGCTTTTCAGTACAACAATGCTCGCCATTGCTGCGCCAGCCTCGGAAGAAAATGCAAAAGTTCGCATTGGAACACAGCCCTGGATAGGATATGGGCCCTGGTGGATTGCAAAAGATCTGGGGATTTTCGAAAAATACGGATTGGATGTGGAGCTGATCGATTTTATTGAAGATAAGGAGGTTAATGCAGCATTTGCCAGCGGAGACATGAATGCCGCAAATATCGCGACACACACTGCCTTGAAATTATTCAGTGTTGGTCTGGATATGCGGTTGATTCTTCTTGAAGATGTTTCAACCAGTGCAGATGCAATCCTGGTATCCAGTGACATTTCATCTGTTGCAGATCTGAAAGGTAAATCGATAGCTTATGAGGAAGGAACAACCAGTGATCTGCTTCTCAACTATGCTCTGGCACAAAATGGATTGAATATTTCTGAAATTTCTCCGGTTCCGATGCCGGCTTCCGATGCTGGAACAACACTCTTATCCGGTGATGTCCAGGCAGCGGTAACCTACGAGCCTTATATCAGTGAAATTCTCAAGAATAATGATTCGATAAAAATTCTATATAAAGCCGAAGAGCGTCCCGGTTTGATTTCCGATGTATTTGTTGTCAACACCAAGTGGGCTCTTGAAAACACTGAAACAGTACGCAAACTCCTGCAGGTTTGGGATGAGGCGCTGCAATATTATATTGAAAATCCTGGATCTGCCCAGAAGATCATTGCGAATGCTGTAGGAAGTGCTCCGGAGGATTTGGTTACCGCCTTTGAAGGAGTACAATTTTTTAGCATTCATGAAAATCAAAAAGCGCTCTCAAGTGATTTTCTGAACACTATTCAGGATGTGGCTCAGGTATCACAAAGCATTGGTTTGTTCAATTCCATCCCGGATGTATCGAAATTAATTGATGCCTCCTATCTTGACTAACCTGATGGATCAATTACTGTCCGTGAAAAAAAGCAATTCCAGCGAGTCGGTTTCTACCCGACTCCTGGAATTACGCAGTGACATTCCAAGTCGCATTTACTGGAGTGCCGGAGGGTTGTTTTTTATTTTTATCTTTCTGCTTTGGTTGATCTTGACTTCATTGGAAATCGTTTCGCCATTATTCCTGCCCGGACCGAAAGCAGTCTGGAGTGAGTTTCTCCGCCAATTGCGTGAAGGTATTCTGCTGCAGGATGCGAGCGCCAGTCTCTATCGAATTATGCTTGGATGGATTATTTCAACAATTATAGCTGTTCCGATTGGGATCCTCATGGGGAATTTTAAACTCTTTGAAGGGATGTTGGAACCTTTTATCGATCTGGTTCGATATATGCCTGCTGTTGCATTTGTGCCTTTGACGATTTTATGGGCGGGTGTTGGAAATAGTCAAAAGATCCTGATCTTGTTTATTGGAACATTTTTTCAGGAAGTGTTGATGATTATGGATAACGTTAAAAGTGTTCCTCGTGAATTGATCGAAGTCAGTTCTACGTTCGGCCTGTCCAGATTTGAAATATTAAAGGATGTCATTCTGCGCTATGCAATGCCAGGAATATGGGATACATTCAGAATCACTTTGGGATGGGCATGGACTTACCTGGTAGTTGCAGAACTTGTCGCCGCAAGTTCTGGTCTCGGATATCGGATCATGAAAGCCCAACGATTTTTACAGACAGAATCGATAATTTTAGGTATCCTTATCATCGGTTTGATGGGACTCATAACGGATATGATTTTCAAACTTTCGTATCGAAAACTGTTTCGCTGGCTGGATCGGAAAGGATAACCGATGAACTCGCCAACACTGGAAATCAGTCAACTCAGTATTATATTCAAATCGAATAATCAAAAAGAGATTACCGCTGTTGAAAACGTAAATCTTTCAATCAATCACAACGAATTTGTCTCCATCATTGGTCCATCCGGTTGTGGAAAATCAACGCTGCTTCGGGCTGCAGCAGGACTTGAAAAACCACAATGCGGGAAAATACTGGTAGAAGACAATATTGTTACCCGTCCCGGAGCAGATCGTGGTATGGTTTTTCAAACCTATACCCTGTTTCCATGGCTCACAACCTACGAGAATATTCTTTTTTCACTCAAAAAAAGTCTCTTATCCGCAGCAGAAAAAGAAACGATCGTTCGCCATTATATTCAAATGATTGGCTTGAAAGGATTTGAAAATGCATATCCGAGTCAGCTTTCGGGGGGGATGCGTCAGCGTGTTGCCATTGCCCGAGCTCTTGTATACCAGCCAAAAATTTTATTAATGGATGAACCCTTTGGTGCTTTAGATGCGCAAACACGAATGGTGATGCAAGAATTGTTGTTGGATGTCTGGGAACGACAACGCCTTGCAGTATTATTCGTTACGCATGATGTTGAAGAAGCAGTCATTCTTTCAGACAGAATCTATGTCATGAGCAATCGCCCGGGCAGGATTAAAACAGTGATCCAAATTGATTTGCCTCGTCCAAGATCTCTGATTGATCTGGAGAGCAGTCCTGATTTTTTATCGTACAAACGCACTCTTCTGGATCTAATCCGCCAGGATACAATTTTTTCTCAAAACCAGATCTTGTCAGAAGGAATTGCATGACCCATACACAGAATTTTTGGATCATGCAATTTTTTTCTGAATTTTAAATTTAGTTCTTGCCGTGATATTTGAAGGAAATTTTTAATCTGGTGCGATATGCCAGGATTTTTCCATCTTCAATCTGGATATCCTGTTTGACAACCTCAGCAATTCGAACATCATCCAGGGTTTTCATTGCAGTTTCGACGGCTGCTGCAGCCGCCTTCTCCCATGATTCAGTACTGGTTCCAACCAATTCAATAATTTTATAAACGCTTTCGCTCATATGGTTCCTTTCCCGGATTCGCTCCGCCAACAAAGAGAGTCATTTTAATAATTCTCATTTTTATTTATAACAAATTGAAATTGGATTTTCAAGGTGGAGGAATTATGCTGAGTGATCCACAATATGAGAATTACAGAAATTTGTTTTGTCAAAGTTCAACAGCCAAGTTATTATTACGGACGAACAAAGCGGTCAACAAGTCATAAAATCAATTTCAAATTCCTATTGTATTTCGTCAGAGGCTTCAGATAATAACCTGCCGATAAACCAGGCTCCGTTAGGAGTCAGGCTACAGGATTCGCCAGATGGATCAATATTGATCATTTTCAAGCGTATCCACCCTGCAAACAATTTCATTGCTTTCTCCTCACTCAAAATTGAGGCAAATACCATTGGATCCGGTTTCCCGCTACGCAATTCTATCTCAAGTTGTCTGTATTTTGTTTCCGCTGCAGATCGAAACAAACCTCCTTCCAAACCCGGATTCATTTCAGTGACAGCTTTTAGATAATGCAAATAGCTGCCATGCCGATATAGAAAATTGCCAAAATATCCATCAGCAATCGTACCCATACCAAGTAAATCTTCGTGTCTGGATGGTGAAGTAAAATATATGTTTTTATCCACCTTTTTCGAAAGGTGATTGTATAAATTATTCTGATATCCCCTTCTTAATAGATGCTGAAAAGCTGTTTGAAACATCACGAATTTTTCTAATATGGGTTGGTCTGCCAAATGAAATTTATTAAAAAACAACCTGTTTCGAGATGATTGAACTAATTCATAGATTGAAAAACCTTCCACACCAATTTCTATTAGAGAATCCATATCAGACAAAATTCCGGAAATCCCATATTCTGGCAGTCCGATAATCACATCGGTACTGACAGTCCACCCAAGCTGGTTGGCAAATCTGATTTTTTCCAGAACTATTTCCGGAGATTCCTGTCTTCCAATAAGCTTTCGAACTTTATCCTGCAAACTTTGAACACCAATATGGATTCGTGTAAATCTCATCTGATCTAACGATGAGAAAATTTCTTCAGTCAGCATTGAGCTTGTGGTCTCAAAAGCCAATTCTGTTTCTTTTGATACATTGAAATTTTCTCGTAACGCTTTTACAATCCTGTTGAGGTTTTGGCATCCCAACGTCAACGGAGTCCCTCCTCCAAAATGAATCGTTGAAATCTCCCGTTTTTTCAGGAGGTGTAAAGCACCCCATATTTCAATTTCCTGAACTAATGTTTCCGTATATTGTTGGATGTGTCTTTGTTCATTTTTTGTTAGCGGAAAAGCATAGCAATCACAATATCCACAACGTGAGCGGCAAAATGGCACATGGATATAAATACAATAAGGATTATTAGATCGATGCGTAACTGAAATTTCCGACAGTGTTTTCCAGGCTTTTATGCCATCTAGATCATAACTTCGAACAGCCCATAAAGGCTTTGGCATCCAGCGTCGCTCAATGATCTGCTCAAGATTGTTTTGTTGTTTTTCATCATTGCGCAGTGAATCGATTTGATCTTTGATGCTGCCAACATATTCCTGTGGTAACTGATTCCAAAGATCCATTATTAATTGGGATGCCAATAATGATAGGAATATGTCACTGTATGCCCGACACAGCTGCACGTTGAATGACTGTCACAGCTGCAAGTTGTATAGGCATCACAACTGCACAAAGCACCTCCTACGCAATTGCAGACGCATACTGCACCAGCAGGAAGCGGTGATCCGCAAGGCAGTGTGAAAGTGATTGTTTTGCCGGTCGTTTCATCGATCCTTTCAATCGTAATTGCTTTTTCATTTTCCGGCATGATACTTAAGTCTACCGGGCATTGGATTAATTTTCCATCCGGAAGAGACCAAACCAGGATTGTGTTGTTTGTTGAAGAAATTAACATCGTTCCATCCGGAGTAATTGCCAGAAGCGGAAGTTTCTCGGAAAATGAAAATATCTCATATACCATTTTCCCGTTACTGGTATTCCAAATTTTCAATTTGTTTTGCGTACCGCTAGTGATAAAAAGAGACCCATCCGGACTGATTTCCAATGCAAATATGGTGTCATCAGGACTATCAACAGACCAGAGTGCCTTGCTTTCTGATAAAGAGTAGAAAACCAAACGATTCTCATGCAATGAATAAATCAGGTGAAGATCTCCCGGGATGAACCCTGCAGCTGTAATGGTCTGTCCCTCTTCCAGAAGAGTTTTATCCAGCTTCAGTTCAGGCATTGTATATTGCCGAATATACCCGCTGCCGCTACAGGTATACAATATATCGCCGTTCGCATTGAAATGCATGGTAAGTATATCTGGATCATTTGTTTCAAGTTGTGTCGTTATTTTAATAGATCGGATGTCATAGAGATAGATCGTACCTGACACATTGCACATAGCAATCGTATTTCCATTTTTGCTAATTGTCATGCAAGAAATCGGAGAAGAATTGTCAATTGCGATAGTCTCAATAATTTCGAGCGTCTCACGAAGAATTCTAAAAACATTTCCACTATCACTGCCGACAAATAAAATGCTGCTGTCTATACTGAAAACACAAGATCGGATCGGTCCATCCCCGATCATCAATGAATTTTCCAGTCCAAATTCAGGCAAATTCCACACCTTGATTTCCCCGCTTTTGTCACCGGATACAAACCAGTTACTGGAACTACTGACTGCGATCGTAGTAATTTCTTCATTATGCGCTTTGCTCACTGTACAAAGGTCCTTCATTTCAGCAGCTGAGACTGGAATCAAATTCCTGCGATTTCCAATTCCTGCTGCAGCCAAAGCTGAAGCTGCTCCGGCTGCCTTCAGAAAATCCCTGCGGCTGAATTGCCAGCCTTTTTTCCCTTTTTGTAAGGAGTAAATCTCAGGAATTTCATCTTCATTTTCAAGATTTTTATTTTCTACATCACTCATATATACTCCATTTTATTAAAACCAAGAAATTTTCTAATTCGTTACTTTCTTCAATTTTCGGTCATAAAGTACTTTGCGCTGCTATACTTCGAATGATCAATCCCATTGTAATTTTCCGATTGATTTCACAGCGTGAGTATGGCCATTTCCCGTTTTTAACAGGAAATCCTCTGGTATAGCAGTCTCCTGCGCAATGCGAGCGACAAAAACATTTGTCACAGCGATCCTTTCGATGTTCGATTTGTTCCATTAATCTAACTCGTTTATCCTCATCAACAAGAAAACCCAAGTCATTTTCATAACCAAAAACGGAGGTTTCTTCATTTTTTATTTCTCTTCCGGTCATTTCATAGCAACCGACTACTTCCCCTTTTGCATTAACAGTCAGACTTTGTCCAAAGGGTGCTTCACAAAAAACATCAGTCACCAGCCAAGGACGAGCGCCTGAGTAATACAAATTAGTGGTAGATGCCTGCGCAACATCCCATGCTTCCAGAAAGGCATCCGCAAAGCGTTCATTTTCATCGGTTGTTGACTCCTGGTGAATTCCGCGCCGTCGATTGAAAGCCGGCTCAATTTGAATCGATTTGCATCGGGTTTCTTTACATAAGAATGTGATGTCTTCTTTTAAATGTGAAAATCTCTCCGGAGTCACAGTAACTCGAATGTGATATGGGAATGAAATTTTATCCAAGTCTGTTATTGTTTTGATGACATGCTGAAAAGATCCTGTACCATTTGAAAAAGGACGCTGATAATCTTGTGTGGGTTGATTACCATCCATAGAAATGGTGATTTCATCAATTTGCCGGCTTATCCACTCAAATTGTGTTTGGCTCCATATTCCATTGCTGACCAGGTAGGTTCTCACTGGAATACTTTTTTGTTTGGCATATGACGTTGCGGCTACCAATACCTCCCAATTTAGTGTCGGCTCTCCGCCGCCATGGAAAGTCAGGTGGAAGAAATTTCGATTTTTTTTGATCGCGTTGTTCGAAACCACATCTATGGCTTTAATCGCAGAAGATAGTGTCATATCCAGACCATCTTCCTCACCGCCATTTGCATAGCAGTAGATACAGCGTAAATTACAGCGATTGGTCATCAGCAATGCAGCAGCAGTGGGAGAAAAATCCCGATCAGTCGCTGGCTGGTTCCGAATGATCGGATCCTCCAGAAAAAAGCCGCTATCTTTCAAATAATGAATGGCCTCATATTGCAGCAGTTCATTCAGTTTGCCAGGATCGTTGCAGATCTCATCAGCCAAATCTGCTGCAAAACGGTTTGCCATTACGGCAAAATGAAGTTTCGGCCGATATATTATTTCTTTATTTTCAAATGGTATTCGGAAAAACTCCATACCCATCCTTCCATTTGGATTTCATGAATTCAAATTTTTAAAACCCTATCAGATCTCCATTCCAACGATTTGATGATCAGAAATCATTGGTAAAAGGAATTCATCTGCAGTTTCCAGCAAGGAATATCCCGTCATGATTTTATTCATCAAACACCGAAAACTTCCGTGATCGGGACCACCGGTCAATGGGCAAATATCAGGACACCCACGCGCACAATGAAAACGATTGAAACACTGATAACAAGAGGGATCATCAATAGACAATTTTTTGCCCGTTTCAAAAAGATGATCCCAGTTCCAATCACCCTCCTGATTTCTGCCAATCAGTCTTTCATCAAATTTGGCTGTATTTTTACCTGAAGTCTTAAAACATGCGGATATGTCGCCACCTGGAATCAATTGGAGCACATGACGAAAAACCTGGCAATATCTTCCATGAATTTCGTTCATTCTGCTTCCGCAAAACTCGACTGTTGCGCCATTTTCTATTGCAAGTTCTTTTCCTTTTAAAAATTGACTGCAAAAATTGGCAGCATCATTGACGGAAAAGCCATTATCAGTCTTCTGATTCAATCCTGAAAAAATCGGTTCCAGATATATTTCTTTTGCGAATAATTTTCCGCAACAATACTTGATAATTTCCGGGATCTGCAAATACGTTTCCTCAGTTATGGTTGCTCGTATGGAGAATTTTTTTCCTTTTTTATTCAGAATTGCTGCAGTCCTTTCAACGAACAATGAACTCTTTTCGCCATTTTTTCCAGGTCTTTGTTGATCCTGAATGTCTGGATATCCATCACAGGACAAACCAAACTGATCAATATGATCTGCAGCCCAATTGGCTGTCTCTTCGGAGATTACTCCATTTGTTGCAACATAGGAAGAAATCTGCAGAGCATAATTTATTGCTATTTCCTCAACACAAGCCAAAATTTCAGGCAAATGTGGATCGATCAACGGTTCTCCGCCGCCATGGAAAACTACACTCATCGGAATCGATGCTTTTTGACAGGCAGCAGCAACGATTTCGGCTCCTTTCCGGATCGATTCCAGGTTCAGGTCAACTTTATTTTTATAATCCCTTTTCCCTGAATAGCAATAAGAACAATTTAAATTACAGTCAGAAGAAGTGTACAACGTTAAACAATATGGATTGAAAGGGGGAATCTGATGCTGTAGATCAAACCGCCGTTTTGCCATTTCCGCCTTATTCCGTATCTGTTTCGCAAAAATGGATTGAACATTGTTTTTTTTCAAATCAATAATCATCTTTTCAGATTGATACGCATCTGTGGCAATCAGCGTGCCCGGAGCGTAGAAAAGAGTATACCCTTTAAATTCCTGTAAAAAAATTGGCAGAACACAAGACTGGATTTGAGGGAAAAAACTTCCCTCTTTAATGCCAGAAGTGACCATTTCGAATATTGAGTTATTCATGAGTTATCCTGGCTCACAAATTCTGATTTCACATAATCTCAAAAATAAATTGCGGACAACTGCAGTGGATTTTTCTGCACTCCAGCCGGTTTCTTTTTGAATAATCGGTATAATTTCGCCGATACGTTGCTGTCCGTCAAATCGATTAAAAACATTTCGGGCGAAAGACAAAACTGGGAATAATCGAATCGGTTCGTTTCCGCGACATGGTATGCCGCAAACGATTCCTTCAATAATCTGAATTTTTACACCTCTCCCAACGACTGGTTGAATCTGCTGAAATTCCATCACATCCCAATCCGTCAAATTTTCAATTTGATATGCGGGAAATCCATTTTGACTCATTTTTTTGGCATGTATTTGTTCCTTTGCAAATGAAAAGACAGCCCGCCGAGGGATTGATATGTTCATTTTTTCAACAGGAACAAATTGATCACAGTCAAATAAATAAGTCACTTTATTTTTCATAGGTTCTCTGATACTCCAACCGGGTTGAAACGGCTCATGATCATTGAAAGACATCCACCGCTGCATTCTCCTCTTATTTTATAGGAGCATGTTCCGCATTCCGGGTAAATGCCGCTGAATCGCCAGGGTTTTGTTCTCTCTAAAAATTTCTTTCGAATTTCAAGAATTCCCATCGATTGATCGAATTTTTCATAATATTTTTCCGACAAGGCAAAACAATGCAGAATTTGCCCATCAGTACAGATGTCAATTACCGGACTGCAACAAGAGACATAATGAAAGTTGTGTTCTTTTAAAATGGAAAAATCATTCTCAGAAAACATACATCGTACAAAGCCGCAATCTGGTTCAATGCGTATTCCTTTTTGAAAGGTAATCGCTGACTGTTCCGCTAAGCAATGTCCTGCTGCTGGAAATTGTTTTGGATGGAGCGCAGCATTTTGTTTTTTTAAAATCGGCAGTGCCAAACCTAATCGAATAACACGCTGCAGGCTGTAATCCATAATCATCTGTGTTAAAAAATCAAGCGCAAAAATTGGATTTGTAATAGTATAGCCGGAGATCACTTTGTTTCCAAGTCGGATCAGCGTTTTTTCCCGAATTTGAATCTGGTCTTGAAGAATCTTTGCGTTCATATTCAGAATAATCGAACATACATCAGGAGTAATATCTTCCAGTGTCTGCAGCACTTTTTCTGAAAGAACACCATTGGTAAATATCGTTATGTGCTTTTGGTGAGATCTTATGTTGGTTATGATTTCAGGAAAGTTAGGATGAAGTGTCGGTTCTCCTCCCAATAATCGAACATCATGAACCCCGGATTGATCCAAAAGATTCATGTAGAACTGAATTTCTTCAAAGGACATGAATCTTTGCGTTATTAGATTCATTTTTTTATGTAAAAATGAGGATGCAAAGCAGAAATCGCAATTTGCGTTACAGATATTGGAAACAATTAAATTAGCCATTCATGCGCTCCACGAGGCCATTTTTTTTCCAACCCTCTATTATGGATAAAATCTTTCCCATGATCTGGTCTTCAGGGACCGAAATGATTATTGAAAATTGTCTGACAATTGCTTCCGCATCAATTTGATTTATAAGCAAACGCCACAATACACTTTCGGCAGACTCCAATACATATGACCGTTGATGTTGATCATCAACAACAACCACACCCTCCTTATTATTAACCCAATACAGATTTTTAGAAAATGAATAGCCAAAAAATTCCATCAATTTAACCTCTGATTTACCGAACGACGCATTCCAATCTTGGATAATGCCTGTTTTGGTTTCCGAAATATTTATTCAATTTTCTTTACTGATCTGATCGCTCATCGGCAGGGATCTTTGAGCTGACCAGAGATCTGAGGATTGTGACGCCATGATTCGGATGCTGCTGGCATTTGAAAGCCATGTTTCTTTCACTTCAGTCTGATTAAGTTCATCCAATAAAAAAGCCGCGCTGATCATACGAGTTTCAATGCAAAAATCATCATAGGAACCATCCGGTTGATTGATGTTGTGAGAAAGATGACAACCGCCATTACAATGATACTTGCAGAAACAATCAGCACAAAGCTGTTTATTCTGAATTGAAAATGCTCGTGCACCATTTACTTTTTCCATATCAAAATGAAAACCACCCGAATCAACCCGCCCAAAAGCTAAGTCCATTTTTTGCCTTCTCCATTCTGTTTCGATTTGATAACAACTTGAAATCGATCCCTCCGGAGAAATGATCAACGCATCCTGGCCTAGTGGACAAATTGAGAATGATTTTCTAGAAATATCTGTCGAAGAAAAAATTACTGGAATCCCAAATTTTTTTAAAATATTTGAAGCACTGCAAAATTTTTGAATAAAGACAGCCGGGTCTGCAGATAGAATTCCATTTTTCTGAGATTCCTGAGTTTTCGTCATCGGTTCGAAACAGACCATCGACGGAAGCAGATGATTACCAATCCACTCTGCCCATTGAGGCAGTTGTGAAACATTTTCTTTAAAAACACATGAGCGGATTATCAATTCACAATCGGATTCAGAGAAAATGCCTGCATTTTTACTGACGATTTCGAAGGAGGAATGACCGTTTTTCATCGGCCGGAATCGGTCTTGAAATTCTGCAAAACCGTCCAAAGAAAGGATCACAGTGTCGAAGTTCTGAGAAAGCCATCTTGCAAGGGATGCTGCATAGAGTCCGTTTGTTATTAATTCAAAATGGATATCAATCCCCGCCTTCGCCGCTTCAAATTTCGCATACTCCACTGCAACCTGAACCAGTTCAGGAACTATCATCGGTTCTCCACCAAAGAAATGGATTGCACCGTTTCCTTTGTTGTTTTGTCGGAGCAATTCTAAATAGGCTTGTATGGAATACTTTGCCATCTCAATGGGCATCGTTGCAGGATTGGATGATGTAAAATCGCAATATCCGCAGTTCATATTGCAGGCGCGTGTTGGAATCAACCCTAACATCAGAGGATCTGTCAGGTCGCCTGTTTTGAAACCTGGTATTTCACTTTGTGTTTGTCTCATTTTTGAAAATAACTCCGAAGCGCATTCCGAAGATTCTCTGTCATTTTCAAGGTATGCGGCCCATTTTTTCCAGGCTGCCTGATTGATCAATGCACTCACATCATGCAGCGGTGCATAAATCAGGACTTTTTGATCAACTGGAATCGCAAAAATATCCGCTGAATTCATTTTATTTCTGCCGTACACAGCGAAAACCGCGATCAAATGCAGCACCGGTGGGTACAGACTGAAATCGATTTACAGTTTGTGCTGTAATCTGAGAGGTCAACCAGGAACCTCCTCGTAAAATTCGATACGTTCCCGCTTCAGGACCGGTTGGATTCTGCGGCTGATTTGTAATACTATACCAATTTTCAGCATATCGGTCCAAAACCCATTCTGCTACATTTCCGGATAGATTCAGAATCCCATATCCGCTGATACCATTTTCATATCCATCAACAGGTTGCGTATCATTAATTCCGCTTCCTGAAAAATTTAAATATTCAGCAATAAATTCATTGCCCCACGGGTAAAGAGTTCCTTCAGGCCCTTTGGCCGCTTTTTCCCATTCAGCTTCAGTCGGCAATCTTCCGCCAATCCATTTGCAATAATCGTCTGCCTGCTGCCAGGTTACTTGAATTACCGGAAAATTTTCAAATTCAGAACTATCAAAATAGGCGGCATTTTTAAAAGATTTCTTTATTATTGGATCTGTACAAGCGCCAGCACGTACACAGGAAGCGTATTGTTGATTGGATACTTCCATTTTATCCATCCAAAAAGAACTCACAAAAACAGAATGAGCGGGCTTCTCATTGATTGCTCCGTTGGGATTGCCCATCACAAATTCACCTTCCGGAATAAAAACCTCAATCATTCCGTCAGATTCTCGATCTCGTTCTGAACCACTTTCCGGCAAATCATCTTCAGACGGTATATCGTTTTCAATTTCAAATGGACTGTAAAATTCTGGATTGATCTCATTTGTAGAAATACCACATCGGAACCCAAGATTGTCTGAGAAATATTTGGAAGACACCAGCAGTTCACTGGTTACCTGAACTGAATCAGCATAACTGTTCCAACCACCACCCCGGATATTTTTGACATCATTATTGGTGTCTTTTTCAGAATTGACCCATTCCCAGACATTTCCAGAAAAGTCATAGATGGAATCTTTCGTTCTGCCCCTTGGGTAAGTTCCTACTGCCTGCGTATCCCGGTTTCTGCTTTCAACAGCATTTGTTTTTTCTTTTGAAAAAGTTTTGCCCCACGGGTAAGGATCACCAGATTCATTTTTTGCTGCTGATTCCCATTCTAAATTAGTTGGTAACCTTCTGCCAGCCCAGTTACAATAGGTTTCTGCCTGGTAGTAAGTGACGTTAATCACTGGATAATTCGCATACGCCTCATCTTCATAATAGTCTTCAGCCGTTGCAGATCTCTCGCTATTTGGTGGTGCACAAATTCCGGATGTTTCGCAATGATGGTATTGCTGATTTGTCACTTCATATCGGTCTATCCAAAAATTATTGATTGAACCGGATCCGGACAATTCAGATTCAGCGGTTGAGCTTACAGTATCCCTGTCATTATGGATCCGAATGATGACAGTCTCGTCCATTTTACTTTTCAATACACCATTTTCTAAATCAACCACTCCGATTGATGGTGAAACAAGTGGGATTTCCGAAACTTCTCCAGCTTCTTTGGTAGGCACTACATTTACTTCAGAAAGTATTCCTGCTTGTGTTCTCTGTATTTCAGGTACATCTGAAGACATAACTGTTCTCGCGTCTGTTGTAATTGGAAAATTGCTATTGTTTTGAATGCTTGAAATAAAATCTGAGGGTTTATCAATAATATCAGTGTGTGATTCAGTATATAATCCGATATTTTCAGCAAAAAAAGAAACTGCAGACAAATACATAGTTTGAAAATATTGATCACGGAAATAATAAAATATACAGGCTGCAATTAAAATCAGTGGCAGCCATATCCATCCACCTTTTCTTGGCCTATTTGCAATCGATCGAAGAGCAGGATTCATTTCAAACAGGATTTTTTCCATCCGGTTTTCCCTGCTTTTTCTGAGAAGAAATACCAGCAGAAGGATTTGTCCAATAACTGGAATCAAGTAGAGTAATATCCACCAGCCATTCTTTTGAATATCATGCAGACGACGAACAGTAATAGTCCAGAGCGGAAACCAGGTTATGAACCGATACAGGATGGAGAAAGAAACCAATCCCAGAAAGGTTTTTGAGATACCGGTACGATAGCTTGAAGACGATAAAATAATTCCGAAATCGGAGAGTAACAGAATGAAAGTATGCAAACCAATGGCTGACCAAAATTGTTTACGTGTTGTTTTACCCGAAAAATTTGCATAATTACGAAACATGTTTAGATAGCTTTTGAACATGATTCCCCCGTATCGGTAAATTAATATATCCGATTGTTTCTGATTTGAAAGAAATTTTTTATTGAATAAATATTATCATGAAAGTATTGTTAAAAAGTAAAAATTGCATTCTGATGATGTGATATTCATTATCAGAATGTAACTGGATTTATGATCTCATAAGGAAAGAAACAAACGATGATTTTCGAAAAATTGAATCAAAATGAATGAGTATTGAGTAATTTTTTTTATCGCAAATCGCAAACATTATTTTTATATTCTCACTTATAAAATATAATGTAAGGAAACCTACTATTCATGATCATTGTTCAATATTTTCTTCGCCACGTAAATACCCATTGCCCCTGCCTGAGACAGGCTCCGTGTAATTCCACTTCCATCACCAATACAATAGACATTTTTTGAAATTTCAAAGTTTTCACTGGTTTCAGGACGAATTGAATAATACTTTGCTTCAACACCGTATAACAAAGAGTCATCATTTGAAGTACCAGGTGCAACCTGGTTCAATGCGTAAATTGTTTCAATAATATTGTCCATGATACGTTTTGGCAGCACAAGGGATAAATCTCCCGGCGTTGCTTTTAACGTTGGGATCGTGGTGGACATTGCCAGTCTGGAATCAGTAGTTCTGCGTCCTCGAATCAAATCACCAAACCGTTGAATCAACACGTTTCCATTGCCAATAATATTGGATAATTTTGCAATACTGCTGACGTATTCGATCGGATTATCGAAAGGTTCTGTAAAGTGAATGGATGAGAGAATCGCAAAATTACTGTTATTGGTTTTCAGTTTCTCATCTTTATACGCATGACCGTTCGTTGTCAAAATCCCGTTCGTATTCTCCGTTACCACGTAACCGCGAGAATTGTGGCAAAACATCCTTGTCGTATCTTCGTAAGTTTTTGTCCGATACTGAATTTTTGGCTCATAAATCTTATCTTCAAATTCCTTCCAAATCGGAGAAGGTAATTCAACTCTTACGCCCAAATCCACGTGGTTGGAATGAACTTTTATTCCATTTTTAACACAAAAATCCTCAATAAACTTGTTGCCGACTCTGCCGACAGCTAAGATTACCATGCGACTGTTTTCGTTCGTTTTATTCGTTTCTATTTCAAACAAATTTTCTTGGAGTTTCGAAATCGATTGGACATCTTTCTCCGTATCAATTTCTACTCCCTTCTCCAGTAAAAAATCAATCATATTTTTCATGATGATTCTGCCATGATCCGTTCCGATATGTTTCAAGGGAGAAGATACCAATCGAAGATTGTGCCGCAGACAACGTTGCTGAAGCTCTTCATCAGGATACTTTATTTCCGTTTGGTCACCAAATCTTTCAAGAATATCATTAAATTGATTGATCAATTCTTGCGTCTGATCCCAGCCGATATAATCCTGAAGCCATCCGCCATAGGAAGGTGAAAGGATTGTTTTAAAATCACTGCCCCCCCCTGCTCCGACTTCACCTGACATGATTGAACACGGGTTACAACGGATGCATTGTTTTGTACTGGAAACAAAACATTTCCGATCATCCAATTTTTTCCCTTTTTCAATGATCTTGATTTTAAGGGAGGGCTCTTTTTCAATGAGCTCAAATGCTGAAAATAATCCACCCATTCCGGCACCAACAATGATCACATCATAAACCATCGCAATCAATCATCCTTTATTTATTAAAAATGTTCCGACAGACAAATCATACCTTATCCACAAATTTTCATATCCTTTTTTACAAAATTTGTTTACAACCTATTTTTAGTATCCTGCAATAATCTGAATTAATTGATTAATGTAACATTTTTGTCATAAAAAAAAATGGTTGGCTGCAGCATGGAAAAATATGCTATAATTTTTTTTAATTAAATCTTTAAGCGCGATACTGAGAGATCCGCAAGATTGGATAATTTGATTGATATTCGATGCATTAAAGGGTCTCGCGCAAGTGAGGCCCTTTTTTTATGCCAAAATCCAACTTTCAGTATGCCAGAAAAGGAAAAAGGAGTAAGTGTATGAAAGATGTGATCATAGCATGCGATTTCAAAGATGCAAAAACGACTCTTAATTTTCTGGATCAATTCAAGAATAAAAAGCCGTTTGTAAAAGTCGGTATGGAGATTTTTTATACTGAAGGTCCTTCCATCGTAAGAGAATTGAAAGCCCGCGGACATCAAATTTTTCTGGATTTGAAACTGCACGATATTCCCAACACTGTAAAATCAGCGATGCAAAGTCTTTCAACTTTGGATCCAGACATTATCGACGTCCATGCAGCTGGAACGATTGAGATGATGAAAGCAGCATTAGAGGGCATAACAAGACAGGATGGCAAAAGACCGATTATTGTCGCTGTAACACAACTGACCTCAACAAGCGAGCAAGTAATGAATCAGGAATTATTGATTCATGCTTCCATGGAGGAAACCGTTCTTCATTACGCAAAGAATGCCAAACAGGCCGGTCTTTCAGGAATTGTTTGCAGTCCGCTGGAAGCCGAGATTGTCAAAAAATTCATCGGAAACAGCTTTATCACAATCACTCCTGGAATTCGCTTAGCCAATGCTGCGAAAGATGACCAGGTTCGAATTACAACCCCGGCACAGGCAAAACAAATCGGGACAGATTTTATCGTAGTTGGAAGACCGATTACACGGGCAGAGGATCCAATCGCTGCTTATCATACTTTTTGCGATGCATTTCTGGGAGAGGAATAAAAATGTACAACGAAGAAATCACGACTATCCAAAATATCGAAATTCCGAATTATGCGGAACCATTTGACGACACACCTATCCAAATGGGGAAAAATGAAACTATAAAAAATAAAATTGCCCGACAATTATTAGAAATCGGTGCAATTTTTTTGCGGCCAAACGATCCTTTTACCTGGGTAAGCGGTATAAAAAGCCCTATCTATTGTGATAATCGATTGACACTTTCTTTTCCAGAAGTCAGGAGAGAAATTGAACAGGGTTTGGCAGAAACAGTCAGTAAGTATTTTCCAACTTGTCAGGCCATCTACGGAACTTCAACGGCTGGGATTCCCCATGCTTCTCTAACAGCTGACTTATTAAATTTACCAATGGGATATGTCCGAACAGGTGTGAAAGATCATGGAAGAAACAATCAGATTGAAGGACGTGTCGAATTCGGTTGGGATGTTGTGGTGGTTGAAGACCTGATCTCCACCGCCAGCAGCGCCATCCAGGTTGCAGAAATTTTACGCGAAGCTGGATGCAATGTACTGGGGATCGTATCAATATTCACTTATGGCATGAAGAAAGGGCTTGACAACCTTCAAGAAGCGAATGTGATCAATATTTCTCTTTCAGACTTTGATACACTGATCGAAACAGCTTTAGAAAAAAGAATCATCGAATTATCCGATGTAAAGAAATTATTGGCATTTCGTGCAAATCCATCAGACAGCTCCTGGCAGTCATTATGATTGGATTTCTTTGATAATTGTCCGACTGATCACTCCGGACACCAAATCCTCAAATAAGGATTATTCATCGTTCAGTTATTATTGCTCTAAGGGCAAGAATAACTGAACATTTTTTTTTCCTTCATTTGAATGGATGGCCGATATTTCGAATTATCCCACTCCCGATCAATCCAGCTTATTAAAAATTTTTTTATTAACCAATCTCTATAAATCTATTCCCTTTTTTCCCCTGTATTTGTTCTTCAAGCAATCATCCTTGCAGTATTTTTTTCTATTCTGATTCCAATCGCAAGCACATATAGAATTTCATTACAACCTAACGATCTACCGATAAACTTGTAAATATCTGCGTTTCTCTTGCCAAAAGATGAAAAGTATAATATGCTATACATCAAATTTACGATATCCTTTTTTGCCTGCGCAATAAAAATTCTCATATTCTATGCATTTTTGATTCTGAGGTGGTTCATGTTAAAAGCAACAATCGATCGAAACTCTCCCATTCCAATCTATTATCAGATTGAGACAGATCTGAAAAAAAGAATTATTCGAAGAGAATGGGATAAAAGCCAGCAACTCCCGACAGAAATCGAACTCGCCAAACATTACAATGTCAGTCGTATTACTCTACGCCAAGCTTTGGCTGAACTTGAAAAAGATGGTGTTATTTCAAAACAAAGGGGGAAAGGAACATTTATTAATTCAGATCCCACCCCTTATGTCAACAATCTGAGTTATACACTGGTCGCAGGAGACAGAATTAAACAGCAACCGTATTCGATCGCTGCTACCGTGCTGGAACAGATGGTTGTCACAGACATTTTTCCCGACGTTTATGAACATTTGGAATTAAAACCTGATGATCGTGTTGTTTATATAAAAAGACTATTTATTCTCAACGGGAAACCATTGGCGGTCGGAAGATCATGGCTTTCGGCAAAAATCGTTCCGGATTTAGAAAACACGCAACTCATCAATAATTCTTTATCTCAGACACTTCTCCGAAAATATAAAATTCATGCCAGTTTGGTAGAAGATTACATGGAAGTAGTTCGATCGACACAAGCAGAGTGCAATTTATTAAAATGCGCTTATGATACCCCATTGATTCTAATTAAAGGAACTTCTTTCTTTGACGACAATCAACCGCTGGAATATTCCAATATGCTATGGGCTGGTGATTCAGTTCGATTTCGGTTTACCATGAGAGATTCCGATGATGGCTTTCTAATAGGGCCTTAATGCGTCTCTGTAAGCTCGTTATTTCCGCTTCTATTGCAGTAAATATTTTTCTTCTATTCTGATTCAAGTTTGATTATTCCTGCATGCTACATTAGTTTCAAATTCAACGAAATTGCGTTCGAATCATTTACAATATTTGTGATTTTTCGCACGATTTATATCATAATTTATACTGCCAATACTTGACTTTTTTGAATTGCATCGCTAAAATGTATATAAGTTTAGACAACTAAACCGATTTATTTTTTTGGTTTTACTAGATTGGAAAATTATATCTTTGTCATAAATTTGCGGATCATACAGGAGTAACTTAAAAAACATTCAAAGACATTTGATTTCTCAATTAAACCTGATGGATAGAAGATATAAAAACATGTTGTCAAAAGCATATCAATGCTTTTTTTTATCGGTCTTGCAATTCCGATGTTCCTATTCGGAATCTGAATCGAAAAAAACATACAAAAAAAATTGAAAGGAGCTGTTATGAGCATTTTTCGGATAAAAAAAGGGTACAACTCAATCAGTAAGACATTTAGGTGCATACACCGGAGCATGCCGCACAGTTAAACCGGAGTATGCCGCACACCTTCACCGGAGCATGTCGCACACTCAAA
>JAPKMT010000047.1 GCA_026645735.1 Flexilinea sp.
CAAAATGCTGTAATTTCTTGATGAGATAAAAATAGATAAAATTTATTTGTAATTTACAGATTTATTTCTGATCCCAGTCCAATCGCCGACGTCACATTGGTCTCTTCGAGCAGATTCCTGTCGAGCCTGGTCAGGTACTGATCATCGGAAAGCACTTTAGTCACTGAAGTCTTCCCCTTTGTCGTAATGATCTCAGGGATCCTGTCCCTGACAAGTTTGTTGTATGGGATGCGTTTCATTAGTTTCACTACCTATCTGAAGCCAGATAATTCGTATAGCCTATTATTGCACAAAATTCGGAAATTAATTCTGCACCCATTCACTGTAAAGTGAAACTGAGTATAACAACGTCAAGCTTCCCCTTTCGACTGCGGTGGAGCGTCTACGTTCATACAGAATAAGTTACCCCACAACCAACTTGTTTGTCATGCTGAGAAAACGAGCTGGAATAGGATGCAACAAACGCCAAATAATTGACATGGGGCCGCTGCCCTCATGAGACACGTACTCCGCGGGCCCGAGATAAGTATAAGGCGAAGCACCACAGATATCATCCTTGAACTCGCGCACGAACAGCAGAATCTGGGAACCCATTTCTTTATGATGAATATAGCGTTGTCCGGTCGATGAATTTGCAGATGTCGTACTCTGGCTCTGCCAATGAAATAAAGTCTCATTGATGGAGTAATCGTCATACATCGTGGTCGGGGAATAATCTTTATCTGCCTTATTCAACGTGATGAAGAACACATCACATTTTTTTTCTGGCAAGTACTTGACGCCTTCCCTTATATTCGTTGGTGTCATGTAATCCAAAGCCACCAGGATCTGATCTCTTGTATATGAGCATGAGATATCCAGTGGACACGGAAAACCGAGATCGACCGCCTGGTCGACAAAATCGATCCGATTGAAGTTTATGGCAAGCAGGTCCTGCGTTTCACGATACATTACGGGGTTGCTCTTGAGGTAGATCAAAGCTGCTTTCATATCCTGAAATCCACAATCCTCTACGCGCTTCTGCCAGATGGTGAACTGAAGCATCTGCAACATTTTCACTTCCTCTTCGCTTAAGGTAGCAAAAGAAATGTTCTCTATTGTGCTTAGGACTCGCTGAAGAAACTTCAGCCAGCGTCTTGAATTGATCGAGCACATGCGTTTGAAAGCCGCGTTCATCATCGTTTCAAGCGATTCTGAAAAATCCGTCAAAGCTCCAGCTTCCACACATAACCTGGAGAAATTACTCCGTTTATACAAGTTACGAGGATCCAGACGATAATAACTGACGAAATTGCTCATTGACAATGTTTGAGCCGTATCCGCTTCGAAACTGTTGATGCGTGATAGTATCCCAGCTTTTTTCCCGAAAGCATTACGAATGTTCTCCAGGATGTATTCCTGTGCCTTCCGCTCTAACTGGATGAAACATCCCTTTGGCACCGATGAAAAGCCGCCGCGGATCTCTCCTTCCACGCTCTTTCTCGTATGATCCAGCAGCGCTGCGAATTTCGATTCAAAACTGTAATTCCTGTTTGCCTGACCGATGAAGTCCAGAACTGTCAGGCAATCCTTGCCAGGGACCAAACGCAACCCACGGCCAAGCTGTTGGAGGAAGATGGTTAAACTTTCGGTCGGGCGCAGAAACAATACCGTGTTTACCTCTGGAATATCAACGCCCTCGTTATATATATCGACCGTGAAAATGAAGCGTATTTCCCCACTAAGCAGACTGCGCTTCGAGTCTGCGCGCAGCTCGTCTGGAGATTGTCCAGTCAAAGCGACTGAAGGGATTCCTGTCTTGTTGAAAACATCCGCCATGAATCCGGCGTGTTCAACAGAAACACAAAAACCAAGTCCTTTAACCTCATCGATATCGGTCACGTATTTATTGAGTGACTCGATAATGAGGTTAATACGTTGTTTCGCAGCGATCGAGCCAGTGGTATATACAAGCGATAATTGTCCTCGGTCATATCCACCGCGTGTCCAACGCAAATCCTGTAGATCGACTGAATCAGTAACACCAAAATACTGAAACGGACACAGAAGTTTCCGATTGATCGCTTCTGGCAGGCGGATCTCAGCCGCAATGCGATCCTTGAAGTAAGTAAAAATGCTCTGTCCGTCCATTCGCTCCGGAGTAGCGGTCAGACCTAGCAGAATTTTTGTATGATAATAACTCAGAAGTTTTTGATAGGAAGGTGCGGCAGCATGGTGAAATTCGTCTACTATGATGAAATCGTAGTAATCCTGTGGTGTAAGGTTGGTGAAATCCTGCGAATTGAAGGTCTGAATCGAGATAAAGAGATGCTCCAACGAGCTGGGACGATATGAGCCAACAAATAACTCGCCAAAATTATAGTCGTGCAGTACACCTCTGAAACAATTCAGACTTTGTTGCAGGATTTCTTCTCTGTGTGCAACAAAGAGCAGACGACACGAGCTTTTCGCTTGTACCTGGCGAAAACGTTTGTAATCGAAAGCAGAGATGACAGTTTTCCCAGTTCCGGTTGCCGCCACCACCAAATTATTAAAATTCCCGCGGATCGTGCGCTCTGCCTCAAGCTTGTCCAGGATTTCCTGTTGGTAGGGATAGGGCTGTATATCGAAGAAATAGTTTTGCTCGTTTGTGGATCCATGTGTTCGTTCAGCCCGAAGCGCTTTCATCAACCTGGACTTCTCGTCTACCGAATAGAACTCAAACTCCGAACTATTCCAGTAGCTGTCAAAGGTTGCATCGATCTTTTTTATCGTTTCTGGGAGGTCCTTCGCTGTTACTTTCACGTTCCACTCAAGTCCGCTGGAAATTGCCGCATTGGATAAATTTGAGGACCCGACATAAGCGGTAGTAAAGCCGGTGCTACGGAAAAACGTGTAAGACTTTGCATGTAAGCGCGTACGTTTTGTGTCATAGGAAACCTTGATCTTGCAGTTTGGCAATTTATTTAATTCCTCGATTGCCTTGATATCCGTCGCACCCATATAGGATGTTGTGATCACTCGCAGCTGGCCGCCACGCTGTGTAAAACTGTGCAGATCCTCAATGATCAGACGTAATCCGCTCCATTTGATGAAAGAGACCAGCATGTTGATCTGATCACAGGAAAGTATTTCCTTTTTTAATTCAGAAAACAACTCGGGTTCATGGATGGCACCTGTAAAGAGGGAGCTCTGTGCGATGGAGGTGACCGGGCGAATAGGTTCCGCTGATCGATTCGAAAAACTTGGTAGATATTTCCCGCTTAAGATGGCGATCAGCTGTTCTGCGCGGTCATCGATCAACGCGCTGTCCTGCTGTTGACTATCTTCCGGATAAAGAGCGCAAATGATCTCATTCACGGCTGCAATTTGTTCGTACAGGTTATCCTGGCCCCCTTGGATATGACTTAGCTTTTCCTCAACCAAATCCCCAACATACTTCGCCAGGATCTTTGCCGATTCCGCAGGATCGATTGGGGACGTTCGCACATGCTCTTGCCCCTCCAGTGTGAGCTGTTGTGATAAGAGATGGTTGATCACCTGTTCATAAAGCCCGCTTTTTAACATAATCCCTTCGATCGTTTTAGTGTCTATATAAAGTAAAATCCATTTTTCTTTACTGAGGTTTAGATCCTGTTGTAATACGCTTTCGCCTTTGCATCGAAGATAGCTGAAGCATCTTGCATCTCAAAACACAACGCGTTTGTATTATCGAATTGAGGGTTAACCTCTTTGAATGAAAGATCCTTGAATTTCCTTCTACCGTACTCTTGTTGTTGAGCCCATGAAGGGAATTCATCCGAGTGTTATAAATTTAAGTTCTGTTTGTTTTATGAGAAAACACATCTTCAAATGCAATGAAATTGGCTTTTCCATTAGAGTTGTGGTCAGTTTTGATCGCGAAACAGATTTCGCAGAAAGCTCCGGAGAACTCGGATTCTGCAAGCTAAATATCTACATACTCTCGAACGATATCAGATTCAGTGCCTCTGAGTGTAATATAATCGCCTACTTTAACATCTACTGCATCAATATCGCATATTGCGTCAACTTAATCGACAATAATATTTGTCACAGATGTTAGTTTCTCATCTGGCTTATAAAACGAATAGTAACTGCCTCCGGATTAAACCGTCAATATTTGATGATCATTTCAAAAAAAGGCCACTCTGATTGCTTCTCAGGTTCCTGTGACCGACTGGCATCTCCGTTTCCCAGATCCCACTTTAGCTGATGCCATTCTCGACAGAATCATTCATAATGCTTATCGTCTATCTCTACTCGGAGATTCTCAAAGGATGTTGTGTGGAAACCGGACCATGCCGCTCACTAAATGTACAATATCTTAAACCAGTATTTTCTCGTCCCGACTGTGCGGCATGAGTCCGGTTAAGGTTTGCGATTTCACCGGCGCGCGTATTTTGGAAAATATTTTCTCAATTCCTTTTTGAAATACCTTATTTTGCACTTATTCCAGGATATTCAATCGTGATGATGGCGGCAATTCGTTTCCTTGCGGCTTTTTTTATTTATACTCCGAATTTATACACGATTAATTATTATTAATTGTGTGCTTTTTATCAAGATGACTTTTTTATTAAAAAACGTGTCAAAAACCACACATCACCAAGTTTTCCCTTTTTTCAGATGTAAGGATTTTTAAAATTTTTATCTACTGATTTATAAAGCAAAACAAGAAATATTACTTGACAAACTATTTACAGATTGTTATACAATACTCAAATAACAAAGAGAAAATATGAGAAAAACATTGGTAAATTTTCGCATGGATGAAGATCTGAAAAAGAGCATAGTAAAAGTATGCTGTGAGATGGGCTTTCCATGACGGCTGCTTTTACAATTTTTGCTAAGAGGGTTTCAAGGGAGAAACGCATACCGTTCGAAATATCGGCAGATCCATTTTACTCAGAGAACAACATGCGATATCTTGAAAATGTGGTTGCTGCTATCAATTCCGGAAAAGCCAATCTTGTTGAGCATAATTTGATAGAGGTTGACTGATGCGGTTGTTATGGGAAGAAAGTACATGGGAAGCGTATTGTGAATGGCAGCGAAAGGATCAAAAGACCCTGAAATGAATCAACTTACTGATTACGGATATACAAAGGGGAAGTTTTGATGGCATCGGCAAACCAGAACCGCTGAAAAGAAACCTGAGCGGTTGGTGGAGCAGACGTATGGATGAAGTGAACAGAATTGTTTATTGCGAGAAAGATGGAGTCATTATCATTGCTTCGTGTAAAGGACATTACGAAAATTGATCGGGAAATTGCACCCAAATAAGGTAAAGGTGCATTAAAGATTTCAATACATTTTCAGGATTTTTCCTTCATAATAAAATCCATTTTTCATTGCTGGTGAATTTTCACAAAAAAACATCTTGAATCCAGCCAATTCCGGAAGCACAAACTGCTAAGAGGTATGCTCCACAAACAACAACCTGACAAGATAAATCCACCGCTGTTATCGACGGAGCCAGCCCATGATCATTCAGCCTGTAGCAGCCGTGTTTTTCCAGCCAGATCCCAAGCGCTCCTGACATCGCTGACATACTCCAGCCAGCGTTCGGACTTTCAGTGGCAGCATGCTCAGTTACCATATTGCGCCAGGCCGTCTGCCAGTCTGCCCCGATAAGCGCCGCTGCAATACAAATCAGCATACCTGTCAGTCGTGCCGGAAGAAAAGCCAGGATATCATCCGCGATTGCGGCGAACTTTCCGATATGCTCCCATTCTTTCGAATGGTAACCGATCATGGCATCTGCCGTATTCACCAAACGCCATACCCAGGCAAGCGGTAGTCCGCCGATAGCAAAGCAGAACAGAGGGACAGCCACACTGTCTGTCAGATTTTCTGCAACGGATTCAATTGTGCCGGATGCAATATGTGCGGCATCCAGTAAGTCCGTATTCCGGCTGACAAGATGCCATCCTAACAATCGCCTTGCCTCTGGAATGTTTTCGATTGCCAGAGCATTCCGAATTTCCTGCGCAGCTTGGATCAATCCATGAAGTGCAAATACCGGCTTCAGCAGCAAACCCGTAAAAATACCGACAATCCAGAACGGTAAAGAATCCATCGTCCTTGACAGAAACCAAACAGGCAGCGTGAAAAGTGTTATTCCGATCAAGACGAGAGCCATTCCGGCTGAAAAACGCGCTGCATGCCGTTTCTGCGGAATTCGACAGGCCAATGCAGATGACCACTTGATCCAATTACCCATCCAAACAACCGGGTGCAAGACGGCAGGCAGTTCGACGAGAAAGTGATCTGTCAATAATGCAACAAGAATTGCAATGAGTTTCGTCATTGAACGCCATCCTCGATAATCTGCGTAATCCGCTCCATGTCAAGATGCGCTTCCAAGTGATTTGCCAGCCGGTCCAACTGTGCGGATTGGTGTTCCTGCCAGTTTTTCTCAACAGGTTGAATATCCAATGAACGAAGCCATGACTGCCGAAATGCATTATTACCAAACAATCCATGCAGATAGGTTCCAAAGATTCGTCCGCCGTTTGCAGCACATCCATCGAAACCGTTGTTTTCCGTTATGAAGAGTGGTGCATCTGTCCGCGTCTGTCCATTGTGGATTTCGTACCCTGTCAGGGTTTTCCCGAACATTTCATGCCAGAATCCAATTTTCGAAATGACACGCATTTCAGAAAGCTGAGTATGCTTCTGACTATTAAGTATTGTATGAACAGGCAATAGCTCAAGACCTGCCACACTTTCCTGTGAACATTCAATATGCTGTGGATTACAGATTTGATTACCCAACATCTGATATCCACCACAGATTCCTACCACGGAGCAGCCACTATTAGCGTGTTTGCAAATTGCATTGTCCAGTCCCGTTTCGTTCAGCCAACACAGGTCTTCCAATGTATTCTTCGTACCAGGCAGCAAAATTGCCGCAGCATTTATCAGCTCACCGGGGTGTGTGATATAACGCAGTGAAATGCCCGTCTCAAAACGCAGCGGATCGAAATCGTCAAAATTGCTGATGTGGGGGAACCGAATCACGTAGACTGGTTTCGCGTCTGAATTACAGATGGTATCCGAAGAAAAGGAAGCCGCGTCTTCATCCGGAAGGCTGAGCTTTTCCAGCCATGGCAAGACACCAAGTACCGGAATGCCCTGCGAACGTTGTTCAAGAATAGATCTTCCGTTTTCAAACAGGGATGAATCTCCGCGGAACTGGTTGACAATAAATCCTTTCAGATATCGTCGATCAGTTTCTTCCAACAGCCACCACGAACCGAGTAATTGTGCAAATATACCGCCGCGATTGATATCCCCAACCAACAGACAAGGGGCAGAAGCATGCCGTGCAACTGCCATATTCACAATATCTGTTTTTGTCAGATTCAATTCGGAAATCGAGCCAGCGCCTTCGATAATAATCAGATCGGCATTGGTACGCAGCCGTTCAAGACTTTCTGTTACTGTCTTCCATAAAAGTTCATACTGTGCATAATAATTCTGTGCGGAAAAAGACCCACAGGACTTGCCATGGATAATCAGTTGCGAGCGAAGATCGGCTTCTGGCTTCAACAGTATCGGATTCATATCTGTCGTCGGTTCAACACCGGCAGCCATTGCCTGTGCAGCCTGTGCTCGTCCAATTTCACCACCGGATGGACAGACAGCAGCATTGTTGCTCATATTTTGTGCCTTGAATGGTAGAATCCGCAATCCCTGTCTTGCATAATAGCGGCAGAGTCCGGTGGTGATCAGACTTTTTCCTGCCGAAGACATTGTCCCCATAATCATTAAAACCTTAGACATACATTCTGCCTTTCAGCATTGCTCGCATGAAGTTTATCGCCAGTGCAGAATTTTGTCCGAAATGCAGATGTTGCCAGCTCGCAATTACGTTTTTATATGAGAATCCGTCTGTTCCGCAGAAAGCGTTTTCCATATCTCGCAGCTCAAACAGTGCAGGATCCGCCAAATCTTTTTTGAGAAGGGCGTAATGAAACTCATGACTGCGTACTTTCAAATCCATTGGAATCAGCCAGTTTGGCTGGAGTGCTCGCAGCTCGTGATACGCAATCGTTAGTTTTGGCTGCAGCTCACAAGTTCCATTCAGCAGTCCGCAGAGTTTTACAACTTCACTGTTTGGCAGGCGTAATTTATCCATCAGGTAAATCATTCCACCGCATTCCGCATAAACAATACCCCCATTTATTGCGAATATTCTCAACGATTCGATCATTGACCGGTTCTCTGCAAGCTTGCTCGCATGGAGTTCCGGGTAACCGCCGCCGAGATACACACCTTGAATACAATCAGGCAGTGCTCTGTCTTTTAACGGACTAAACGGGATTATCTCCACGCCTTGTGCTCGCAGCAGATCAAGATTATCTGCGTAATAAAAGCAGAACGCAGCATCTTGTGCTACAGCCAATCGGACAGATTTTCCATTCTGCGGGAAAATTATCGGAAGTGCGGCTGTCTGCGGTCCCGCTGTTTTTGCAATCCTGCGGATGATGTCCATGTCAAGGTATTGTTCCCCGATCTCTCTTGCCGAAGTGATATAATGCCGTGCTGAAACCTCATCTTCGGCAACGGTGAATAGACCAAGGTTTCGCTCCGGTACTTTCAGCTTATCGTTTTTTGGAATAAAACCGAGAATCGGAATACCAAGCGGTTCCACTGCCATACAAATTAACTTCTGGTGCCGGTCTGTACTGACGCGATTGAATATCACACCGGCAATACGTGTGTTCGGATCAAATGTATTGAAACCATGCAAAAATGCTGCCGCCGATTCCGCCATTTTGGAACCGTCTATCACAAAAATTATTGGCAGCCGCAATGTATTTGCCATTCCGGCTGTTGCGGCGCAGTTTTCGCAGGAAGAAATACCGTCAAACAACCCCATAACGCCTTCTACAATGCAGAGATCGGCATGAGCTGCCCGTCGTTGGTATACCGCACGATTTTGTTCTTCTGTCAGTATCCAGTTATCCAAGTTAACAGAGGAGCGTCCGCAGGCAATCGTATGATACATTGGATCGATATAGTCTGGTCCGATTTTAAAACCCTGTACACGCATCGTCCGGCTGAAGGCTGCCATTAGTCCAACCGTCAGTGTACTCTTGCCACTGCCACTCGCTGGTGCGGCAATTACAAATCCGGGACATTGAAATTCCATTATCTGTTCCTCTCCGTCAGCGTTCCGCTGAGTAGAAATACTGGATTCTGTGGCACCAATCGCGTGTTGCCGGCAAGCAGGCTGCTGTTACTGATTGCTATTTGGACCAATTCAGGTTCAATGCCCTGCGTACGGAACCAGAGAAGTGCGGAACAGACATGTTCGAGCAGTACAAAACTCATCACCAGACGCAGCGGTTTCTTGCCCGTTGTCTCTAGCGCATTGAGAATTGCTTCCAGACATCCGCCGCTTCCGCCGATAAATACGGCATCCGGCGTTGGCAGATTTGCCAGCGCTTCCGGTGCAGATCCAGAAATAATCTCGAGATTATCAACACCAAAACGGTTTCGATTTTCAGAGATAAGACCCAAACAGTCCGTATTCCTTTCGATGGCATATACTCGCCCGTTCCAGGCATGTTCTGCAGCTTCAACACTAAGTGCGCCACTGCCTGCACCGATATCCCAGAAAACATCCGTTTCTCTTAGTTTCAATCGCTGCAGCGCCAGTGCGCGAATGTCATGTTTGGTAATTAATCCGTTGCAAAAGGCATATGCTTCGTCCGGTCGGCAGATGTCGAGCGCTTCCGGTTGCCAGTTATCGGGTTCAATCAGAAGTATCACACTGAGTGCAGAAAATTCTCGCTCGGCACATTCCTCCAGCGTACCGTTAAAAAATGCCTCATCCGAAAGTCCCATATTCGAACAGACGACCACGCGTATATCATTCAGTCCGTACGATAGTACCCGCTGTGCGATTCTTTGTGGCAGCGCCTTCGGACCAGTCAGCAACCCGATACGGGCATAGCGGCGCAGTGCACCATGTAATTCTGTCGGAATATCCTGATGGGCAGAAAGAAAAAATGCGCCTTCCAGGGAAAGATCGGCACGTGCAAATGCCTCCTGAATTGTCGAAGGCTGCGGGATAATTTGCAGTTTCTCGTCAGGCAACATCTTTCGAAGCTTAGAACCCAATCCATAAAATCCTGGATCACCGGATGCCAGTAACACGATTTTCCGATTTGGAGAACGTTCTGCTAAAGTTTTAAGTTGGGCTGTCAGTTCGTGTTCCAGCGTAACTGGATGAGTTGTTTCCGGAAACATCTCTAAAAGCCGTGGACTGCCCCAAAGCTCATCCGCACTGTTTATTAAAGCAAGTGTTTCTTCCGAAAGTGTCTGCCGCCCTGCTGTGCCCACGCCGACTATTGTCAAAGATTGACGGACAGGCAAAGATGAAAATTCATGATTCGTCATATGCAATTTACCGTTCATTCCGTATGCCCGAGGACTTCGCCTTTAAGTGAAAAAATATAAATCTCCATTTGGATGTTGTACTTACTGAACACTGCCTTAGCAGTACGACGGGCAAGCTCAGACTCCAGATGAATGCCAACTTCTGCCAGTCGATTTTGCACCTGATGAGCGGTTACTGCATTGCGAACAAATTCTGTCAAATTTTTGTCCGCTCCTTGTTCACTTGCCAATTCCGCAAGAAAAGGAAAGTCAATTCCTCCTTGATCAACATGTGTCTGGAAACGTCCTTGTGCGGTTTTCGAGAACTTGCCGATCATACCGCCGAGTATGAAACGTTTAAAAGAATACCGCTGCATCTGTTCCAGCGGATATGCCAGCTCGTCGCCTGTATCAACAACAAAGGCATCCGAGCATATTGTTTCAAGATAAAGTGAGGAACGTTTGCCGGTTGCCAATCCGATTCTTTGCCAGCCGTTTGCCTGCGCGTAGTCCAGACTTCGGATGAGCGAAAAGCGCCAGGCAGGTGCGGAATAAGGATGGACAAAGCCATCTGTGCCAAGAATCGAGATACCACCTTCGATTCCGAGTTTTGGATTCATTGTCTTTTGTGCAATGCTTTCAGCTTCCGGAACACTGATTGTTAAATCAAATCCACCGCTCAATCCCTCTTTTGAACAGAATTGCAAGAGTACGGATTCTATTAACCTTCGAGAACCTGGATTAATCGCGGGCTCTCCAATTGGAACAGGCAGCCCCGGCCTGGTTATGATACCCACACCGGAACTGCCGTAAATACGGAAATAACCAAGTTTATTTTGGCATACACAAACACGGACTTCCAGTCCATTTGTCACATCCGGATCGTCACCGGCATCTTTAATAACTCCATAACATGCGCTGCCAGGTTCAGGTTCATGTCGGATACAATCAAAACGAAATGGACCATGTGAATAAAGCATGATTTCTACGTGGTCAGTGACCTTGCCGGTACTGCATTCATGAATTGCTGCACATGCCGCTGCTGCCGCACAGGCGCTTGTTGAAAAGCCTTTTCGAAGCGATTCCGAGCGAGACGCCATTATTGCATTTCCGTAATGGCTGCCTTGAAAGCGACGATTATCTCATTCCCGCTAACCGGCGCAGAAGGTTTAAAAGCGTCGTCATACAGCGGCATGAGACCGTGATCGACAACGGCTTGCACCATTTTCCCGTTCGCGCTTTCTGACAAATCACTAATCCTTGTCTGTCGGTTCAGCTTATCGAGATTAAATTGCATAAAAAGCGCGCGTGCCAGCATATCTCGTGTGGCGGGTTCATCTGGTAAAAATCTTTCTACCTTAGTGCGATTATCCTTCTCGCCTGCCATCAGGCTGTGCATGGCGGATGACTCGATAGCGTTAAAATCTGTGTCTGTCCAGGGAACGTCTGTGAACATTCCATAGACATGTCCCTGATGTTTTTCGCTGTAGTAACTCGAAGAAGAAACGGTGTATACGGGAAGATGGAGAATACGCATGATAATATTTGCCATTTCGCGGCGATTCACCGGTTGATCCGTTTGCCATGCGGTTAGATCATCCATCAATTCCGGATAAAGATAGCGAGCCACTTCACGTGTGCCAACAGTAAAACGGAATGTCGGGGAGGAAATCAGCTTTTCATTCAATTCGTAGATTCGACCGTCTTTTACCGCTTTAACTGCATTAAAACCCGGGCGAATTGAGATCGAATGCTCATTTCCTCCCGTATTCATCGAGCCGCGCTGACTGATGTAGACATCAATATCATCTGCCATCATCAGGATGCGTTCCGCGCCGAAGGCAGCTATAGAGCTGCCTACACTAATCGGTTTCGCATTCGCGGCGGCATTGTTCCCCCCCGCCAGACGGATTGCGATGCCCGGCATGGAATCAGATGTAATAGAACGCAGATCGACTTCAGTAGACTCGAAGAAAACTGTCTGC
The DNA here is from genome assembly GCA_026645735.1 of Flexilinea sp. GTDB lineage: Bacteria > Chloroflexota > Anaerolineae > Anaerolineales > Anaerolineaceae > Flexilinea. The sequence goes on from JAPKMT010000047.1 coordinate 12,378, forward strand.
CGTTCATCTTCCACAATATCTGCTGTCGTTTCCGCAATCGCATCCAATTCAGCATGGAATGCTGCTAGCTTTTCTTCTGCCATATCCTCTTTACCGGTTAAAATACTCAAGTGACGCACATACTCATCAAAGTCTTCGAATCGTTCCGGATAGAGTGATACGACGGTAATTCCAGCATTCTCAATTGCTTTGACAAAATCCGGAGCCTTACGAGTTATGAAGGGACGAATCAGCAGTAAATCCGGTTCTGCAGCGATAATTTTTTCCGGATCACCGTTATAGTCATATTGGGGGAGGAAAGCTGCGGGAGCCGGAAAGTATCCGGTTTTTTGACCGCCAATTAATTGATCACTTGCTCCCAGATCGTATAGAATTTCAATCTGCGCTGAATATAGGGAAATAATACGCTGGAAAGGTTGCGTGACAGTAATTTCACGTCCTTCATCATCCATGAACGTCCGAACCTCGGCAGTAGCAGCCGTGACCAGCACGGCTGCCTCCATCAAATAGACGATCACGGCAAAAAAGCACCGCCTCATCGTTCGTTTAGTCATTATTCTCTGCCTTCGCCATAGCATCACCGATATGCTCGACAAACATCTGTTGAATGCCGGCGAATTCGCCCAGACCATGAAGCATCGGTTCGACATCGTAACCGGCTGCCTTGAGCATAGATTTCCAGGAATCCGCATCGTCACCTGCCATATCGTTGTTAGCGTGATCACCGGCGACTTCCATCAAGGGAGCGAGTATGATCTTATTAGGCTGTAAAGCATCAATTTCAGATAATGCTGTGTCAAAATCCGGATAGCCTTCAACGGTTCCAACAATGACGTCTTTGTTGCCGTTCAGTTCGAACATGAAGTTTAGAGCGGCATAGGTATTGTCTGCAAAGTGCTCCGTCCCATGACCCATCAGGACAAGGATTTCGCCTTCCTTCCGGGGATAAACTTCATTCATAACATCAATAACCTTCCAATAATCATCCGGAGTTGTCAGCAGCGGTTCGCTTATGATTATTGAATCGAAGTGATCTGTGTAGGGGGCAATTTCGGCGCAAACATCGTTATATTCAAAGCCATGCATGACATGTGTTGGCTGAATCACGAGGTTTTTTACACCATCGGCAATCAAACGATCCATTGCCTGTGCAACATTATCGATGACAAGACCATCACGGGAAGCTAGTTTATCGATAATAATCTGGCTGGTGAAGGCACGACGGACCTCATATTCCGGATAGGCTGCAGCAATAGCATTTTCAATCGCGCCAATAGTGATATCGCGGGAGTCGTTGTAACTGGTTCCAAAGCTGACGACCAGAATGGCTTTCGAGGCTTCTTCAGCCATGACAGTGCCGAAGCACAGCGCAGTCAAAACGACTGCCAGTATTATCATCATAGATATTTTCATTTCATTCTTCTCCATTCGTTATTGAGCTTCGTCTCGAATCAGAAATCCCTTCCCGGGAAAGAACTCCGCTTCGATTCCGAAAACCCTTCGCAAAAAGGGAGCGGTGATGACTTCGTTCGGCGTCCCGAACGCTGTCAATTCTCCCTGATGCATTGCTAATATATGATCGCTGAATTGGTAAGCCAGATTCAAATCATGATTAACCGAAAGTATTGTCATACCTACTTCTGCCAATCTCCGCAGGCATTTGGAAATCCGAATTTTAGCTGCCACATCAAAATCGGACATAGCTTCATCGAGCAGCAACACTTTCGGCTGCTGTACAATAGCGCGTGCCAGAATTACACGCTGATATTCGCCGCCACTCACTTCTGAAATCGAACGACTTGCCAATGTATCCGTTTCTGTCAACTCCATGGTTTGTTCAACCCGATTCATCTGTTCCTCACTGAGCGGTTCAAAGCGCAAACGGTGTGGATGCAGACCGAAAAGAATCGTTTCAAGACAACTAAATGGAAAAACATTACGCTCGTTTTGGTTTACGACTGCAATTATTTGTGCGCGTTTTGACATTGGGATTGAATTCAATTCTCTTTCCTTCAGCGTGACGCTTCCGGATATCGGCTGGATCAGACCCGCTAACAGCCGCAGTAAAGTCGTTTTCCCGCTGCCGTTTGGTCCAATTACCGAAGTTAATGTACCTGCCGTCAGCGCTAAACTTACATTCTTAACTGCGAATCGTTTTGCATAGGCGTACATCAGCCTGTCAGCTTTTAGCATCGCTGCGCTCATAATTGCCTCCTGTTGGCGCAGTGTGTAAAAAGCCAAATGAAGAACGGTCCGCCAATCAGTGTTGTAAGCACACCAACCGGAATCTCTGCTGCAGAAATCAATCGCGCAGTATTATCCGCCATACTGAGCAGCAACCCTCCAACCAGAACAGAAAAAGGAATCAGTGTGCGGCTGTCGGTTGATATACTAAATCGCAACAGATGGGGAACAACGAGACCGATAAAACCGATTACGCCGCACACTGCAACACAGGCTGCTGTTAAACATGAACCGATCATGAGAAATATCAACCGAGTCCGCTTGATGTTTATACCCAGCGACTGTGCAGTTTCGTCTCCAAGGGTCATTAAATTCAGATCGTCTCCAAAATACCAGGCAGCAGTAATTCCGAACACATCTGCAATAAAGAGAATGAGCACATCCGACCACTCTACCGCAGCCAGAGATCCCATCAACCAGAAGACGATTGCATACACATTCTCCCCTGCAAGCATTTTGAGGAAACTGATTGCGGAAGAAAAAACTGCTCCGACGATGATACCTGCCAGAACGAGGCTGGATGAAAGCATTCCACCACCACGCTCTGCAATCCAGATTACCAGTAAAAGCGTCAAGAATGCGACGGTAAAGGCAAATACGGTTGTTGAAAAGGACGTTGCAAACGTCAGGTTTAGAAAAATTGCCAGTGAGGCACCGAAAGCCGCACCTGTTGAAACGCCTAACGTAAATGGATCCGCGAGCGGATTCCGCAACAGAGCCTGAAAGATTACACCGGACACAGAAAGCCCTGCACCGATGAGTACTCCGCAGAGTATACGAGGCAGACGTATTTCCCAGACAATTGAGACGAATCCCGGTTTGATGTCTGCATACCATTGTGGTATGCGGCAAATCTTTCCGATCAGAATACGCACGATTGAGCTGATTCCAATGGAAGCTGCACCGAAGTTCAGTGTCAGCAGGATCATCAGCAGCAACACTACCATCAGCGCTAAGCCAAGAATACGATTGCGCCTCTTGTGAGCTTTCCATTCTGAAAAAACCGTCATGGTCTGACCTCGGATTTCCAGATTTCTGCGTACTTTAGGCAATTCTCTGCAAAATTCCGATAAAGCCGATCGCCCATTTTCTGCAGTTTGTAAGCTGCCCATGCATACCACATTAGTGAACAACCCACACAAACCGCTGCCAATTCTTGCCATTCGGAAGCTGTCGCATCTTTTGCAAGGAATGCGGTGAGCATGTATGCAGAATGTTCCAGGTCGAGTGAGCCGTGCATGAAGAATGCTGCAAGATCATTCCAGCGTCCACCCATTGCGGGGAATTCCCAATCCACAGCAATCGGAGTTTTACCCGGGAGAAAAAGAACGTTACCGGGAATGAAATCTCCATGGGTTAAGTAACGGGGATCAGCCATCCGGCTAAAGGAGTCGGGAGCTAAATATTGCTTGCAATCCGCAAGGTATGACGAGCTGAACTGCCATCCAGCTTCGCGCGCATAGACTTGAAAGCGTTGTGTTCGGGAATAATTGCTGTCAAAATTCGGCATCGTGATTGGCAATTGCTGAATCCGGCGCAATAGACGTGCCGCCTCCGCCAATTGCCGTTCATTAGAACAATCTGTCATCTGAGCATCTTCATAGAAAACGGAAATCTTCAAACCATCAGGTTCATAGGCACGAACGATGTCAGACAGATCAAAAGCTGCGAGTTTCTGATACACCAGCGCTTCCATACGTCGGTCACTGAATAAATTTGTGCCAACTCCCGGAATGCGTACCAATAGCCGTTCGTTCTTAACTCGGATCAGGTAACTTTCGTTATTCAAACCGCCAAAGTGCTGCCCTTCAAAAGTTATAACTTCGGATGAAAGGTTCAGCGCCGAGGCAGTGCGTCTAAGAATTTCATCAATGTTCATGATATGCCATCCTTGCAAGGCTATTGAGGATCGCCGCTGCTATCGATGAACCGCCCTTTCTTCCCAGTGAAGTGACTCCGGGCAAGCTGCTTTTAAGCAGTTCCTGTTTCGATTCTGCTGCGCTGACAAATCCTACCGGCACACCGATTACATACGCCGGACGGATTCCTTCTTGTGAAGCAAGACGAAGAACTTCCAACAATGCTGTTGGTGCGTTGCCAATTGCAATAATCGCTCCGTTCAGTTTTGTTGAATCCAGACGCATGGCGGCGCAGGAACGGGTAATGAAATTTTTTACCGCATACAAGCGTACTTCCGGATCGTCAATGCGACAGCGCACCCGTTCAGCAGCATTCGGCATGAATCGTTTGCTGATACCCGCCTTGACCATCATCACATCCGTGATAATCAGAGCATCGCTGAGCAGTGCTTCCACACCAACAGCAATATCTGAAAGAAAGCGCAGGTTTTTTGCGTACTCAAAATCACCAGTTGCGTGAACGACTCGGATTACAACCGAAAGAAGCTCTTCCGGCATACCCGTTTCACCCAACTCAGCCCGGATGATGCGGAAACTTTCTGACTCAATGCGATTGCCGGCAGCGACGTTCATAGAGCAGTCTCCTCTTTTGTATTGGAAAAACCACGTGGTGTAACCATACGTCCTCCAAGGATGCGCGTCTGATTAGTTCCAATAATCAGGATCGTATTCATAGTGACATGTTTTTGTGGTAGTTCAGAAAGCGGAAAGATTTCCGTGTGCTGGTTTTCTCTAAAAGCATTTTCTGCCAGACCAACAGGAATCTCTGGCGGCAGCAATTCCTCCAGCAGTTCCAAAATACTCTCATAGGGAATTGTGCGTATATGCGATCGCGGATTATATAAACAGAGTACAAATCCTGTTGTAACAACTGCTTTTACTCGAGAAAGAATTACGTCCAACGGAATCTGATAATCCGAAAGCGATACTGCCGCAAAATCCGCCATGAGCGGAGCTCCCAGAAGTGATGCGGCAGCATTCAGCGCAGAAATGCCGGGAAGAATCGAAGCATCAATCGTATCGATCAACCCAGATTCTTCCAGCGCTTCTAATACTAATCCAGCCATACCATAGATACCAGCGTCTCCGCCGGAAATGACTGCCACACGCTGTCCTGCTGCCGCCAGCCGTACTGCCTCTGCAGCACGTTCGCGTTCATGCCGCATATCACTGCAGATACGTGGAATATCGGCGCAGAGATGTGAGAGCGGCTTCAAGTACGTCTTATATCCGATAATGACATCCGAATGATAGAGCGTATCAATCGCTGGGGCAGGCATCCATTCAACTGCACCGGGACCAGTGGAGATAATATAAATTCTTCCATTCATAAGAAAAGCTCCTTTTGTGCTGCGGCAACGGTTACATTCGGGAACTTTATTTTTTTAATAACCAGCTTATTGCTTCCTGCTGCTGACAATGCACAAGGCTCGGATACGCCGTTTACTCCTAATACGAAATGGGCTATCTGCGATGGATTTGGTAAATCTTGAATCGAATTAACTTGCTCATGAGAAATTACGGTTAATTTCCAGTGCATCTTTTCGCATAGAATTCGAATACCGGGCTCTTCAGCTTTTTCTGGAATGGTTGCCAGTTCGTCAACAGAACGGATATCAAAGCCAGATTGTGACAGCGCTTTCCTGCAAGCCGATTCCAATTCTGAAGCTTCTGTTCCACGATTGCAGCCAATACCCAACACCAACCCATTGGGAATTAGCTGGAGGAATGTGACGCCTTGAGCCGATCTCGGCAATACCCGATTGGAAAGCACAATTTGATAGGAATAGGTTGTTGATATTGCTTCAGTGTTATCAAAAAAGGTTAGGGGTAACCTGGATAAATCGGTTGTGTTTGGAACCGGAAAATCCGAAGAGAAAGCTACAGGTCTTCCGTTTACGAGCGCAGCCATTACAGCTGTGAGGGTGGATTGTGACGTTATTGTCCAACCATATTTGCGGATAATCAGATCAAGTGCAGGCAGCTCCTGTGTGTCACTGGCAGTCGTGATCACTGCCTGACCGCCAAGCGCTTCTGCGAGTTTCCGTGCCAATAGGTTGCCACCACCAATATGACCGGAAAGCAAGCTGATCCAATACTGTCCCGCATTATCTGCGACGATGATGGCAGGATCGGTGTGTTTATTTTGAATAAGCGGTGCAAGTTCGCGCACAATAATTCCGGATGCCATCACGCAGATCAGCGCATTATAATGGCGGAATGACTCTTGTAGTATCTGTCGTACGCCATATCGGTATGCCAATGCTCCGCTGCTCGCTGACTCAAGATGTTGTTCTGGAACATACCAGTCATAATCGGGAAATGCTGCTTTGATGCGTCTGCCGATTATGACGGAGGATTCACTCAGACAGATGATTGCTCCAGGTTTATGTATGGCTGACTTTGTTTGGAACGTGTTATACAAATAGGAAGGTTTATATGTTTGACGTATCAGAGCCGGACTGATAATGACTAGTGCCTGATGAGTGATTTCCGCCTGACGGGTGCGTTCGGCGATATCTGAGAGAGTTCCACGTACAATTTTCTGATCCGGCCAACTGGCACGATAAATTACAGCGGCATCTGTATCTGGCGGATATCCGCCGGAACAGAGTTCTTCTGTAAGCTGTTCTAACATGTCTGTACTAAGATAGATTGCCAGGGAACTGCCATGGGAGGCAAAGGAACGAATCGATTCGCGTTCCGGAACCATGGTTCGACCGGATATACGAGTCAAGATAAGGGATTGCGTAATATCTGGAATTGTGTATTCGATGCCTAATTCTGCAGCTGCAGAAAACGCGGCCGTGACACCAGGAATGATCTTCCAAGGGATACCCAATAGGTCCAGTTCATAGATTTCTTCCGAAATTGAGCTGTAAATTGAAGGGTCGCCGGTATGTAAACGAGCAATGACCTTACCTTCTGATGCACCGTGCTGCATCCATTCAATCTGATCGGAGAGCTTCATATGTGCGGTATCGATTGTGAGCGTTCCGGGCTGTGCTTCAGCCAATATTTTTGGATTAACCAGTGAGCCGGCATAAAGGATCATTCCGACAGACCGAATCAGCGCCAGCGTTTTAACAGTGATCAGTTCCGGATCGCCGGGTCCAGCTCCAGCAAAATATACTGTACCGGGAATAAATTCCAAAATCCCTCGCTTTCGTTATATGAAGTTTGGATTGTGAAATATTGAGCTTTCCACTGTATAAGATCCAAACTCGGATCTTAAAATGTGTTAAACTCAAAATTTTTTAATCAAAACTGTTTTGCGGTGGGCATGTGTGGAAAAATAAAAAAGCTCAACCGCAATGGTTGAGCAAAAAATGCTGAGGGGCGCTACACACTCAACATCCTCTTGCTCGAGAAGATATTTTGTTATCGCGCGGCGGCTTCCTGACTTCCGGCTCATGGCCGGTTACAGTTGCGGCACAGTATCGGACTTTCACCGATTTCTGCCTTTCAAACCTCTGCTTCCGGGCGTTTGGGTTACCGTGCGATCTGATTGATTCTGTTGTGTTGATAATTATAAATGGATTTTATTTTTTGTAAAGACAATTTTTCACATGGATTGATTCAAGGATAATAATGAGTTTCTTTATGTTGCAACAGAAGTCTTTTGCAATTCCATAACAAAAGTTTATTTAGAGATATAAAAAAATGTACAGGTTTTATTCTGTACATTTTTGTGCGGGAGCGACGGGGTTCGAACCCGCGATCTCGGCCTTGACAGGGCCGCATGTTAGCCGCTACACCACGCCCCCAGAGTTATCTTTAACTTTCGTCTCTGATTCGCTCAACGGGAGAAATTTTAGCACAGGTATTGAAAGAGGTCAAGTAATTTATTAAAAGTGTGTAGTTGATCCACGACTTGTGTGCATTGAAAAAGTTAATGCAACTTTGGCAGATGAAAAATGAAAATTCAACTTAGAACAATGTCTCCCTTGTGACATTGATGAGATTTGGATAATGTGAAAAAAATGTGCGTGAGAAAAAAAATTTTTGAAATATCAAATTTCATTTTTTAACCAGGAATTGATTTTGGCGTAATTGTAACATCATGAATCATCAATTTTGACCTTGACTTAGAGCAAACTCTAAGTTATATGATTGATTTGTATATATTGATTGAGAACTATGGAGGAAAGAATCATGAATTTTAATTACTATGTTCCAGTCCGAATTTTATTTGGACGCGGTCAGCTCAACAATCTGCATCAGCAAACATTGCCAGGAAAAAAAGCTTTGATTGTGATTTCATCCGGAAAATCGATCCGGGCAAATGGATATCTGGATCAGCTTGAAGGACAGTTGGATAAAGCCGGTGTGAGCTATGTCGTATTTGATAAAGTAATGCCCAATCCGATGCTGAAACATGTCACGGAAGGGGCTGCTCTGGCAAAAGCGGAGCATTGTGATTTTATCATCGGTTTTGGCGGCGGTAGCAGTATTGATTCTGCCAAAGCGATTGCAGTGATGGCTACCAATGACGGAAATTACTGGGATTATGTAGGAGCCGGCAGCGGTAAAGGTAAACCTGTAAAGAATCAGCCGCTTCCGATTGTTGCGATTACGACGACAGCCGGTACCGGTACCGAAGCAGATCCCTGGGCTGTGATTACCAAAGAAGACACGAACGAGAAGATTGGATCCGGCTGGGATTGCACTTTCCCGTTTTTATCAATCGTGGATCCGGAGCTGATGGTATCCATCCCGCCAGCTTTGACCGCTTATCAGGGTTTTGATGCATTGTTCCACAGTACCGAAGGTTATCTCAATACAACCGCCAATGTGATGAGCGATCTGTTTGCTTTAAAAGCGATTGAATCGATCGGTGCAAATCTTGATAATGCAGTTGCAGATGGGAAAAATCTTGATGCACGGGACAATGTCGCACTGGCTAATACCTTATCCGGTATCGTAGAAAGTGTTTCCGGATGTATATCCGAGCATTCACTGGAACATGCGCTCAGCGCATTTCACCCGAATTTACCTCATGGCGCAGGCTTGATCATGATCAGCAAAGCGTATTACACATTTTTTGCCAAATCCGGCTCCTGTGATAACCGTCTGGTAAAAATGGCTCAGGCATTAGGAAAAACGGATGCATCAAAGCCGATGGATTTTGTCGATGCACTGGTTGATCTGCAGCGCCGATGCCATGTCGATCAATTGAAAATGTCCGATTATGGAATTACACGTGAAGAGCTGCCAGAAATCGTGAAGAATGCACGACATACGATGGGGCACTTGTTCAATGTTGATCCGGCAGTTCTTACAGATGAGGATTGTTTGAAGATTTATCAGGATTCCTATAAGTAAAGAATCATTAATACCAAAGACACTTTCTAAAAAACTTGGTCAGGGAAATGCCTCTGGATAAGTTCTGTTTATAATACAATCCGCTCCTTCTTGCACAGGTATGAGAAATTTTTATTTCCGAACTGTACAAGGGGAGCTTTTTTTAAAAGATATGTGAGAAGTTTTCCAGTTTTTATCCAAGTGATTCTATTTGTTTGTTTAAGAAGATTTGATCAATGGCTGACCAAAACGACCTGACATTAATTTATTTTTTTAATGAATATTTTGTAACCTTTTTAATCAAAATAATAGTTGTGTTGTACAATTGTTTAAAACAACGAAATTAGAGGGTATGCATCATGTTTATTTGCGACATCAGTGTATTCAATCGGTTTGGCAAACAACGGCTGGATGAAATGCTTCAGCCTTTGGAGGTCGATTGGCGCATGCTGGTTTCACTGCTTGTCGTCGAACAGGTTCCGGGTATCAGTCAATCCAAAATCAGTCCATTTCTGCAGACTGATAAAGCCAATGTGACCAAACTGCTGCAAGTTATGGAAGACAAGGATCTCATAAAAAGAGAATCCGACAAAGCGGATAAGCGAAATAAAAACTGTTTTCTTTCTGATAAAGGTCAAATGCTGGTACAGCATTTGCATGAGATTCTGGATCGATGGGAAGCACAGTGTTTTCAAGGAATAAACAAACGAGAGCTGAAGACATTTCAACGAATCAGTGAAAGAATTACACAAAACCTGATTAATGACTGGAAGAACTGAAAAAAACGAAAAGTATGGAAAAAAAGTTATTGATGACGGTGCAGGGATAGGTGGTTTGGTTGCAGCCCTCAGCTATCATGTCATCGATGAAGCAGTTCGCGATGAATCTTGTATTATAAAACACTGCTTTACAAACCCTGAATCTGCGACACCGGGACTGTTGTTTCCCGTTATGAGCCAACTGTCGAACCAATGGACATTGCAAAAGACATTGAGGCTCTCTTATAAATTTTTGTGTCAATAGAAAAAAGGAGAAAATTACATGAATACAACAAAAAAAGCCTGGATCAATTTGATTTTATTGGCAATTACATTGGTCATCAATATGATGGGTGCTCTGGGACGGATTAACGGACTTTCTCAAAAAGAGATTTCAGATACCTATATCACCCTGATCACGCCAAGCCCATCCACTTTCAGTATCTGGAGTGTGATTTATTCATTGTTAATCATTTCGGTGATTCTCATGCTTGTAAAAAGGAAAGCTCCTTACTACCAGAAAGCCTTAAATCAAATTTCTGTTCTTTTCTGGATTTCTTGTTTATTGAATATTGCATGGATTGTTTCATTCTCTTATGTATTGGTTGAGTTATCAGTCCTGTTTATATTGGGATTTGTTATCACGTTATCGTTAATATGCCAAAAGTTACTGACAATTCAAGACGGAAAGCAGTGGCTGTTGCCTTTGACATTTGGAATTTATACTGGTTGGTTATTTATTGCAAACGTGGTTAATATTTCTGCTGCGTTAGTAAAACAAGAATGGGATGGCTTCGGAATTGCCAATTCGGTTTGGGCAGTAGCAATTCTACTGATTGCAATCGTGTTGATAATTCTTGTACTCTTGAAAATCCGCAATGCCGCTTTTCCGCTTCCTGTAGCCTGGGCATATTTTGGGATTTATCAATTTCTGAAAGCGCCGGAAGGTTTTCAAGGTGCATACAGTCTGCTTCAAACAACAGCACTGGTGGGGATGATCGTTTTACTGCTGGTTGCAATCGTTCAGCTGATCCGGAACCAATTTTCTGTCGTCCCTGTTCGATCGGAAAAATAACCTGTTTCCAGAATAATTGTATCCATTAAAGTCTCACGAGAATTGTCAATCAAAAAAACCTTGGTACCAGAATTGGCAGCCAAGGTTTTTTGGATGATAAACAAATGAATTCACCCATTCATTTTAATAAGAATTTATGCAGGGATTTCTTCCATGGCAAGCGTTTCATTCGAATTGTTATTGACAGGTACACAGCTTTTTTTATGGATGGATTCGGTTCCTGCTTCTACGGCAGTGGAATAGTACCAGATTTTGTAATCGATTTTGTTCAGGTACTTCTGAAGTTCTGCCATTTTCCTCTCAAGTTCATCCTTTTGTTTCAGAAACATGTCCAATCTTTTTTGCAAAGTGCTGTCGCCTTCCATGCACCAGCTGATGAACTCACCGATCTCTTTGATAGGCATTCCGGTTCCTTTCAAACATTCAATCAGAGCAAGCCATTCAAAATCGCTGTCTTTAAATTCCCGGATTCCGTTCGCATTTCGATCGATAAAGGGGAGCAAACCTTCTTTTTCATAATATCGGAGCGTATACGGTGTAATTTTCATCCGTTTTGCTGCTTCACTGATGGAGTATGTCATCCGATAGCCTCAATCATGGTTTCTTAAAATTTGCTTTCGATTTCTTTAATGCGATCAAAAAGGAATTGGTTAACCGGAGTTGGAATTCCATATTCTTTCCCAAGTTTGATCACTGTTCCGGCAAAAAGGTCAACTTCAGTTTTTCGATGCGCTAATGTATCCTGCCGCATGGATGGCATGGCATCCGGACTCATCGGAGCAAGAACATCATTTACCCAATATTGGATATCGGTTTCTGTGAGATCAATTCCTTTGTAATTTGCTATGGCTTTAACTTCTCTCATGGCAGCAAGGAATTTGTCTCTGGCTTCTCCATCTGTCTGTGTTTCCCGATACGTTGTTTCGTAAGCTGTGACTACCTGGTTGACGCCGACGTTGAGCATCCATTTGCTCCACATTTTTTTGATCATGTCTTTTGGCATTCCATGTGCTATACCAGCTTTTGTAAAAAACGTATCGACAGCTTTGACCTTGTCTGAATACGATCCATCTGCTTCCCCAAATTCAATTCGTCCGGGAAGTTTGTAGGTTAGTTGATTGCCTGTTTTTACTGCATCCATGCCTTGAGCGACACTGTATAGAATTTTGTCCATGCCATAGGTTTCACCAATAATTTCTTCACTCACAATACCATTCAACAAAGAAAGAATAATAGTGTTCTCTCCTACCTGATTCTTGGCAGTTTTAATGGCGCTTTCCAATTGCAGATACTTAACTGTAAATATTACAAGATCAGCAGGTTCACAGGCCGCTTCCGAATCTAAATATTGAAAATCACACTTTTCACCATTTGAATATACACCTTCATTTTGATAGCGTTGGATCCTTTCTTTGTCTGCGACAAAACGAACGGTTTCCTTACCGAGGTGGTCAATAATGATTTTCCCGAAAAGGTTTCCTAAAACGCCATGGCCAATCATTGAAACAGTTTTAATTTCCATCGTTATTATCCTTATTAAAAATAATAATTACTGCATCCATAATTTTACTTTAGAAATAATTGTTTGATTTAACAGCAGAAATTCGAAATAAGAACAACATATTTTCTTTCTTTATTCAAAAAGTCAATCCATATTTCGAACTGTTGATTTAACAGTGATTCAAGCAATTCGAAATATGAGGAAGATGCTTAACAAATTATGCCGAAAACAAACAGAAAGTGCGAATCATCTATCAAAATTATTAAAACTCTCCGAAATCTGATTGAAAAGCATGGACCAGATCATTTTCCCAATGATTGACAGATTCTAATCGTCCGATAAAAAATCGTAATACCGGTGTCTCTTCAACCCATCTTAATCCATGGATGAGGTCACGATGATGATAGAGCCATGAAATTCGATCTGCCAGAAATTCTAATTGTGACATGGTAAACGTTCTTCTTGGAACTGCCAGACGGAGAAGCTCCATATCGGATTGTTCTTCTTCCCCATTCGCATCCCGGTCCATTGATAAACTGCCTCTTTCCATACCGCGGCATCCGGAAATGATATAGACTGCTGCTGCCAGGGCTCCGGCAGGATACTCATTCCAGGGGATATTTGGCAAGAATTTTGAAGCGTCAATATGACAACCTAATCCCCCGGGAGGTGTTACCACTGGTACTCCGTACTCTATTAATCGATTTGCAAAGAACCTGATAAACTCTGCACCGCTGCCGGCGATATTGAGGTCAACCATTTCATACATACCAACGGCAATCGATTCAATTTCTTTTGTTGACATTCCGCCATATGTGATAAATCCTTCATATACCGGTACATTGGGAAGAATTTCGTTATATATTTTTTGTTGATTTGTTGCAATCAGACCTCCTCTTGCCATGGCGCTTTTTCTGGCAGACATGTAGACCATATCGACCTGTTCAATCATCTCATGAATAATTTCTTTGATTGTCTTATCCTCAAATCCTGGTTCTCTTGTTTTGATAAAATAAGCATTTTCAGAGATTAAACTGCAATCCATCACGGTCATGATACCAAATTCATTGGCTACTTTTCTGACATCTTTCAAATTCTGCATGGAAAATGGTTGACCGCCTATTAAGTTGGTTGTAGCTTCCATTCTGATCGAATTAATCCGATCCTTACCGTATTTTTCAATCGTTTTTCGGAGCTCATGAATATCCATATTCCCTTTGAAAGGATTATTACTTTCGGTTATTCGGCCTTCATTCCCGATTAATTCAATTACATCCCCTCCACAAAGGCGGATATGGGCTTTCGTTGTCGTAAAGTGATAATTGGTGATGACATAGGTCTCAGGTTTAACGTATACTTTCGCAATCAGATGTTCGCATGCACGGCCTTGATGAGCAGGAATCACGTATTTAAGCCCGAAAATGTCTTGAACCGCTTCTTCCAATTTGCAGAAGCTTTCTGATCCCGCATAGGCATCATCCGACAACAGCATGGCACTTTGCTGGTTATCGCTCATCGCATTGGTGCCGCTGTCAGTCAACATGTCTAAAAAAAGGTTGTGGCTTTTTAATAGAAATGTATTGAATCCGGCTTTTTGAATGGCTTCAATTCGTTCTTCAGCCGTCGGTAAAAAAGTTTGTTGAACAATCTTGATCTTATGCATCTCCAATGGTATTACTTTGCCATTTGACAACTTCACTTCCATCATATCCTCCGATAATATTGATATTTTTTCCTGAATTCAATTTCAGGTTTATTGACGAAAAAAAATAAAAAAAAAGCGATATCCGGAGATATCGCTTTTTTTTTTATTTTGACAGGTGATTCTTACTTACGCGAAAAATCCGGCATAACATTATTTTGTTTGCCGTAATAATAATAAGCGTAGGTACTCTGAATTTGGAAATTCATAACTGAAAGAAATTGTAATAACAAAT
>JAPKMT010000048.1 GCA_026645735.1 Flexilinea sp.
AAGAATGGTGTTTTTTTTTTACAATTACAAAAGGATTGTTTGATATAAAAGACCGCCAGACAGCGGTATTTTTATTATATTGAAATAATGGATCAAATCCCTTGCAGATGGGGGCTAAACTCAATGATAATTCGCGAATTTCAAATTCAGCCCCCAAGATTACCAACATAGTTCTAAAAATTTGCATTCAATTTTTCAATTTGTCACCTTTGTGGAACAAAAATCACTTCAATATAAAAGGATTTTACGAAAAACAATACTCTTATTACTGAAATAAAAAATGGTCCTGTAAACAACAAGAACCATTTTTTATCAGAAAATAAATTGTCGCTATTTGGTTTCAGTAACCGGTGTAGATTCCGGTGCAGTTTCTTCAACCGGAGCTGCATTTTCTTCGGCTGTTGGCAACTCGATTGGTTCAAAGACTGGTTCCATGGGAACATTATCTGTCCAAATTTCAAAAGTTTCCGGTTTATATTCTGCGGTAATTTCTTCGTACCAGGTTTGATAAAGCTCATTTTTCGCGTTGCTTAATGCCTCATCTTCCAACGGACGATTTTCTTTGCCATCCGATGCAATAATATGAAACCCGAAGTCAGTTTTGATAGGGTCGCTGATTTGTCCAGATTCCAGTGCAAAAGCAGCATCTTCAAATGGTTTTACCATCATACCTCTGGCAAACCATCCCAAATTACCGCCATTGTCTTTATTGCTGGTGTCTTTCGAATAAGCTGCAGCTAAATCATCCCACTTTTCCCCGGCGTCCAGCTTCCCGAGTACTTCTTTTGCGATATCTTCCGTTTCAACCAAGATGTGGCGAGCAGAAACCATTTCTGCCTCAAAAACATGATCGGCGAACACGGTTTCATCGAGAAGTTTTGATTCAAGCAGACTGAAATAAATTTGTTTTTTAAAGAAGTCCTGAGAGAATAAATCACCGACTGTTGCTGAAAAATAATTATCAATAGCGGTTTGAAGTTCTGCTTCCTGATTGATTTCCGGTTCAGGAGGAGTCATGTCAGATGAGTTTGAATCCAGCATTGTATCCGCAGAAGCATCGGCTTGATTTTCTGCATTTTCATCAGTAATTCCAAACATTTGTTTTAAAGAATCATTAACCTCTTGATCCGTTACTGATATTCCTGCTTTTTGGGATTCATTATCAAGAATGATATTATAGACAAGCTGATCGATTGTTTTTTGACCTAAGTCGGTTTTTCCCTCTTCGCTCAGAGCAGTTTCGTAATTTTTCGTGAGCGATTCATCCAACGGCATATTATACATAGAGTAGAGATAGGAAATATACTGATATTCTTGTAAGGTACTGAATCGTTTGTAACGAACTGCTTCCTTAAATTCATCTAAGGTGATATTCGTTCCGTTCAATGTTGCAACGATATTTTCATCTGCTGCTTCACAGGCAAATGTAAAGCCCAAAAATAAGGCTAATACTATGATGTAAATAAAACTAATTAATATTTTTTTGTTTTTCATGAAAATCTTCCTTTATTAAAGAATTCTTAAATTATATTGTAGTAGGAAAATCGATTTTAAGGATAAAGATCAAAATATTAAACCTAAACATTTCATTAAGTACCAGCAATTCGAATCATGGATATTTTTTTCATATTGTAAATCGCTGATTAAGTACCTAATATGAAAAAAATTTCACAAACTGTGGTTATAATACCATGACAAGAAAAAACTCATACATAAGGAGATTCTATTTGACCATGAAACTTTACAATTCCAGAACACTAATTCTATTGAGCATCATACTTTTTTTCACGATCAACTGGGGAATAAATAAGAATATTTATGCACAGGAGACGGATCCAAAAGCTACAATAGAAATCGGATCATTAAAAGGCCCGACAACCATGGGAATGGTGAAGTTAATGAATGATTCTGAACAAGGATTAACCAAGAATATTTATCATGTATCCATGTATGGAACTGCTGATGAAATTGTTACAGGAATCGTCAGCGGCAAGTTAGATGCTGCTGCAGTACCATGTAATTTATCAAGTGTTTTATATAATAAAACAAATGAACAGGTACAAGTAGCTGCGATCAATACATTAGGTGTCTTATATATCGTTGAATCAGGGAATTCTATTCAAAGCGTCGCCGATTTGAAAGGAAAAACGATTTATTCGACTGGTAAAGGAACGACGCCAGAATTTGCGCTCAACTACGTTTTGACACAAAACGGTCTGGAGCCTGGTAAAGATGTATCCATTGAATATAAAAGTGAATCAACGGAATTAGCAGTACTGTTAGGACAAAGCGATGATATGATCGCTTTGCTGCCACAGCCATATGTAACTGCTGTACAAATGAAAAATGAAAAAGTTCGGATTGCATTGGATCTTTCCAAAGAATGGGAAAAAGTCAGTACAGATAGCGCTATGGTAACTGGATGTGTCGTTGTTCGCAAAGATTTTATTGAACAGTCCATGGAAACATTCGGACAATATTTGGCTGATTATGAAGCTTCAACCCAATATGTCAATACTAATGTTGAGTCTGCCGCGGAATTAATTGCCAAATATGAAATCGTTGCAGCAGCCCCAATTGCTGTAAAAGCTCTTCCATTCTGCAATATTACTTTTATCGCTGGTGATGAAATGGAAAAGAAGTTAGGCGGATACTTACAAGTCCTTTTTAATGCCAATCCACAATCAATTGGTGGAAAGCTGCCTGATGAAGCTTTTTATTACAAAACAAAATTATAAAATTAAGAAAATTCTTTCGATCATTTTTTGGCTGGTTATTTGGCAGATAACCAGCCAAATCATCCATCAAGAAATACTGATATCATCCCCAATTCATGTTCTTAACACATTGCTTTCTCTGATCTTAGAAACTTCTTTCTGGAAGACAATTCTTTACAGCTTTTCCAGAATTGTGGCTGGATTTTTGTTCGCAAATTTGTTTGGAATTTTGCTGTCTATATTATCATTTCGGTTCAAAACAATTAAGATCTTGCTGGATCCGATCATCAATTTAATTAAATCAACTCCGGTTGCAAGCTTTGTCATTCTCATAATACTCTGGTTTGGAAGTAATAATTTATCGATCGTGATTTCATTCATGATGGTTCTTCCAATCATTTATACCAATACATTACAAGGTATCTTGAATGTGGATCAACAATTAGTCGAAATGGCTAAAGTTTTTCGAATTCCTTTTTTTTCGAAGTTTGTATTTATTTATATGCACGAAGTGCTGCCATTTTATTATTCGGGATGCCTCATTGCGTTAGGTCTTTGCTGGAAAAGTGGTGTGGCTGCAGAATTGATCGGAATTCCTTCTGGCAGTATTGGTGAAAGATTATATGAAGCCAAGATATATTTGAATTCCGCTGATTTATTTGCCTGGACCTTTGTAATTATTTTATTAAGTATGGTTTTTGAAAAAATATATTTGTATTTTCTTTTTATCTTAAAGAACAGGATAGAAGATCGCGTATAGTTATGAACATTCGTGCCGTCGACATCAATAAAAGTTTTGGGAACCAAATTGTTTTATCGAATTGGAATTGCTCAATACCTGAAAAGGAAACCACATGTCTGATGGGCCAGAGTGGTTGTGGAAAAACAACATTCTTTCGAATTTTACTGGGATTGACATATCCAGACAGCGGAAAAATTTTAGGGTTGGAAAAACAGATGATAAGTGCAGTTTTTCAGGAAAATCGGTTATGCAAATATCTCAATGCTTTGAAGAATGTCCATCTTGTCTGCAGAGACCGAGAAATTTCAAGAGAATATCTGGAAGAAGTATTTGAAAAAGTTGGTTTAGATCGAAATGACTTAATAAAACCGGTTTCAGAACTGAGTGGGGGTATGCAAAGAAGAGTAGCCATTGTCAGAGCACTTATACCGGAATCTACATTTGTATTGATGGATGAACCGTTTCGCGGATTGGATGCAGAAAATAAACGACGTGTAGTCGAATGCATTCTTGAATTCACTGAAGGAAAGACATTGCTAGTATCTACTCATGATATTCGGGATGTTGAAAGCTTGCATGCAAAATTAATTATGATGGGATCTTAAAAAAGGCACCTGGAAATAAAAGTTTTCAGGTGCCTTTTTTGTATTCAAATAATTTGAAAGTTAAGATTCTGGAATGGTTGGAATTTCGTCAGTGCTGTCATCTTTTTCTAACTCATTCTTAAGACCCATCAATTGGTTTTTTCGTTCCTCTAAAAATACCTGGCCGCGGCGGGTTACTTCTTCTGCACGTGATTTTGTGGTATTGGCAAGTGCCTCAAATCGATCTCTTGCATCTTTTGCAGCTAATTCTGCCTGTTTATATGCTTCATCGACTGAAAGGTTTGCTTTGTCTAAAATTTCTTCCTTCTTCTCCCTAAGAGCATTTCTGGTTTCTGCCCCTGATTTCGGAGCATAAAGAACCGTTGCTATTGCTCCTGCAATACCTCCAGCAATAAAACCAATAATAAAAGAACTAAAACTGTCTCGTTCTGCCATATTTATCTCCCTTTTTGTTTTTTTACACCTGATTTCAGGTTTGAAATAATTTTTGTGAATCCGGCAATTTTGGAATTTGTTTGAATTACGGGTTCGACCATATTGTCACCAAGGAATTCAACTGTACCTTTTATGTGATTCACTGTATCTTTTGTGGTTTTTAAAATAGGTTTTACTTCATTTTGAATTAAGTTGATAAGGATTGAAAACTGAATAATGAGAATGACAAGAAACAGGCAAATGATGATCGATTCAAATACGAATAAGACGATAGAAATATCGCGAATTCTTGAAATGGTATCCACAGACGCGATTATCAGAAAGTAAGCAATTCCTGCAATCAAAACCAGCAAAAAGATGAATAATGAAATTTTCTTTCCGCCTTTTGCCTTTTTTTTTGTGAGAGTAAGTTTGTCTGGCTGTTCCTGATTTTCCATTCTTTTTTCTTAACCATATCAATAAATTATTACAAGTATTATACCCGAATACAAAGCTGATAAATTTTTTATGATAAAAAAGATATTTGGCTAATGGATAAGTGATTATTCGATTATGGAATAAATCTTGATAAACAGATCACAACAATAAAAGTAAAATAAGAGAAACAAAAAATATCGAAGGGTGATCACAATGACAAAATTAAAAGTTGGAATTTCAGGTACCGGTTTTATTGGACCGGTGCATGTGGAATGTTTACGAAGATTAAATATTCCAGTAAAAGGAATCTGTGGATCAACTCCTCAAAGAGGTTGGGACTCTGCTTTGAGTCTGGAACTGGAAAAAGGATATTCAACATTTCAGGAATTGGTTGAAGATCCGGAAATTCAAGTTGTTCATATTTGCAGTCCGAACAATGTTCATTATGAACAGGCAAAGGCAGCGATGCTTGCGGGCAAACATATTGTTTGTGAAAAACCTCTTGCCATCAATTCAAAAGAATCTGCTGAGTTAATTCAAATATCGCGTGAGAACAATTTGGTTGCAGCTGTAAATTTCAATTTACGATTCTATCCCATGAATCATGAAGTACGATCGATTGTTCAAGATGAATCGGATTTCGGAAGAATCTATACAATAACGGGATGTTATTTTCAGGATTGGTTATTAAAAGACACAGATTGGTCCTGGCGATTAGATCCGAAAGTAAACGGAAATTTAAGAACTGTTGCTGATATCGCATCCCATTGGATTGATTTAGTCAGATTTATTACGTTGAAGGATGTTGAATCTGTTTTTGCTGATTTTAAAACTTTTATTAACGTTCGTAAAAAACCGAAAAACTCAGTAGCCGCTTTTTCAAATAAACTCCTTGTTTCAGATGAATATACTCAAGTACCAGTTGAAAATGAGGATTTTGCAAGTATTATGCTGCGAATGGAAGACGGTATTTTTGCTCAGGTCAATGTCTCTCAAATGTGCTCCGGCAGAAAAAATCGTCTGTATTACGAAATCAATGGATCAAAAAAATCAGTAGCGTTTGATCAGGAAAAATGCAATGAGATTTGGATTGGTAATCGTGACAAACCCAACGAGATTTTGATGAGGGATCCTTCTTTAGTTCACCAGGAAGCTCGAAATATTATTACCTATCCCGGAGGTCATCTGGAAGGATATTCCGATACGATGAAACAACACTTCCAAAAAATTTATCGCTATATATTAAATGGAAATTTTAACCTTCCAAAAGATTTTGCAACCGTAGAAGATGGTCACTATATCATTAAAGTCAATGAGGCAATAGAGAAAAGTGCAGAAGAAAGCAGATGGATTAAGGTCGAATAATCGCAAATGAAAAGGATGTTGTTTATAAAAAAGTTAGAAAGGCAAATTAGTAAAAAAAAAAAGGATTTCTAAAATTTTATTGAGAGCGACTGTTTCTTATCATTCAAACAAGCAAACTGTCGCTCTATTAATTTTGATCCTTTTTCAATTCAAAATATCTGCTTAAAATGCGGATGTTTATTTCAGCGTAAGTAAATAAAATAATTATCAAAAACAAACCATCTTTTCTTCTTGAGTCATTCGTTGCCAATGAGAAATGTCGGAAAATAATACCCAAATAAGCTTTCATAAATGGACGAATATTTATTGTCATCTTTTTTTAACTATAGTAAAATTCATGTAAATCACTTGTAATAATTTTCACATAAAAAAATACATTTGAATTTAACGGAGAAGAGATGAGTCATATTAATATTGAAGAAGTAAAGGCATTTACTGCAAATGTTTTGGAGGATCATGCTTATAAGAAAGCAGAAGTAATCACGATGCTCCAGGAAGTTCAGGAAAAATACCATTATCTTCCAGAAGTTGCATTGCTTCAATTGGCTGAAGGTCTGAAAGTACCAGCTCAGACCGTATATGGTGTGGCGACGTTTTATGCACAATTTTCTTTGGATCCCAAAGGAAAATATCTTTTACAGATATGCAATGGAACAGCCTGCCATGTCAGGAACTCTATGCTGATTTATGATGCACTGGTGAAGAAACTTGATTTGCAGACTGATAAGAAAACCACGAAGGATGGTCTTTTTACCCTGGAAACCGTTGCGTGTCTTGGGGCTTGCAGCATAGGACCTGTAATGGTTATCAATGAGACTGTTTACCCGCATATGGATCCGGAAGCAGCAGCGGGAGTTATTGAAATGCTTTATAACCGAAAAAATGGTGATTAGGAGTCAAGATGGAAAGAATCAATTCAGTAGCAGATTTGGTTCAAGCAAGCGAAATATACCGAAATGCGCTTAGCCGACAAACATTACGGATTTCAGTTTGTGCTGATACAGGCTGTATTGCCAACGGATCTTTAAAAATTTACAAAAAACTGATCGAGATTGCTGAAAAAGATGGCGGACTGGTTAACATACAGTTACTTTCAAATGACGAAAATTTAAAAGGAAAATCGATCATCAAGACCGGCTGTCTGGGTTTTTGTACAAGAGGTCCAATGGTTCGAATCGATACATTAAACGTTATTTATGTTCATGTTAAAGAAGAAGATGCTGAAGAAATTTATTATTCATCTTTAAATGGGGAAGTTGTTGAAAGACTTCTTGAAAAAAATCCTGAATCGCATAAACCATATCTCCATATTGAAGAGTCGCCATTCTACCGCAAACAAAAAATCAATATTCTAGAGCATTGCGGTCATATCGATCCTGCCTCCATTGAAGAATATGTTGCAGATAACGGTTTTCAGGCAATCGCAAAAGTTGTTTCTGATTTAAGTCCTGAGGATGTCAATACAATCATTACAGAATCGGGATTGCGCGGAAGAGGTGGTGGGGGATTTCCAACCGGGATGAAATTGAAACTAGCTCGAGCACAAAAATCTGAAAAAAAATATATGATTTGCAACGGTGATGAAGGAGATCCGGGAGCGTTTATGAACCGGTCCGTACTGGAAGGCGATTGCTTTCGTGTCATTGAAGGAATGATGATAGCCAGTTATACCATTGGAGCTGATGAAGGGATTTTTTATGTACGCGCAGAGTATCCACTGGCTGTAAAACGATTAAAAGCTTCTATCAAACAATGCGAAGAAGCTGGTTTATTAGGGAAGAATATCCTGGGAAGTAATTTTTCATATACACTTTCTGTACGCGAAGGAGCGGGAGCCTTCGTATGTGGGGAAGAAACTGCGTTAATGGCTTCTATAGAAGGCAAGAGAGGAATTTCAAGTCCTAAACCTCCATTCCCGGCTGTTTCCGGACTAAATAAAAAACCGACAATCATAAACAATGTGGAAACATTGGCAAATCTTCCGAAGATCATTCTTAATGGTCCGAAATGGTTTAAGTCTGTTGGAACCGAAAAAAGCCCCGGCACAAAAACGTTTGCTTTGACCGGAAAAGTTCGAAATACGGGATTGGTGGAAATTCCATTGGGCACCACACTTCGAGAACTGGTCTATGACATCGGTGGAGGCATTCAAAACGACAAGAAATTCAAAGCGGTTCAGATTGGCGGTCCTTCCGGAGGGTGTTTGCCTGAATCTCAATTAGATAATACTCTGGATTATGATTCGCTTCAAAAGGCCGGTGCAATGGTTGGTTCCGGCGGTATTGTGGTAATGGACGAAGACAATTGCATTGTGGAAGTTGCCCGATTTTTTATGACATTTATTCAGGCTGAATCCTGTGGAAAATGTGTTGCATGTCGGGAAGGCACAAAACAAATGCTAAATATTATGACGAAAATTGTCGAAGACCGCGCAACATTGGAGGACCTTGAACTGTTAGAAGAAGTAGCTTATGTTGTAAAAGATGCCTCTTTATGTGCCTTAGGGAAAACTGCTGCAAACCCTGTTTTGTCAACCTTGCGATATTTCCGAGATGAGTATATTGCTCACATTATTGAACATCGTTGTCCGGCTGGAGTCTGCAAAGCGTTCAAACACTACACGATTCTTCCTGAAAAATGTGTCGGATGCGGTGCTTGTGCAAAAAAGTGTCGATCTCAAGCCATTTCCGGGACAATCAAGAGTCCATTCTATATTAATCAGGAACTCTGTATAAAATGTGGCGTTTGTAAAGAAACATGTCGTTTTGATGCAATTGAAGTGAGGTAAAAATGGCTGGCTTTGTAAAAATCAATGATCAAGATGTAAAAATTGAAGGTGAAAAGAACCTTTTAGAAATGATTCAAAAAACTGGTATTGATATGCCTACTTTTTGTTATCATTCTGAGCTTTCCGTTTATGGAGCATGCCGGCTTTGTGTTGTGGAAACAGATAAAGGACAGGTAATCAGTTCATGCTCTACACCACCCTCCGATGGAATGATTATCAAGACACATACACCAAGGTTAATTCAAATCCGTAAAATGATGCTGGAATTACTTTTGGCCAATCATGATCGTGAGTGTACAACCTGTTCGAAAAGCGGCAAATGCAAGCTTCAAGATTTATGCAATAAATTTGGAATCGATACAATTCGATTCGCTGCTGATCGGAAAATGCTGCCAATCGATCGGAGCAGTGCCAGCATAGCACGAGATGAAAATAAATGTATTCTGTGTGGAGATTGCGTCAGAACCTGTGCGGAAATACAGGGAATCGGTGCCATCGATTTTGCTAACCGAAGCTCAAAAACACGTGTCATGAGCGCTTTTGACCGAGGATTGGCAGAGACAAATTGTATCAATTGCGGACAATGCATAGCAGTATGTCCGACTGGTGCTTTGACAAGTCCATCAAAAGTTAATCTGATTTGGAAAAAGTTATATGATCCGGAAGTTAAAGTGGTGATGTCCATTGCTCCAGCAGTTCGTGTCGCGATAGGAGAAGAATTCGGGGAGAATCCTGGTGTAGTTGAAACCGGGAGATTAGTCTCTGCCATTAAAAAACTGGGTTTTGATCAGGTTTTCGACACGTGTTATTCTGCTGATTTGACAACGTGGGAAGAGACTGCAGAATTCTTAAATCGATTCACAAAGAAAGAAAAACTTCCGCATTTTACCTCCTGTTGTCCAGCATGGGTGAAAGCGTGCGAAACACTATATCCGGAGAAAATCAAGAATCTTTCAACGTGCAAAAGCCCTCAAGCAATGGATGCATCCCTCCTGGTACATCATTACGTCGAAGAACAGGGTATTCCCCGAGAAAAATTGTTTATCGTATCAGTCATGCCGTGTGTTGCCAAAAAATTTGAAGCTCTACGGCCGGAGCTTAGCACAAACGGCTTCCAGGATGTGGATGCTGTGATAACTACGTCGGAATTGGCCAAAATGATCAAATCGGCAGGAATTGTTTTCAGTGAATTACAGGAAGAATCCTTTGATATTCCATATGGGCTCTCAACCGGGTCAGCAGTGATTTATGGGATGACTGGCGGAGTGGCAACTGCTGTGGTAAGAGAAGCAACATTTCTATTAACCGGACAGCGAATTACGGATATTGAAATGCTGCCAGTTGAGGGATTCCCTGGTTTACTGTCAGCAGTGGTCGGTTTACCGGATGGTTCGCAAGTCAAATTAGCTGTTGTAAGCGGAATGGCAAATGTACAAAAAGTGCTGGATGCGATGGATTCCAAACAACTTGATTTCGACATTGTTGAAGTAATGGCCTGCCCTGGTGGCTGTGTAGGTGGAGGCGGACAACCTTTACCGAATGAAATGAAACAACGCAGGAGAAGAATGAACGGCTTGCATGTCGCTGATGCTCGTCAACAAATACGAGTTGCACGAGATAATGTTCTTGTTTGTGAATTATATGATAAATGGTTGAGAGAACCGAACAGTGAAATCTCTCATCAATACTTGCATACGCATTATCACGAACGGCCAACAGAAACTGAAATTACGAACTCTTGAGTTTTTTATGACGGGCAGTGAAATAAGGCTTATTTCACTGCCTTTTTATAGTTATCCGATTCCGTAAACTAATTTGAAAATTATTGGAAGAAATTTGCAAAGAAATCAAAATAAAATATTTTGAATTTTTCGAATAGTGTATTTTTTGGTTAATGATAGAAATTTGGAGCATATTTTTATCATTGGCAGCTCCAAATCTTAAACAGCTATCAAAAAAAAGAAAAAATGTACATGACAAAAAAATCCTTCCCATGTTATGAATCACTGATTTGAAATCCAGCAATTCCAAAAATGGAAAGGAAATTTAGCGGTTGTGGTGTTTTTGCGATTTTCGCAAGAACACCACAACTACATATTTTTTCTCTCTATTGGAAAAGCATATCCATATTTCGAATTGCTGGTTTGATATCCTGTAAAAAAATTGGTTTTGTCTGTTATGATATAATTAATTTTCGATAAACCTAAAAAAATAAAACCTTAATGGGTATACAGTCGGGAGTAAATATGAATAATAAATATCAAATCCGTGTTCATTCCGGTTCATTAAGAGGACAGGCATTTGTTATCAATAAACCGGAATTTAAAATCGGAAGAGATCCTTCCTGTGATATTATCTTTACCGAGAATTCTGTCTCACGGATTCACCTGATTATTTATCTGCAGGATATGAATAATGTAGTATTGGTTGATAATAATTCAACAAATGGAACTACAGTCAATAACATGCCTGTTACAACTCCTGTTCAGATAACAGAGAATAGCGTTATCATGCTTGGCGGTGAAGTCGCTTTGGTTCTAGAAAAAGCTCCGGAAATGCAGATGCCTTATGCACCGTACCCACCCCAAAATTATCAATCAAATTTAAATAATCCATACGCACAGTCAAATCAAATTCCTCCTTATCAACCTCCAGTCGCTGAAAGTGGTTTTTCCAATGTTCCAAATTCAAGTGATTTTATGCAAAATCAATCTGGTGTAAATAAATCGAATCCTGAATTGACTCCAATCGATGAAGAAAATTTTGAAAAAAATCAAGGAAATGATATGGAAGAAAAAATGAATCAAAAATCAGATGAGAATTCTCAGCCGAATTTCAGCCAACCACAAGGATATAATCCAGCACCGGCTTTTGGACAACAGAGCAGTATCCCTGATTTTAATAAGCCATATCCTCAACCATATCCAGGTCAAGCGAATCCCTATTCTCAGAATTATCCTCAACAGCCGTATCCTGGACAAAATCCGCAATATCCACCAATGAATCCTGCCTTCGGACCTTCACAATATCCTAACGCTCAGAATTTTAATTATCCATTTCCAGGTCAAATAAACGTGGATAATTCTCAATTTAATACTCCTAACAGCCAATCGTCACAGTATCCAGGCCAGCCATGGAATCAACCTCAAAATCCATATGCGGCACCATATGGACAAAATCCGAACGATTTCTCACAGCATCCGTGGAATCCCAACCAACCCTACCCACAACCGGATTATATGAATAATCCTGCTCAACAGGGTTATGGACAACAAACCAATGTTCCACAAAACAATCCATATTATGGTGGATATCCCGGTTATCCTCAAAATTATGGTTATCCGGGCGGCTATCCACAAAATGAAGAAACCCAGATCGATGAAGAAGCTCAAAAAAGGAAAAAACTATACATAATTTTAGGAGCGGTTTTGCTTTTTATTATTGCCATTATCGTCTTCATCATCATAATCGATACAAACTATTTATGGTGCGATGTTTTCCCATTCTTATGGAGTGCTGAAGCCTGCGCTATTTATCCATAAAATTCGATTGAAAAAATGAAGCTCTCCGGTAAAAAATAGAAAGCTATCTTTCGGAGAGCTTTTTTCTTTTTTTGAAAGTATTATGTTTAAAAATTTTCTTTCAAATACAATTAATAAGATCAGACCGCCGGAGCCGAAAGCCGTAATATTCGAAGAAAAAGGGAAAGAGCTTCCCGTTCAAGTTGTTCCGAATCGATCTCCTCGATGGCAAAATAATACAAAACAAATTGTTGTTATTGGATTGTTGATTATTCTGGCAATCAGTATTTATTTCCTTCGAAATATGATTGCTCCGATTATTTTTTCTTTGATCCTTACCTATTTACTTTTACCAGTTGCTTCATATGTACACCGAAAGCTGAAAATTACATGGACTTTCAGTGTAGTTGTAATTTATCTGTTGATCATCTTTCTGATATTGGGAATTACTACCTGGGGAGGATTTGCCATCTTTTCTCAGGCTGAAAATCTGATCAATTTTCTGATTGAAGCGATTAATGATTTCCCTGATTTAATGGAAAAATATTTAAAACCCATTAATGGAAATTCAGATCCCTTGAGAACCAATTTATGGGTCATGTTAGACTCAAAAATCGGTATCCAGTTATCAGACAATATCCAGGAAATTCTAAAGAACGCGGCTGGCGGAATTGCATCGATTGCACAAGGCGCTGTCTCAAAAATCGGATGGCTTTTCTTTATTATTGGTTTTTCATTTTTCATTGTGCTTGAATCGAAAAATTTTGGAAATTCAGAAATTACGTTTTCCACCAAAGGCTATGAATTTGATATTCTGATGGCAAAGCAACAAATTTCCAGAATTTGGAACAGTTTTTTACGCGGTCAAGTCATTCTGATGATTTTTGCCATCTTGTTATATACTTTTCTTTTTTCGATATTAGGGTTAAATTACAGTTTTGTTTTGGCGTTGGGTGTCGGTGTTGCAAGATTAATTCCATATGTAGGATCAACAGTCGCATTTACAGCGTATGGAATTGTTGCTTACTTTCAGGAGCCAACCATATTAGGGCTTCCTCCATTGACATATGCAATCCTAATTGTCGGAATTGCCTTTGTTATTGACAAAATCATCGACGGATTGCTCACGCCAAAAATCATGGCGGATACTCTGAAAATTCATCCTGCTATGATACTAATCTTTGCAATTATTTTTTCAAGGATCTTTGGAATCATCGGAATTTTCCTGGCGGCACCGATGTTGGCCAGTTTAAAACTTGTCCTGAATTACTTGCTGCGGAAACTAAACGATTTAGATCCCTGGGAAAACATGGAAACCATCAGCCCGCCGGTTCCGATGGAGGATCTGATAAAAACATTGATTGCAAAAATGGATAGTTTAAGAAAGATCATATGGAATTTTTGCAAGGAAAAGTGGAATTTGATCAGAAAAATGGTAAAGGGTCAATTTATCGATCAAAAGATTTTTCAAAAGAAACTCGTTATAAAAAAGAACACAGAAACCAATAATAAGGAGAAAAACGAATGAACAACATAGATCCGAATATGAAAACAAGTATTATTTCCCAGACAGATAACTTTATTGCCTGGAAAGTGGAAGAACCAGATGATGAGGTGACTTTCCATTTAGAAATAAATAATCTGACAATTCATTTCTTCGCAGAAGAATGGGAAGAATTTTTGGATTTTAAAAAAGGTTTTACTAACATCCCGAAAGGAACTACCGGTACTTTAGCAGATTCCAATACATATTATGTAAACTGTGAAAAAATTGATTCCGGGGATTATCTATATTCGATGGAAATTCCTGGAGCAACAGTATTCCTTTTTGAAGAAGATTGGATCGAGTTTTGTGAATTAATTCGAGATCTATAATCCTCAAAAAAGAATCGAAGCTAATTCAGATCGATACGTTCTTTTATGTGGATCATCATCAGGCAACATTTCAATAATTGCCAGGATAACTTTATGTGCATATCCATGAAGATAGTTTCTATCCTGTTTCAATATTTCCAATAAACCATCAATCGATAAATAATATTTGTTTTGAGAGGCGAAACGGAGTGCAGCACGAAATGAAAAATCGAGCTCCGTTTCGTTTGGTATTGTATCATCACGCAGCTGAACCAGGGCCTTTGCAAGCGGGATAATGGTTTCTGCTGAAGAATACCATTTACTTGCAGGAAAATCTTTTAAGGCATATAGTGCATCAACTGCTTTCCCCTGATAAAGCAACGCTTTGGCATATCCAAATTGTGCTTCTGGATGCTGAATTTTCTTTTCCAGAACCGAACTGAATAATTCTTCAGCATCTGTATAATCGCCAGAAGAAAGAAGCGCTTGTGCTTTTTCAACTTCAAGTATGATCGGGTCAGGGGGTTGAATTGAATTGATTAATTGGATAATGCGCGATTCAGGTTGAGGACCAATCAATTCTCCGACAATTTGTTCCTGAAAAATCAATTTTACCGTTGGTAATTTATGAATGGCAAATTTCGCTGCAAGAAGCGGACTTGAATCAATATTTATTGAAGCTAAACGAATGGTTCCATTTAATCGAATCGTCAAATTTTCAAGACTTTCCTTATATTCTCTGCTGGGTTTTGACCAATACGCCCAAAAATTTAATAAGACAGATGTAGTCATAGAAAAAAGCATGACATCGTTCTCAAAATTCAACTCATTGGCATCAATAATATAGGAATCGCTCATAATCTAAAATTGCCCTGGTCATTAATTTTCACAAATATCACTAGTATTATACGTTATAGAATTGTCTTTTCGAAGTTGATTCCAGCGACTGCAATAAAAGGACCTATAGGCAGGATCTGTTTGGATTGCCATAATGGATAATTCATTAGCAATTTCTATCGATCCGTTTCTGATTAATCCTTCGATGAACGGCCACCATTCAAAAGGTGAGTTGGAACTTGGAAGTGAGGGCAAGAACCCCCTTTCTAACGCCTTTTGGGTAAGCTCGTTGAGTTGCTCCCATTTGCCAAATTGCCTGTATAAAGCTGCTTTTTGATAAAAATAACACCAGTTTTCGTTCGGAGATCCAAATATCTTCTCATCTGGATTATTCTGGCTATTCAGCCCTATTCTTGACAGATCAGAGTGAGATATCCAGGTTTTTTGGGCTTCCGAAACATGCGGATGATCAACATCTTCAGGAGAAAATATCCAGATACAATTAGCAAATTGGTTATCATAATCCATAAAAATCATTTGGTTTGAAGGTGCAACAAAACGAAAGATCCTTTTTGTCGTATGAAAACCGGCATGTTGTTCATAAAGCATTTTCCCTGCATCAAAAACCCAAATCGGAACTGTTCCATCTTCATTAATTGGGTTTGAATAAAGTATATTCAATGCAGAGGATGTTGCGAAATTGCCTTGAAACGGGAAAATGACTTTATTATCTACGATCGCTGTGTTGTCTGTTAAAGATGGTATACGATCTACCATCTGCCAATATACAGATCTTTGTTCCTCGGTTTGCCATCTTGCCATGTCATTTTCTTCGAAAAACTGACTGGCAAAAAGAACCGAGATAAAACACGTTGCCACGATAAATCTTTTTCTTATCTGAATAAACCACTGAATGATCCAGCTGAAAATCATGACTGCGCCAAAGACCGAAGCAAAAAAGTGCCGGTCAGCATGAGGAGGGTCTTCTGCATTCACAAAATTTTCACCGATGATCCAGAAGGGCATGATTGAGAAAACAATCCAGAGGGTAGCGAAGATCAATATTTCAAAACGATTTCTGTAAGATGCTTCTTTCAGTGTGTTTTTCGACAAATTTGAGAGGAAAAAAAACATAAGTAACAATATACCGATTAACAGCAGAAAAACGAATACATAATAAGGCCGAAAGAGGTTTTGTAAATTGATTGAAAAAACTTCTCCAAAAAAGTTAATAAATATATAGATGAAATCCAAAATGATATTCTTTATCATGCCGATCAATGCCGGAAACGGCTCTGATATGATTTTCTGAAGTAATACAGGTTGATCCGCTTCAAGAATTGGAAAATAAACAGCGTAATTGAGTCTGAATACACAATAAAGAATAAAAATCAGAAAAACTGGTAGGAATAAAATCAGTGTCTTTTTAATAACTGTCTTAATTGGCAAATTTTTTGATCTAACAATCAGAAAAATAACCGGAAGTTTGATTAATTCTAAAAACGAGAAATACTCAGTAATACTAAGCTGCAGGATCATGAAGAAATATGAAAGAATTATGTAGATTATTTTTTTTGACGATTGTTTATGAAGAAGAAATCTAATTAAATAAACAATAGACAGTAAAAATAACAGGAAATTTAAATAATGTTGCGTATAGGCAATTGAAATATATAACTGTGAAAACAACGGACATACATAAAACAGACTGATAATCGCGACATTCTGAATAGGATTCTCAGGCCATAAATATTCAAGGAGTTTATAAGAAAAAATTCCAGATATGTATTTAAGAAATAGGATGAATGCATGCCATAGTATTGGGTTATTTAGAAACAAACGGTTAAAGAAAAATGCTGTCCAACCAGATGTTGGGCGATCCGCCATAAAATACTGCCAATAGGTTGAATCCCCGAATTTTGTTCTTAGAAATAACTGGCTCCAATCATCCCAGAAAAAGCCATGATAAAAAACAAAAATACCATGAATAATGAGGCAAATAGCCATGAAATAGAGATATAGATACCTTTTATTCTCCCTCAACAGGCTGATCATGATCGCGGCTTCTGGAAACTTCAATCGGAATTCCCATCATCTGCTTTCGAAGGCAGAGTCAGGTTGACAATTTCGCCATGATAGTTGATCGTTATTTTCATACCCATCATTCCGAGATAAGCCCTTACTTCCTCCGGGATACCTGTCTCTAACAGCGATTCGATCTGTTCATCGATATTTTTCATCTGATTTTTCAGGATAGCTATGGTAAACAGATCATCCTGCCCTAACATTGATGCAGCTTGTTTGCTCAAATAATCTTCATTTCCTGATATTTGGTCGGTAAATGTTTTTAAAATTTGCCTGTCGATTTCTTCTGAAGGTATATGTCGCAGAAAACCTGCATCGTTGACGATATAATAGGATTCCTGTCCTATCTGACTCACATCAACAGGATGGTCATTTTCGTCCATCATTAAACCGGAAAAAAGAGCTTTTTTTGCCATACAACTCCTAAAAGATTATTGAAGATTATCAATTCCTGGAAGGATAAATCTCTTTTCGACTTCTGAAAAAGCTGTTGAATAATCTACTGGTTTGGAAATTTCATCATTTGAAATGGTTTCATTATTGATGTAACACAGGATTCCTTCAGCTAAGCCCTGTGCAACTTTTTCAGTTTTTTCAGTCAAAAAGCGATAATCCAAATTTAAATAACCAGTCTCTATTACAGAAGCTGTCGTGTAATTATTAATCATATTGTATGCATAAAACATATCTGAATCAGAAGAAATTGTACTGCCCCTAAAGGGAAGATCAGTATTCCGCTGATAACGATCGACAAGACAATCGTTGAATTTTTTCGCTTCTGCCGGATAACTCACATGGGCAGTACTGGACACTTTAAAGCCGGATGCGGATTCATTGATAAAATCACAAGTATCATTATGGATTGCCAATAAAGCAAGTCCAGTGTAGTCCGAAAGCGACGGATCAAATTCATGCAGCAGATCAACAGTATATCCTGCTTTCACCAGAATGTTCCGCACCATCGTAGCGACCCGCAGGTTGACATCAACTTCTTGAACATTATTAAGTTCATTTCCGCAAACATGTCCTGTGTCAAATCCCCAATGGCCGGCGACAATTCCGATTCTACTCTGATCATTTGGTAGTAAGGTAGGCAGTTCAGAAGGTTCTTTTTGATCCGTTCTGGGTTTCGAAAACTGATTATTCAAATAGAGGTCAATATCTTGCCCGGGTGAAAAAAATATTAAGACTGTCGCTGTAATGATCGCAGTTACCAGAATAATAAAAATCGCCCGAAATGGTGTTATAGGTTTCATATTTTTACGTTAAGAATAATTATAAGCGAAGCACTGGTTATTTTTCCCGA
Source organism: Flexilinea sp. (assembly GCA_026645735.1). Lineage (GTDB taxonomy): Bacteria > Chloroflexota > Anaerolineae > Anaerolineales > Anaerolineaceae > Flexilinea. The sequence goes on from JAPKMT010000048.1 coordinate 18,673, forward strand.
ATAACAATTTATTGCGTGAATAAAAATATAGGTAAGATAAATTTTGATCTTTTTTCCAAAAGAGTATTCAGATATTAAATTGCTGTAATAATTCATAAATCGATTAAATTTACTATTGTCGTTATCAACAATTTACTACTGATTTTTGTTTGGATTGCGCAAGAAATTTGTCCCAATTCATTAAAATAAACTTTCGTTGTTTCACCAATACTTTAAGAATCGATCAATTTTTTTCTTACTATAAATAAAATGAGCGGTACTCTCAGTGCCGCTCATTATTATAATCGAACAGATTTACATTGTTCGATTCACCTGTCCCAGCAAATGTGAGAAGATTGCTGCAGCATAAGGTATGGTAAAAATCATACCAATGTAGAAAAATGAAACTCCAAGACTGGCAATAACAAATGAAGCAATCAACGAAATGAATAACGTTAGATAGGTCTGTTTATTTTTCTTGATCTGTAAATAAACTTTTTTAAAATCAAAGGTATCTTGAATTTTCTCGTTTTGAAGAAATAACTGGATTATTCCAGGGAGAATCAAAAGAAAAATGAAGAAATATATAAAATTACTAATATTATTCAATAATTCAAATAAGTGGATTCCAAATTTTTCAAAACCACCTGAAAAAATCAGCGCCCAACTCCATGAAAAAATTTTTAGAATAATCGTAACTATGAATAATGGTATATAGTATACTAATCCTGAAGCGAAAAGCTTGATGCCATTGGAAAAATATTTCCAGGTTGCGGGATATGGAATTAATTCATTATCAAAATTGGTGACTCTTTTAACAATTTCAGAAGCCCACCCAATCAAATGAATGAATCCAGCAAAAGGAATAACTGCGATAATCCCTTCAATAAATAATTTCTTGATCCAGTTTCTTTGATGAAAAACAAAGGTAATTGCCCTGGTAAAATCCATTTTCACTCCTTTTCCGGTCACATCACTGATAAGATCCATTATCAATGATCCTTTATGATCCTATGTTATATACGGAAAATATAAAATAATGTTGCGTCAAAGTGAGTCAGAGAAATATATGGGAAGTAATAATTTTTCAAAATGGGCAACCATTATGTTTTGTAGCGCTGCAGGTATGATCTACATTACTGTAATATTTGGAGTTAAAAATATTAATCCATTGAACACCGATTGGGTTATTGCAGGCGGTGGAGATTATTTCCAACACTACATTGGTTGGCTCTTTTATCGAATCAGCCCATGGACCAAACACTTTCTCTTCATGCAGAATTTAAATTTTCCTGAAGGCAGTTCTGTTATTGTAACGGATTCTAATCCGCTCTTTTGTTTGATATTCAAATTATTTCATGACTATTTACCTCAAAATTTTCAATATAATGGCATTTGGATCCTGATAAGTTATGGATTAATCGGTTTTTGTTCAGGTTGCATCGGTTGGAAACTTTTTAAAAATCCTTATTTTACCTGTGTTTTAAGCATCATTGCAATAATGAATCCAGTAGTTTTACAGAGGACAGCGATTCATGATACGCTGACTGCACATTGGCTGATTCTATATGCCATTTTCAATGCATTAAATTGGAAATCCAAATACAATTGGCTGCATTGGTCAATTATCGTAATTTTTGTAATGCTGATTCATATTTATTTTTTACCGATGGTCGGTTTTATTCTGTTTATCCAGATTCTTTGGATGGTAAAGAAACGGGAAATCTGGATCAGAATTGTCTCAATGTTAATTTCTTTTTGTGCTTCTTTTATCCTCATTTACTTTATTGCAGGGTACAACTATATTCAGCCCCAATCTTCTTCTTATGGGGAGTTGTCGATGAATATGAATTCATTCTTCAATCCGGACGGGACCTCAATTTTTCTAAAAAATCGTGAGACTTTTCCATTGCAGTATGAAGGATTTAATTATTTTGGGTTGGGTCTGATCCTTTTCGTTTGTTTTTCGTTTTTCTATTTAACACTTGATCAAACAAGAAAGTTATCAATTTTCATCATCCCTTTTTGTTTGTTCCTGTTGTTTTCTTTGTCCAACGAAATTACTTTCGATAAACGGATTCTGGTAACGATACCCATTCCAACAAAAATTGAACAATTGCTTTCATCATTCCGATCTTCGGGTCGAATGGCCTGGCCATTTTTTTATCTGCTTCTGTTCGGGTCCGGGTTTATTATTTTCCAGAAGGTTTCTGAAAGAAAAAATCGAATGTGGATTTCAAAACTTATCTTATTGATTTGTCTTGGATTACAAATTGCTGATTTTTCTGCCTATAATATAGATTTTTATCAACGATTTCATCAAACAAAAACTTCGGAAACAATGGAATTATTTGTGGATATCCCGATCGATGATTTAAAATCCGTTTCACATATGGCAGTGACGGATGGCGATTCAAAGATAATAGACCGTTTGGCATTGTTTGCTGTTGAAAACAATTTATCATTCAACAGAAGCGCGAATGCAAGAAAAATCCTTCCGATATTTGGAATGGTCAATGATTCTGTACACGATCATCTGGTCAACCGAACATTACAAAGAGATACAATTTACATCATAATCAATGATGAAGACAAAAGGCTGGTTGTTGAAAATTATCCAAATGATTTTTACCGGACAGATAATTTTTTATACATGATCATACAATAAGAAAAACTGCCTATTATTGATAACAGGCAGCTTCTTGGAATCTTATAACAATTTGAATTATTATGGATTATTCGTACTTTGACCAGTAATTCCAAATTTTTGCATCATTTGGCCGAAAAGATGACCCCAAACTGCATAACTGTAAGGAAAAGTAAAAAGGATACCTACGAAACAAAAGAGCAGACCAGCTAAAGCAACTAAACCCACTAAAATATCAAACAGCCATAGAATCAGATAATCTTTTGCATTTTTTCGGAAAGAATTCCATACAGCAACGAAATTAAAAGCGTCTGAAATTTTTGAGGTTTCAAAAAATCGAGCATATGCAGCAATCAGTAATAAACTGAGTCCAATACCGATAATTGCACTTACTAAACCCGCAGAACATGAAATCGAAGCACCAATAGCTCTGATGAAGCTTGATTCAGATGCTTCAACAACATTGCCGCTTATTGATGAAATACTGCTTAAAATTGTACTGGGCAGCATGTAAACAAAAGTAATAATGGTAAGTTTAAAACCCGATTTGATGAAAGAAGAAAAACTTACATCAGGCAGCAGGACAGTTTCGTGTGCTGCTACTCTTCGGGCAATTTCAAACAACCAGCCAACTAAGTATAGTTGTCCGATAACAGGAATTAATGAAATCAATCCGGAAACTAAAAGCTTCAATATCCAGTCTTTTTCATCTTTCACAAAAGAAAATGCTAATGAATAGTTCATATTGCTCCTTAATTTTCATGAATGCATAAAATATTGATTATGCACAAACATTATGGACAAAAAGGATGTTCGAAATCGATTATTCCAATTTCTTTTCTATAAATTTTCAATCGAAAGGGCAATGATCCTTTTATAACCCTGATTTGTATACGCAAGATTATTAAGAAAGTTTTATATTTTCTTTTGGCAATTAAAAGTGGAAAAATTTATCAACTTTGACAACAAAAACAACACCTTTTTGAGTTTCATTTGATTTCTTTACATTTTCCTGAAGGATGTTCATCGCCTCATCCAGATTTTCATCCTCAACGCCAATTAATAAGGTAGAATTTCCTTTCCTGAGAAATCCGCCTGTAGAAGCAATTTGTGTCACTCGAAACTTTTGACTGGTTAGAGCAAGAGAGACTGTATCTGTAACAGAATCCGGAATAATCGTTATTATCAGTTTCATTTTATAACTCCTTAAATTGTTCAATATCGATGCCAAAAACGATTGCACCTCCAACATTAATGGGTGTCGGTGTGGGTAATGTCAATGAAGCACTTTCTAATGGAACGGCAATGTATTCAATGCGCTGTCGACAAGTTTTCTTTAGAATATCGATGGTCTGGTCTTCTCGATCAGGAGGAGTCACGATAAGCAGTGTCGCATTTCGCCTGCCAAGAAAGCCGCCTACACTGGGTAATCGATATGAGTCAATATCAATTTCACGCAAAGCATCTTCTGCTGAATCAATATCCTGAGATTGAACAATAGCAAGAAAAACAGTGGTGTCTGGATTGTTTTCCATTCTGATTCTCCTTTCGTATGTATTCTTGATGTCTATGATAATGCCATTATAACGTAAAAAAAATCTCTACGCTGCATTTTCTTTACGAGAAAAACATTTTTTTAGATTGAAAGACTAAAAATTTAATTATTCAGTTTTACATATTTTTTCCTACATAATCAATGTATATTGTCTGCTTTGATGCAGTAATTCGAATTTTGGAAAAGACTTTTGCGAAAAAAAAAGAATTATTTCGAATCGCTGGTTTATATGAATTAACGCAAATCAAAGAGGTTATAGTATGATTCAGTAGCAAAATTTGAAAAATAAAAATAGATTTGAGTAACTAAAATATGTCAACCAATGGAAAAAAAAATGATTCAGAAAATCCAGAATTAAAAAATATCCAAAAAATTCCGGATGATGAATTTTTATCTTTTCGAGCCAGAAAGTTTTCATCAACTGATGAGCAGAAGCTGGAAAAGGAATCAAGAATTTGGAAAAACGAAATGCAAAGTGGTCTGTCAAGGGTTCAAAGAATCATTGTAGGGATCATCATAGCAATTCTTGGCATATTTGCTGTTTTTTGTACCATATTTATTATTTGGTATTTTCAAGTAGCTGCGACGTTACCAGATATAGACAATCTGAATAAAAAAGCATCACAATTTGAGACGACGAGAATCTTAGACAGAGATGGAAATTTGTTGTATGAAATTGTGGATCCAAATGCGGGACGCAGAGATTATGTTACTTTAAATAATATTTCTCCCTATCTGGTTGCGGCCACCATCGCAACTGAGGATAAATACTTCTATCAACATCCTGGTTTCGATCTATCAGCGATTATCAGAGCTGTCTTGCAGAATTTTCAATCCGGAACCACCATATCAGGTGCATCAACGATAACCCAACAACTGGCAAGAAATATCCTGCTATCTCCAGAGGAACGCTCGAAACGATCCGTAATTCGGAAAACAAAAGAAATTTTCCTGGCAGCTGAAATAACTCGCCGTTATACAAAAGATGAAATCCTTGAATTATATTTGAATGAAAATTATTATGGCAGCTTTGCCTATGGCATAGAAGCTGCTGCTCAAACTTACTTTGGAATTCCTGCGAAATATCTTGATTTTTCTCAATCAGCTTTTTTAGCCGGCTTACCACAGGCGCCTGGTGTTTATGATATTTTCACAAATTATTCATCAACTATTAATCGACATAAAAGCGTTTTGCTACTGACATACACATTAAGCAAAGAAGAAAACTGTATTGAGGTAAGCAACGCGACTGATCGGGTTTGCATCGATGAAATTATGGTTGACAAAGCCATACAAGAAATTGAAGACTATGATTTTCAGCAAACAAAATTTGAAATGAAATATCCACATTGGGTGAACTATGTGCGATCATTGCTTGAGAAAGAATATGGCGCACAAACACTTTATCGATCGGGTTTCACGGTTTATACCACCATCGATCCCGAATTACAGGAACTTGCACAGCAAACCGTATCAGATCAAATCGCTTATCTTAATGCCAATAATGTTCGAAATGGTGCTTTGGTTGCCATGAAACCGGATACGGGAGAAATTTTAGCTATGGTGGGTTCTCCGAATTTTTGGAGTGAAGAATTTAGCAGCCAGATCAATATGGCAGTTTCTCCGCGTCAACCAGGATCAGCCATTAAACCACTGATTTATGCGTCCGCTTTCGAGAAAGGTTGGACACCATCAACACTTATATGGGATGTTCCAACGGATTTCTCTCCTGATGGAAATCCCGAATCTTTATATTATTCGCAGCCCTATTCTCCTGTTAATTATGACGGTACATTTCATGGACCAGTCTTGTTAAGAAATGCTTTAGCGAACTCTTACAACGTTCCAGCAGTTAAGGCACTGGAATTCGTTCATATTTATGATGATCCAAACACAGAGGAAGAAGACGGTTTCATCAACTTTGCTAAAAGATTCCACATTTCAACTTTAGATCAGCCTGATTATGGTTTGTCACTCGCGTTAGGGGGCGGAGAAGTGACACTTCTTGAGTTAACTAATGCATTCAGCGTTTTCGCAAATAATGGAGCTTATATTCCTGCTATTGCAATAAAAAAGATCATTAATAAACAGGATGAAGTGGTTTATGAATCGTCAATTACTGAAAAGGAGCAAATAATCCGTGAAGAATTCGCATATCAGATAAATTCGATTCTCTCAGACAATAATGCCAGAACTCCAGCCTTTGGATCCGATTCAGTGTTAAACTTGCCGTTTGTTGCAGCCGTAAAAACAGGAACCACCAACGATTATCGTGACAATTGGACTGTTGGTTATACACCGGATCTTTCAGTAGGTGTTTGGATTGGAAATGCCGATTATTCTCCAATGTTAGACTCCACAGGAATCAGTGGTGCGGCACCGATATGGTCGGAATTTATGAGGCAGTCTGAATATCAGGTATCAAATCAGAATCCAAGCAATTTCTCCATTCCCTCCGGTATTTCAAACCAAACAATTTGTGCCATATCAGGCACAGAACCATCCTCATATTGCCCGGCTTATGACAATGAAATTTTTGCATTTTTTCAGCCGCCATTACCCAGTTCAGAAGACCTTTGGAAAAAGACACGCATCAATACCTGGAATGGTTTGATCCCAAATGAATATTGTGCTTCCAATATTATTGAAACCATGACGTTGAATGTAAAAGATATCTGGGGACAAAAATGGATTCTATCAACACCGGAAGGCAATCATTGGGCTTCCTCTTTCCACATACCTGAGTTGTCGCAGAATCAGACTTTCTTTTTTACTCCACAGAAATCCTGCGGCCCTCAGGATTCTGAACCCACCATTTCATTTGCAAACATCGCTGATGGAATGCAGGTACAAAATTCAGCTCTTGATATTTATGGAATCGTAAATG
>JAPKMT010000049.1 GCA_026645735.1 Flexilinea sp.
TGTGTTTCATAGAATAAGAATTACATTGATTCAATGCGGTTATTCCGTATGATACAGATTCCTTAGGAGGGAAAATGAAAAAGTTCGTTAGTATGCTTGTTTGTGTTTTGATTTTCGCGAGTTTGTTTGCGATGACAGTCAGCGCTGCTGATCTTATTACCGTTGGTTATGCTCAAATTGGTGCTGAATCCGACTGGCGCACAGCAAATACAGAATCTTTCAAATCCACTTTCACAGAAGAAAATGGCTATACATTGATTTTCGATGATGCACAGCAGAAACAGGAAAATCAGATTAAAGCAATCCGAAACTTCATTCAACAGGAAGTTGATTACATTGTCTTAGCGCCGATTGTTGAAACCGGATGGGAAACCGTTCTTGGTGAAGCAAAAGAAGCAGGAATCCCTGTGATTCTTTCCGACCGCCAAATTAAAGTTACCGATGATTCCTTGTATCTTGCATGGGTCGGCGGCAATTTCCTTCAGGAAGGTTACAATGCCATTGAATGGCTTGATGGATATCTGAAAGAAAATGGCAGAGAGAACGAAGACATCAACATTGTATTATTACAGGGTACCATTGGTTCATCCGCTCAGGTTGGTCGTACAGAAGGTGTTGAAGAATTACTTGCTGATCGCCCGAAGTATCACCTGCTTGCCAAACAAACCGGCGAATTTACCCAGGCCAAAGGCCAGGAAGTTATGGAATCCTTCCTGAAATCCTATGAAGATATCGATGTTGTGATTGCAGAAAATGATGACATGGGCTATGGCGCCATGGAAGCAATCAAAGCAGCCGGCAAAGTTCCTGGAAAAGATATCATCATGATTTCCTACGATTCCGGTCGCCGTGCTTTTGAGAAGGTGATTGCAGGTGAATTAAATGTGACCGTTGAATGCAACCCGCTGCATGGTCCTCGTGTTGCTGAAATTATCCAAAAATTGGAAGCTGGCGAGACAGTTGATAAGATCCAATACGTTGACGAAGGTGTATTTGATATCAAAAACGCAGAAGAAATTCTTCCAACTCGTACATACTAATTTGTAAGATAGGATGATCGAAATGGCAGGTGGAAGTCCACCTGCCATTTTTTTCAAAAAATGAATTTGAATAGGGGAATGTCCATATGAGCAACGATTTATTAACAATGCGGCATATTACGAAAAATTTCCCGGGAGTCAGAGCATTAAATGATGTAGATTTTACGTTACGAAGCGGTGAGATCCATGCCCTGATGGGAGAAAATGGAGCCGGGAAGTCCACATTAATCAAAGTACTGACCGGCGTCGAGGATTTTGAGGAAGGCGAAGTACTTGTCTCATGGATGGATCATCCGTTGATCAATCATTCACCTCAGGAAGCCCAAAAAAAAGGAATCAGCACAGTCTACCAGGAAATCAATTTATGCCCCAATCTTTCAGTGGCGGAGAATATTTTTATTGGGAGAGAACCCAAAAAAAATGGCATGATCGATTGGAAAAAGATGAATGATTGTGCGAAAAAGCTGCTCAAAGATTTGAATCTGGCTCATATCGATGTAACGAAATCTCTGGAACATTATTCCGTAGCGATTCAGCAAATGGTAGCGATTGCTCGCGCAGTAGATATCGAATCAAAGATTTTAATCTTTGATGAGCCGACATCTTCCTTAGATGAACTGGAAACTGAAAAACTTTTTCAAATCATGCGTCAGTTGAAAAACAAAGGAGTGGGAATTATTTTTATCACCCATTTTCTGGAGCAAGTTTATCAGGTTTGCGATCGGATTACTGTATTGCGAAATGGCGAATTAGTCGGTGAATATTTGATCAAAGATTTGCCAAGAGTTCAATTGGTTGCGAAGATGTTAGGAAAAGACTTCGATGACCTGGCAGCGATTAAAAAAGAAGGTATAGAGAAACGGGACAGAGCAAATCAAGTTCCGATACTCAGCGCAAAAAACGTCGGGCATCGAGGTACAATCAAACCTTTTGATGCAGAGATTTTTGCTGGTGAGGTCATCGGTTTGACAGGTTTATTAGGTTCCGGTCGATCGGAAATGGTACGTTCCATTTATGGAGCGGATCGCCCGGATAGCGGTGAACTATCCATAAAAGGAAAGAAGAAAAAAATCAGTGCACCGATCGATGCTATGAAAGCCGGTATGGGATTTTTGCCGGAAGATCGGAAGGCTGAAGGAATTATCAGTGATTTATCCGTACGTGAAAATATCAACATCGCTCTTCAAACAAAACGAGGGATGTTTCGACCTTTAAATCAAAGAGAACGTGCAGAGTTTACAGAGAAGTACATCAAATTATTACAGATTAAAGTTGCGAATCCGGACAGTCCGGTAAAACAACTCAGTGGTGGAAACCAGCAAAAGGTAATTTTAGCTCGCTGGCTGCTGACTAATCCGGATTTCCTGATTTTGGATGAACCAACTCGCGGTATTGATGTTGGTACAAAAACTGAGATACAAAAACTGGTGCTAAAACTGGCGGAAGAGGGAATGACCATCATGTTTATTTCATCGGAAGTTGATGAAATGCTTCGGACGGTTGGCAGAATGTATGTATTACGGGATGGAGAGCTGGTTGGTGAACTGACAGAAGACCAGATGAATGAAAATGCGGTAATGGCAGCGATCGCCGGAGGTGAAAAGGATGAGTAAGCTATTTCAAAAGATCACGCGATCCCAGTTGTTTTTACCGATTGTCGCATTAATTCTGGTTCTGGTTTTTAATGTCATCAAGACGCCGACATTTTTCAAGATTACCATCATGAACGGCACGTTGTATGGTTTTATCATTGATATCATCAACCGGGCCAGCGAGCTGGTCATTCTGGCAATCGGGATGACAGTCGTTGTCGCATCTTCGGCCGGAACAGATATTTCTGTAGGTTCAGTGGCTGCAGTATCCGCAGCCATCATTTGTTATTCTCTTGGACCAAGTCAGGAAGCCTATAAAGTCCCATACCTTGTCGGTATATTTCTGGGTTTAATGGGTGGAATGTTGTGCGGAGTCTGGAACGGGTTTTTGGTTGCAAAAATGAAGATTCAACCAATGGTCGCGACACTGATTTTGTTTACTGCCGGTAGAGGAATTGCGCAGTTAATCTGTGCCGGTCAAATCATTCACGTCGAAAAAGTGGAATATCGATTATTAGGAAGTTTCCTTCCAGGCGTTCCGCTTCCAACTCCAGTTTTTGTTGCGATATTGGTTATCGTCATTACCTGGGCAATATTGCGATATACTGCTCTGGGAATGTATATACAGGCTGTTGGTATCAACAGTAAAGCCGGCAGACTTGTCGGAATCAACTCTTCAGCGATTATTTTTCTAACCTACATTTATTGTGGTTTATGTTCGGGAATTTCCGGTTCAATTATCAGCTCCCGTATCGCAGCCTGTGATGCCAATAATATCGGACTGAACTATGAGCTGGATGCAATTCTTGCGGTTGCTTTGGGAGGGAACAGTTTAGGGGGTGGAAAATTTTCTTTGGCAGGATCCGTTATTGGTGCGATCACGATTCAGGCCTTGACGACTTCTCTTTACGCAATGCAGGTAACAGCGGACCAGTTGCCGATTTACAAAGCTATTGTTGTCGTTATCATTGTGGCGATTCAATCCACTGAATTTAAAAAGTGGTTCTCCAATCTGAAGCGAAAATATGCGATCAAAGCTGAGGCGGCATCATGATTAAATTTTTCAAAGATCGAATTGATGAAAAAACATATTTGTTGCTCATCACCATTCTGATGTTCATCGTTATGTATGGTGCCGGGATGATTATTTATGCTGACAAAGGCTTTGCAAAACCTCAGATGTTTTTTAATTTGTTCATTAACAATGCCGGGTTGATTGTTACAGCGGTTGGAATGACCATGGTCATGATTACCGGCGGAATTGATATTTCAGTCGGTTCAGTCGTTGGTCTGACTTGTATGATGCTGGCTTACATGATGGAATTTATGAAAATTCCTGCGGGTCTTGCGATGGCTATTGTATTGGTTTACGGTATTCTATTCGGTTGTGTCCAGGGATTTCTGGTTGCATACTTAAAAATCCAGCCGTTCATCGTCACGCTTGCAGGCATGTTTTTCTGCAGGGGTTTGACAGCAGTGATCAATTCGGAAATGATCAATATTTCCAATGCCGTTTTTCTTAAAATTGCTCAATTTAAAATTTATTTTCCGTTTTTGGCGACATTAAATAAAAAAGGAAAATTGATTACCCCATTTATTTACCCAAGTGTGATCATTGCATTCGTAGTGCTGATTCTGATCTATATCATGTTAAAATATACAAAGTTTGGAAGAGCCATTTATGCTGTTGGTGGAAATGAACAATCCGCCTTGCTGATGGGATTAAACGTGCGGGCTACCAAGATGAAAACCTATATCTTTAATGGTTTTCTTGCTACTTTGGGCGGAATTCTGTTTTGCCTGAATACCTGCGCAGGCTTTGTTGAGCAGGCACGTGGTTTTGAAATGGAAGCGATTGCTTCTTCTGTGATCGGTGGTACTTTATTGTCGGGTGGAGTTGGAAATGTAATCGGATCTTTGTTTGGTGTTCTAATTAAAGGAACGATTGAATCCTTCATTACAACACAAGGTACACTTTCATCCTGGTGGACCAGAATCGTCATTTCTCTGTTACTGGCTTTCTTTATTGTTCTTCAAAGCATCTTTGCTTCCATTAAAGCAAAAAACAAATAAGCATCATGAATCTGTGTTGCCACAATAATAATTATTCGAAATTACGAGGAATTGGATGAAAAGATATACCATTGGTGTTGATTTCGGAACACTTTCCGGACGGGCAATTTTGGTGGATGTTTCCAGCGGGATTGAACTGGCAGACAGCGTATTTGATTATCCACACGCCGTGATGGATACAACGCTTCCGGATGGGACAAAACTGGGAGTTGATTGGGCTTTGCAACATCCACAAGATTATCTGGATGTTTTTTATCACACAATTCCTGAGTTGTTAAGTAAAAGTGGAGTTAATTCTTCTGATATCATCGGAATTGGGATCGATTTTACAGCATGTACTTTTATGCCAGTGAAAAAAGATGGTACTCCGCTCTGTTTCTTGGATGAATTTCGTTCGAATCCAAATGCCTATGTAAAACTGTGGAAGCATCATGCCGCCCAGGACAAAGCAAATCGCCTGAATGAGATTGCATATGAGCGCAAGGAAGAATGGATTTCTCGTTATGGAGGAAAAATCTCATCAGAATGGCAGGTTCCCAAGGTCTGGCAAGTTGTAGACGAAGCTCCTGAAGTATATGCAGCAGCCGATTATTTCATGGAAGCTGCTGACTGGGTTATCTGGGCATTGTCCGGGAAAATCACGAAAAATACTTGTACAGCCGGTTATAAAGGAATTTGGCACAATCGAGAGGGATATCCTTCAAAAGAATTTTATAAGGCATTAAATCCACTTCTTGAAAACTATGTTGATGATAAATTGGATTACCCAATTGTCCAACTTGGAAGCCGCGTTGGCGGTATCACCGCCGAAATGGCAACGAAGACCGGCTTGCGGGAAGGTACTGCAGTTGCAGCCGCCAATGTAGATGCGCATGTTACTGTCCCGGCAGTGAAAATTACAGGTTCCGGTAAAGTTTTAGCAATCATGGGAACTTCCACCTGTCATATTCTGCTTGGGGATGAAGAGCATACGGTTCCAGGTATGTGCGGTGTGGTTGAAGGCGGTGTCTATCCGGGATTCTATGGATATGAAGCCGGTCAAAGTTGTGTCGGTGACCATTTCGCCTGGTTTGTAGAAAACTGCTGTCCACCTGAATACTTTGAAGAAGCCAAACTGGAAAAGAAAAGCATTCATGAATATCTGACCGACAAGGCGGCAAAACTTGCAGTGGGTGAGAGCGGACTTGTTGCGTTAGACTGGTGGAATGGAAATCGTTCCGTTCTTGTCGATGTAGATCTGACAGGAATGATTCTTGGAATGACGCTTCAGACAAAACCGGAAGAAATATATCGTGCATTAATTGAAGCGACCGCTTTTGGAACGAGAAAAATCATTGAAACTTTTGTCCAAAATGGAGTGCCCGTTGATGAGTTTTATGCTTCCGGGGGTATTTCCCAGAAGAACCCGATGATGATGCAGATTTATTCCGATGTAACCGGATTGCCAATTCGTATCGCAGGATCTTCTCAGGGACCTGCGTTGGGAAGTGCTATCTTTGCTGCGGTTGCCGCCGGAAAAGAAACAGGCGGATATGAAGACGTGTTTTCCGCTGCACTGGCGATGGGCCAACTGGATGAAAAAACCTATACCCCAATTCCGGCGAACAAAGCAATTTATGACAAAATTTATGCTGAATACAGTATTTTGCATGATTATTTTGGCCGTGGTGAAAATGATGTCATGAAACACATGAAAGAAATCAAGAAACAAGTAAAGAAGGCTTAGGGAAAAAAATGACCGAATTATCTAAGAATGAATTTTGGTTTGTTGTAGGTTCACAATTTCTGTATGGTCCAGAAGTTTTAGAAACAATTGAAAAACGGGCTGCTGAAATGGCTGACGTATTGAGCTCCAGTCCATTGATTCCCTGCAAAGTTGTTTACAAAGTAACAGCAAAGAGCCCTGAAGAAATTACAAAAATAATTAAAGAAGCGAATTATGATGACCGCTGTGCAGGAATCATCACCTGGATGCATACATTCTCTCCATCGAAAATGTGGATTAATGGGCTGAAGCTTCTGCAAAAACCTTATCTGCATTTGCATACCCAGTACAATCGAAATATTCCGAATCTTGAAATCGACATGGATTTCATGAACCTGAACCAGGCTGCTCATGGAGATCGCGAACATGGTTTCATTGGAGCAAGGATGCGGTTAGCCCGCAAAGTGGTTGTCGGTTTTTGGAAAGACCAGCCAGTCCAGGAGAAGATCGGGAGCTGGATGCGCTCGGCAATTGGTTTCAAAGTCAGTAAAAACTTGAAAGTGGTGCGGTTTGGCGACAACATGCGAAATGTTGCAGTGACAGAAGGCGACAAAGTTGAAGCACAAATAGTTCTGGGATGGCAGGTCAATACTTGGGGAACCGGTGATCTGGTATCCGAAATGAAGAAAGTTACAGAAACTGAAATCGATCAATTGATGGACGAATATCGGAAGAAATATGATATCGCAGCAGGAAATTTAGATTCAATTCGATATCAGGCTCGAGAAGAAATCGCAATTCGGCGAATTCTGGATCGGGAAGGTGCCGGAGCATATTCCAACACATTTGAAGATCTCAGCGGGATGGATCAGCTTCCCGGTTTGGCTACACAGCGTCTGATGGAATTGGGCTATGGATATGGCGGAGAAGGTGACTGGAAAGTTTCAGCAATGACGCATATCGTCAAGCAGATGACCGAGGGTCTTTCTGGTGGAACGACTTTCATGGAAGACTATACATATGATCTGGAACCCGGCAAAGAACTGTCATTGGGTGCCCATATGTTGGAAGTTTGTCCATCGATTGCGGTTGATAGACCGAGGATCGAAGTTCATCCTTTGGGTATTGGCGGAAAGAATGATCCAGCGCGACTTGTTTTTGAGGGACATACCGGAAATGCGGTTGTTGTTTCATTGATCGACATGGGAGGCCGGCTACGACTGATTGTTCAGGATGTGGAAGCAGTAAAACCGATATATGATATGCCAAATTTACCTGTAGCCAGAATCATGTGGAAAGCAATGCCGGACCTTCTTACCGGTGCACACTGCTGGATTATTGCCGGTGGTGCCCATCACACGGTCCTGACATTTGCAGGTACTGCTGAAATGATGGAAGATTGGGCTGAAATGATGGGAATTGAATATGTGCATATTTCTGAGAAGACGACTGTTGAATCGCTTAAGAATCAACTATTTCTCGCTGATTTAGCCTGGAAATTGAGATCATTAGGATAATCTTATGCTTGAGTCGCTGAAAAAAATTGTTTGTGATGCAAATTTAATGCTTCCGAAGTATCAATTAGTGACATTTACCTGGGGAAATGTCTCCGGAATTGATCGGGAAAAAGCCCTGGTCGTGATTAAACCGTCCGGAGTAGAATATGATAGCATGAAACCCGAAGATATGGTGGTAGTTGATCTCAAAACAGGCAAGAAGGTGGAAGGAACCTTAAATTATTCCACCGATACAGCGACACACCTGGCTTTGTATCGTGCTTTTCCTGAAATCGGCGGCATTATCCATACGCATAGCCGCTGGGCGACGATTTTTGCACAGTCAGGACGGGGAATACCGGCTTTCGGAACAACACATGCAGATTATTTTTATGGTGATATTCCATGTACTAGACGTATGACTCCGGATGAGATTCAGGGTGAACCGGGACACTATGAAAAAGAAACCGGCTCTGTGATTATTGAACGTTTTCAGGGACTAAACCCAATGGATGTACCGGCTGTCCTGGTACACAGTCATGGTCCATTTGCCTGGGGAAAAGATCCGGTCGAGGCTGTCCACCATGCAATCGTTCTGGAAGAAGTGGCTTTTATGGCATGGCATAATCTGTCTCTCTGTGGGGATGAACTCCCCCCGATGCCAACAGAGCTCCTCGATAAACATTTTTTTCGCAAGCATGGAAAAGAAGCTTATTACGGACAGGGCAGCAGGAATTAAGAGATCTTGAATCTTGTCACATTTTTATATGGTTCTCTTGACCGGTGATTGAAAAAATACTAAACTAAACTTATGAAGAATTTGTTGATGATGGGGTACGGAATGTTGATGTGCGGCCGCCGGGAAGGGCGGTGGAGCTTTACGTATCTCAGATCAAATTCAAGTTATTGAAATTCATGTATCGATTCGTGAGCTCTTTTATTTCAAAAATAAAAGAGCTTTTTTTTTCAAAACATTTACGCAAATCGTGCGTTGCAGCTTATCGGGTAAATAAAATCAGGAAGACCGTAATGATTCGAATTCAAAATTTGACTAAAGTTTTTAAAACTGAAAATTCACCATTTACTGCTCTTGAAAATGTGTCTCTGCATGTTGAATCGGAGGATATTTACGGAATTATCGGGATGAGTGGTGCTGGAAAGAGCACATTGGTGCGGTGTATCAATTTGCTGGAAGAACCAACATTTGGTGAGATTAACATCGCCGGTCAATGTATCTTTCGTCAAAATACTTCCGAGTCCTCAGAAAGATCAGACCAGAATGAAAGAGTGCGCCTTGTAGGCAGGGATTTGCTTGAGCTGCGACGTGAAATCGGCATGATTTTTCAATCCCCGAATTTGCTGATGCAGCGGAACGTTGAAGAGAATATTGGTTTTCCGATGGAAGTTGCCGGAGTACCCAAAGAAAAAATTCAAAACCGCGTCAATGAATTATTAGATCTTGTAAATCTGCGGGAAAAAGCTCGCAACTATCCTTCGCAATTATCCGGCGGACAGCGACAGCGTGTCTCCATTGCCAGAGCATTGGCCAATACGCCCAAAATTCTTCTTTGTGATGAACCGACATCGGCTCTGGATTCCCTGACTACCAATCAAATTTTAGATTTACTTTGGGATATCAATCAAAAACTGCGCGTAACCATTGTTGTCATTACGCATGAAATTGAAGTGGTAAAGAAAATTTGCAATAAAGTTGCAGTTATCGATCAGACAAAAATTGTAGAACAAGGTGAAATTGGACAAGTACTGTTAAACCCCTGTATGGAAATTACTCGTCAATTATTAATGGGCACCAGAGGAAATCATGACTGAATCGATCCCCCTTTTTCAAGGCATCATCAATTTATTGACTGAGTTCAAGGACTTGCTGCTGATTGCTACCTGGCAGACATTATATATCACATTTATTTCCACGTTCCTTGCCTATTTGCTGGGCGTTCCTTTGGGAATCTGGGTTGTCGTAACGGCACCCAATTCAATTGCTCCAAACCGGCCGGTAAATGAAGTTTTAGGCGGGATCATCAATATTGGACGGTCAATCCCATTTATCATTCTGTTGGTTGCGCTTCTTCCTTTTACGCGATGGATTGTTGGTACCACCATTGGGCCAACTGCCACGATTGTCCCTCTGACGATTGCAGCAACTCCGTTTGTGGCGCGAATTATTGAGCAATCTCTTGTTGAGGTTGACTCAGGATTAATTGAAATGGGTCAGGCAATGGGTGCAACTTCCTGGCAGATCATTTTTAAAGTACTCTTACCTGAAAGTCTTCCGTCAATTATACGGGGAATTTCCATTACGATCATCAACTTGATTGGTTATTCTGCGATGGCTGGAGCAGTTGGAGGTGGCGGTCTGGGTGATTTGGCGATTCGATATGGCTACTATCGGTATCAATCGGATGTGATGATTGTGACCATTATTCTTCTGGTAATTATTGTAGAATTGATACAACTTATGGGAAATTACAGTGCAAAACGGATTGACAAGCGAAATATCCGTTAATTTATTTTTGACATTACGAGAATTATCTCTGTTAAAAACAGAGTTGTTGGGGATTATCAAAATTCTAATCCCATCATGATCTTATGAATCACAAGTAAGAGGTATTTTATGAAGAAAAACTTAATCCTTATTGTTTGCGCTATTCTAATTAGCGCGTTTGTTCTAACCGGATTTTCTCCCAAACCGGAAGAGACTGTGACTTTTTCTAAAGATAATCCGATTACTTTGAAAATTGGCGCGTCCCCTGTCCCGCATGCTGAAATTCTAGCCGCTGTAAAAGAAACTTTGGCAGAAAAAGGAATCAACCTGGAAGTCATTGAATTTACCGATTATGTTCAGCCGAATACCGCATTGGAAGATGGCAGTCTGGATGCAAATTTCTTCCAGCATTTCCCATATCTGGATGATTTTAACAAAGCACGGCTTGAAGAAGACAAGAACTGGACTGAATTGGTGCCGCTGGTTTATACCCACTTTGAACCGATGGCCATATACGGTGGAAAAACGAAAACACTTGCGGAAATAAAAGAAGGTGCAAAAATTGCAGTTCCGAATGATGCAACCAATGAAGCCCGGGCACTTCTGCTTCTTCAGGCAAATGGCCTGTTTAAAATAACAGAAGGAAAAGGTTTGGAAGCAACAGCAAAAGACATCGTTGAAAACCCGAACAAAATCCAGGTGGTTGAGCTGGAAGCAGCACAGGTTGCCCGATCTCTGGCTGACGTAGATTTTGCAGTCATTAACGGTAACTATGCATTGGAAGCCGGATTGACGGCTGCTGATGTACTCGCAGCCGAATCTGCTGAATCAGAAGCGGCCCAAAAATATGCGAATCTGGTGGCAATCCGTAAAGGTGACGACGAATTACCTCAATTCAAAGCACTTGCTGAAGCGTTAACCTCAGAGTCAGTCAAGAAAATACTGGAAGACACTTATCAAGGTTCTGTCGCTCCAGTTTTCTAAAGTGACAAATTTATGATAAAAAACGAGGTGTCTCATTTTTTTGAGGTACCTCGTTTTTTTTCGATTATTTCCTTTAGCGAGTAAAAAATATTTCTATTCGTTGTAAATAATTAACCAGTTACGATATTTTTTTCCCTATTAACAATCCGTGGTTACTGATTCCAAGGATCGATGGTTCCTCACAAGTACGGATGTGAAACTCAGTCCAGCGCTTGAAGTATTCAGTATTCATCGCATTGACATGATCTGCGAGGATCCTTCCGATACCGTCCTGCGCTATATGGTGGACTTTTTCCAGATGATGTTCTTTTGCTAATGCTTCAATTTCACTCGGCGTTGTAAACCAGGTATCTGTCCAGAAACAATCTTCATCAGATGAACGCATCACTCCTTCTTTGATGATCTTTTGGAACCATTTTTCTTGCAAAAATTGTTTGTTTTCGGATGAAAGATGCGAGAAAACAAAGAATTTATTAATGTATACCAGAAATAACAATCCACCTGATTTAAGGACACGCATACATTCACTCATCACTTTTTCACGATCTTCTGCATCGGGCAAATGATAGAGGGGTCCCATGCAGAAGACATGATCAAAGGATTGATCACTGAAGTTTGAAAGGTCTCTGGCATCATTGACGGATGTGGTCAGATGAATGTTTTGATCTGTTGCTTTTTGTCGAAGAATATCGATGTAAGATGGTGTGATATCTAACGCTGTCATCTGTACACCGCGGGCAGCATAATACAGCGCATAGGCTCCCGTTCCGGCAGCCACATCCAAAACATTGTCTCCAGGTTTCAGATACTTATTCATGTACTCCAATGCGGTCATAAATTCTAACCGCCTCACATTGTCCGCTGAAAGGCGCAAATCTTCATCATATTTTTCATAAGATTGAACTACTGGATTTAACGTCAATTTTTCGTTTCCCATTTTTTCTCCCGTCATCAACAACGATGGGTTAATTATACAACAAGCGAAATCTGTGTTCAGAATCAGTAATTCGAATTTTGGAAAAGCCACTTCAGAAAAAAGAGAAAAAAGTTTTTCCTGATGCAGCACATTCAGTTTTATGTGCATCGTATTCCTCATTTCTGACAGAAATTCGGGCAGGATGAAGAAAATATTTTTAAAAGCTTTTTTAAAACTTTAAAATAGATATATTTACGATCTGAGTACTGAATCTGTTTTATAATCTACGCCATGATAAAGAAACGATTTTCGAGCATTTCACGTTACGTACCCTATATTTTCTTTGCCCTTTATGCCATTATCGGATTATTTTTTTTTAATGATTATGGCTGCGGTCCAGACGAGGGAATGGAACGCCAAACATCCCTGGTGAATTTCCGTTATGTCATTGAAACACTTAATATTCCCGTATCAGAATCAACCACAACCTGGCTTTCCTATCTGCCGGATCTTCATGAATACCGTGATCGTTACTATGGAATAGCACTTCATTTTCCGCTGGTGATACTTGAAAGTATCTATGATTTCCAACTGCAG
The DNA here is from genome assembly GCA_026645735.1 of Flexilinea sp. GTDB lineage: Bacteria > Chloroflexota > Anaerolineae > Anaerolineales > Anaerolineaceae > Flexilinea. The sequence goes on from JAPKMT010000049.1 coordinate 12,907, forward strand.
CCAATTGAATTTTATTCATTACGTCATTTTTACACATTTCTCAACTTCTTTTTTGCAATGATTTGTTTTTATCAGTTACTTCTCCTTCGATTTAAAGCGATTCAGTGGGCGTTGCTGGGAACATCCATGGTAATTTTGACGCCGCGATTTTTTGCTGAAAGCTTTTACAACAACAAGGACATCCTTTTTTTTGCCTGGTATATCATCAGTTTGACATTTATATTTCGCTGGTTCCAACATAAAAGTTACTGCAATGCAGCATCTACCGGAATCCTTCTGGCGTTTACCTGTAATACAAGGCTGAACGGAATCATATTTTACCCGTTGATCATTGTTTTTGTCTTTTTGGAATTTATAAATAATAAAAAATTTTCAATTCAGACCTTGCTTTCATTGCTGGTGATGTTTTTTGTAAGTGCAGGCGTATTTTATATCATCACGCCAAACTTCTGGGAGCATCCGATTCAAACTGCTCTGGAAACTTTTGCATTCAATCGAAGACACCCCAACCATGGTTCAACCGGGAACTTGTTTTTTGGCAAACTTGTCGATACAACCCAGGTATGGTATTTTATTCCAGTGTGGATCATCCTTACCACTCCGTTTTTTTATCTTTTTTACAGCGGTATCGGATTTATCGTAATCATGACACGGGTAGTTAAAAATCGGCTGGCAAAATTAAAAAACTTTTCTGATTTGATGGATTATTTTATGATTTCCGCTGGATTGCTTCCGGTGATCATAATTATTATTTTTAATGTGATCATATACAACGGTTGGAGACATTGTTATTTTGCGTATAGTTCGCTCATATATCTGGCAATCGCAGGAATTGTCCGGATCTGTCAGCAAGTAAATAGGCAATCTTTCTGGCAGTCTGCAATAAGGACCGGTCTGATCTTTTCGCTGGTATTGTCTTTCGGTTCTAATTTTGTATGGATCTGGATCAACCATCCCTATGAATATGTCTATTTCAACCCTTTTGCAAGGAAATATTCAGGATATTTTTCAGGGGATTATTGGGGAATTGCATCCAGGGATCTCCTTCAATACATTGTCGGAAACGATCAGAATTCCCTGATCACCATTGATCATTCTTATACACAGGCAGGGAGCATCAACCGTGGATTGCTTTCAGAAAACGATCGCAGTCGTCTCAATCTGATTTATGAAAAAGAAAAAGCGGACTATATCCTTTTTAGCCGAGATGACAAAAAACCTGAAGAAGCAAATATTCCAGGTTTTGAAAAGGTTTTTTCAATCCGGGTTGATGATGATGAAATCGGGATTGTTTTACGCAAAGGTGAAGATCAATAGAAATTCAATTTTGTAGAAAAAAAAGAACACTTTTCATTAAAGTGTTCTTTTTTTTTTTATCATTAATATTTTCGTTTAGTTCAGTATCCACAGCTCGACGTCCGAAAACTCGAATTGTATTCCTTCCCCCAGATTGGTTCCTGAATCAAGGACATATCTAGAGGATTACTACTCTTAAAAAAAATAAACTGCCTGGCTGTTGATATTTTCTTTCTCCTGATTAAGTACCTGATTCCCATGAATTCAGATAGTGAACCTGTTCTTCTGTCAGAATATCACAATTGATACCCATGGATTTTAATTTGAGGGCAGCAATCGCAGCATCGATATCATACGGAACTGTATAAACCTGTTTCTCAAGCGTTTTGTAATTCTTAACCATGTATTCTGCTGATAAAGCTTGATTTGCGAATGACATATCCATGACTGATGCAGGGTGTCCTTCTGCAGATGCAAGGTTGATGAGGCGTCCTTCCCCCAAAATATGGATCATGCGGCCATCCTTTAATCGATATTGGTCAACAAATGGGCGGACCAACCGTTTTTCTACAGACATTTCTTCCAGAGCCGGAATATTTATTTCGCAATTAAAATGTCCCGAATTGGCAACGATGGCTCCATCTTTCATAACTTCAAAATGGCTTTTATCGATGACATTAATATCACCGGTCATTGTGCAGAAAATATCACCAATTTTCGAAGCTTCAAGAATTGGCATGACACTGAAACCATCCATTACAGCTTCGAGCGCTTTTAAAGGATCAACTTCTGTGACAACCACATTTGCACCCATTCCGCGTGCTTTTTGGGCTAAACCACGGCCACACCATCCATAACCCGCAACAACAAATATTTTGCCAGCGATTAAGATATTAGTTGCTCGGATGATACCATCTAATGTGGACTGACCAGTACCATATCGATTGTCAAAGAAATGTTTCGTCATTGCATCATTGACAGCAATCACCGGAAACATCAGCATTTTGTCTGCAGCCATTGCTCTGAGGCGGATTACACCGGTCGTTGTCTCTTCAGTACCACCCAGGATATCCGGAATCAGATCACGATGCGATTTATGTATGGTACTGACAAGATCAGCGCCATCATCCATCGTAATTTGCGGTTTGTGTGCTAAAGCTGCTTCAATGTGTTTGTAATAGGTCGCATTATCTTCACCTTTGATTGCGTGAACAGGAATCTCCTCATGAAGAACCAGCGAAGCAGCAACATCATCCTGTGTTGAAAGCGGATTCGATGCTACAAGTACAACATCAGCACCACCTGCCTGAAGAGTGCGCATCAAGTTCGCAGTCTCAGCAGTCACATGCAGACAGGCTGACATACGGATTCCTTTCAGCGGTTTTTCCTTCAGAAAACGGTCTTTGATCTGACTTAAAACAGGCATTTCTCGTGCAGCCCAATCAATACGGCGTCGGCCACCTTCGGCAAGCGACTCATTTTTTATATCAAAATTTGACATGCAAACTCCTTATGTATTATAGAAACAGCTAAATTTTACTACAGATTGCACACATATTGAATCAGGCGATCAATAATTCGAAATTTGAACCAACCTTTCGAATCGATTGAGAAAAATTGTTGTTGTGTTGTTTTTGCGCGAAGCGCAAAAACAACACAACAACAAATACTTCCTCACATATTTCGAATTGCTGTCTGGCGATCCGATACATGGGGAGAATTTATTATGATTGTGTTTTTATGATTTGCACAAAACAACACCATCAAAAATATTCTCGAATTATATGTAAGGCAAATCCAAAATTCGAATAACTGTATTTAATCCAATCAGTCATTTGAAACTTCAATTTAATAATAGCCAATCATCGCTGTTATCCAATTCAAATTTCAAATGATTGAAATGGACTGAGCAGTTGAACTCAGTTTCTTTCATCACAGATGTCGATGAATCCATATTGGCAAAGTTTGAAAAAATCTGCCAATATCGGGGATCATCTTTTTTGATAAACTTTTGATCATAAACCGTTAATACCGAATGGCATCAACGGTTTATGATGTTGCGCGCTCATGACCTAATCCTTCGCAATCAACCGCATAAATGGCGGAACATCCAATTGACTGTTGGATAAAAAGTCAGATTGTTCGTTCTGTTTCTTCTGACGATTTTGCGGAAGCATATCTTTTCTATCGGATACCGGTGTCATTGGTGTCCGGTTGCCCATGACTTTAAACCGTGTATCCATTTCGTTAAAGGATTGTTTGCCATTAAGAATTGGTGCAGTTTTTGAAGGATGATCATAACCTGTTGCTACAACAGTAACTCGTATTTCATCTTTAAGATTCGGATCTACAACCGCTCCAAATATGAAGTTCACATCCGGATGGGCACTTTCTTTAATAATCGCTGCAGCTTCATTGACTTCATAAAGCGTCAGATCTTCTCCACCGGTGACATTGAACAGAATTCCACGTGCCCCGTCGATGGTAATATCCAATAAACGATTCGAAATAGCCATTTCAGCTGCGGCTCGAGCACGATCTTCACCTTTCCCGATTCCAATTGCCATCAGAGCTGCTCCGCCTTCAGACATGATCGTGCGAACATCTGCAAAGTCAAGGTTGATTAATCCCGGTACAGTGATCAATTCAGAAATTCCCTGAATACCCTGTCGGAGAACGTCATCTGCCTGAAAAAATGCATTCTTCAATGAAACTTTTTTATCAACAATCTGAAGCAAACGATCATTTGGAATCACGATCAACGTATCAGCCCGGTCTTTCAGATTCGATATACCTTCTTCAGCTGATTTTGCACGACGTGGTCCTTCAAAATCAAACGGTTTAGTGACAACACCGATCGTCAAAGCGTTCATATCGCGGCATATTTCAGCAACAATCGGCGCTGCACCGGTGCCAGTGCCTCCGCCCATACCCGCAGTGATAAAAACCATGTCCGCTCCGACCAGTGCTTCGCGAATTTCATCACGGCTTTCTTCTGCAGCTGTCCGACCAACCTCAGGATTTCCACCGGCACCTAAACCGCGGGTAGATTTATCACCAATTCGGACTCGTTTATCGGCTTTTGATGCGATCAATGCCTGGGAATCCGTATTGATTGCGATGAATTCCAAACCCTGCATTCCTTCATCGATCATCCGATTGACTGCATTGCAGCCGGCTCCGCCAACACCAATCACTTTAATTCTTGCGAAGCTTTCACCAAGATTTTGATAATTTGCTTCCATCGGTTCCTCTTCTTTCTCTAACTTGTTTTCCATTGCATGGTTGAACGATTTTTTCCCCTGCTCTGCTGAAATTCCTTCCGGCAGATCAAGGAAGCAGATTTCTCAGAAATGTTTTTATTTTGTCCAGCGATTCATTGCTGCTTTTCTTTTTGGACTGTGTTTCCGTACCTTCCTGCATGATCATTGACCAGTAAAGCAAACCAACGCTGGTTGAAAAGGCAGGACTGTCCAGCTGATCAATCATCCCGGTCAGATTTTCCGGTTTGGCAATTCTGACAGGCATTTTTAGAACATTGGACGCTAATTCATCGATTCCAGGAAGTAAAGCTGTCCCTCCGGTTAAGACCATTCCGGCTGGCAGTAAATTGTCGTATCCAGAACGTTTAATTTCCTGCAGAACGAGCTGAAAAACTTCTTCTGTCCTCATATGGATGATTTGCGCTAATTCTTTTCGGTTAAATTTGGCAGCCTCGTTTTTTCCAAAGGTTTTACAGTAAAAGTATTCTTCCTCGCCAATATAATCCGGCAGTGCATGACCGTGCAGCTTCTTGACTTCTTCAGCCTGACTGATTGGAAGATGGAAAGCTTGAGCAATATCTGATGTGATGTGGCTGCCGCCGACTGCGATTACGTTGGTGTGCCAGACATCACTGTCGATATAGAGCGCCAGATCAGTTGTTCCGCCGCCGATATCGCATACAACTACTCCCATTTGTTTTTCAATATCTGTCAAGACAGTTTCCCCATCTGCCAATGGATTAAGAACCCATTGACCGACTTCTACTTCTGCTGTCATAATGCATTGTCTCAGGTTTTCAACAGATGATTCTGATCCGATGATGATATGCGCTTCCACATCCAGTCTGGATCCGTACATACCGATTGGTGAACGAATTCCTTCCACACCATCGACGCTGAATGTTCTTTGGAGAGGATGGATAATTACTTTATTATGCGGAACGGGGATTGCACGTACCGCTTCCAATACCCGATTTACGTCGTAATGATCGATAACTCCACCAACAATTCCGACGGTAGCTTTGTTATTAATCGAAGAAATATGAGATCCTGCAACGCTAACGATCGCACTGGTGACTTCCAGACCGGAGGTTCGTTCTGCTTTTCGAACGGATTCGGCAATCGAACTGGCAGCAAGCGGAATGTCCACGACAGATCCTTTTCGTATCCCCTGTGAAGGTTCAATCCCAACGCCCAGAATTCGAATGTTGTTTTCGCTTTCTATTTGTGCGATCAATGTGCACACTTTTGTAGTTCCGACATCAATTGCGACGATAATCTTTTTTTCCATGCGTTTTACTCCGAAAACCGATAATATGGGGCATGCGTAAATTCAAGACTTAACATATCAGGCTCAATTTCTTCTTTTGAAAAATAATTCTGGATGCTTTCAGACATTTTCAACTTTTCATCCAGTGAATTGCCATTCTTACCCAGCCATAAGCGATACCCAAATGGAGAATCCCAGCCAAAACCGTTATCATAGGTATAAAAAAGTTTTTTGCCTTCCGGTCTTCGTTTATTTATTTGAATGATGCTTTGCAACACATTCTGGCTGAAAGATGCGGGAATTTTTCGGTCAGAACGATTTTTTGCCCCCGGAAAACTGTTGGCAAGAACATAAATTACCGCTGCATCTGAGGAATTTTCTTTCATTACCGTACCTTCTTCATCAATCCAGAACTTACTTCCTCCAAAATCCCATTCAATAACTGGATTTCTTTGTTCCATCAGGATTTCAATTGAGGAAGGAAAACTCAGATTGATTTTTACTTCTCGAATTTCCGGATATCTTTTCAACAAGGAAATTCGGATGAACTCAGGATCAACCTGATAGATTGGTAAATTTTTCAACCCAGTGTAGTATGAAATCTCCTCAACATTGATCTGAGAATATCCATTGACAATCGGTTTTTGAATACGAAAAGCGGGTACAAATGTAAAAGCCGCAGCTGCAAGTCCCAGAATGATACTGAGAATCCCGGAAATAGCTCTTGAACTGATGGATCTTTTTCTCTTCAGTTTCAAGCCATAGGCAACTGGTTCTCTTTCAGAAATGGAATGGAAATTCTTACGTGTTTGCAAATGAACAGGCTCAGCAGTTTTTTGCTGGTTCCGATTGGATTTGTTGTTCATTCTGTCCCTGTTTGTCATGTAAGTCCTTTCCGCAGAATTCCAGAAATTAGTCAGTGCAATACTTCAATTTCCGGAATCAGATCAATTCCGAATCGATCTTTGACTTCTTTTTGCATTAATAGCATCAAGGCTGCATAATCAGCGCTTTGAGCACCAGGTTCTGTGATAATCGTATTTCCATGGGTCTCGCTGATGCGAACCTTACCGATCGTTTTCCCCTTCAATCCACATTCTTCAATCAGTTTTCCGGCATAATACCCGGACGGATTGCGAAACACTGATCCTAAACTGCCTTTCCCTTCCGGATGAACGACTCGGCGTCTTGCGATGATCTCTTCCATTTTTTCTTTAATAGCGACCGGATCACCGTATTTCAACTCCATTTCGATCCGTAATATGGTTCCTTTAATTGTTTTGTCTTTTAAGATACTGGAACGATAACCAAATCCCATCTTTTCATTGGGAATTTCTATCATCTCGATATCTTCTTTCAATAACCGGACATTTTTTACGAACTCTTTTGTTTCGTGACCAAAAGCACCTGCATTGCCGTATACAGCCCCACCCAATGTCCCCGGAATTCCATAAGCCCATTCGAGACCTTCTAATCCAGCTTCACAGCAGGCTTTGACAACTGAGATCAGAGGTAAACCGGAATCAGCGATCACAACAGCAGAATCGCCCTGGGAATGGATGGTAAATTCAGCAGAATGATTCAAAATGACAGTACCGTCAAAGCCCTTGTCGCTGAACAGAACATTGGTAAGACCGCCAAATACTTTATAGGGATAATGATTGATTTGATAAAATCTGACAATCTCCGCCAAATCTTCTGTGGAATTCGCAATAATGATTTCTTTTGCAGGACCACCGCAAAGTGCACGGGAATATTGGGATAATGGAGTGTTTCGCAAAATGGCACTGTTGTATTTGGCGTTAAAATTAGTTTTCATGTCATCGATCATATGATTGATGGCAGCCGGTCCGATCTGATTGGCATCCCCGGCAGATAGCGTGATGACTACATCGTTGGTCTGAAGATTTTTTCTCAATAACTCCATTGCCGTTTCATTTGAATCCGCAAAGAACGCCTGTGGATACTTTCGTCTAAGGGCTGTTTTCAGATTATCAAAACTGAAGTCAGTTTGTTTCTCTCTGGATGCGTAAATATTGGTAACGATCAGCATATCGGCATGATCAAATGAGCTGCAAAATTCATTCAAGAGTGATTTCGTTCGACTGTATGTGTGAGGCTGCCATAATGCCCAGATTCGTTTGTGAGGGAAAACGTCATGCGCAGCAGATAAAGTTGCTTGAATTTCAGTCGGATGATGCGCATAATCATCGATGACGATAATTCCGTTCCAATCGGCGATTGTTTCAAATCTCCGCTCAATTCCATGAAATTCTTTCAACGCATGTGCTGCTTCCATAAGATTTAATCTGTTCAGACAGCAGATGCTCAATGCAGCTAACGCATTATAAACATTGTGTCTGCCTGCAATTGAAAGCTGGACTTGCGTTTGATTTTTTTGATACCGATCTGAAAAAATGAATTGGTAGCAACCGTTTTCCCCAACTTCACATTTTTCTGCACGAAAATCGGCTTCCTTTTCAATTCCAAACGAAAATACTTTCATCGCAGGATTAATTTTTTCTGCCAATAAGGATTGTTTTGGGTCATCTGAATTCAGCAAAATCATCCCGTTATCTCTGGTATTATGTAAAAACTCAGAAAACACATCCAAATATTGGGCTTCGGTAGGATAACAATCGGGATGGTCATGTTCGATCTTCGTTACAACAGCAATCGCCGGATGCAAGCCAAGAAACATTCGATCATATTCATCCGCTTCAATCACAAACAAATTCCCATTACCAGCTTCGGCATTCTTTCCGATGTTTTTTGGAGTACTTCCAATGATGAATCCCGGCTGCATTTGAAGTGTTTTTAAAATCCAAGCCGTCATGCTGGTTGTTGTGGTTTTTCCATGTGTTCCCGAAATCGCAATCACATCGCGTTCTGATAGGATCAGGTCCAAAAATTCCATACGCTTTTGTACAGGAATCCCTTTTCTGCGGGCTTCCATCAGCTCCGGATTCTCCTGTGTGATGGCTGATGAATACACAACAATATCTGCATCCTTCACATTTTCCGCGGCATGTCCGATGATGACCGGGATCCCATGTTTTTCAAGCTGATTAGCAGATATTGAGCTGGACCGGTCAGATCCGGTCACATTCACTCCCAGCTCATGCAAAACCAGCGCAATCGCCGACATGCCTGTGCCGCCAATCCCGATGATATGAACGTGTTTTCCCTGTAGATTCTTCATAATTTATTTTTTCCGAAGGCTTAATTCTTCTAACAGCAGAGCGATATTTCTGGCAGCACCGGAAATTGATAAAGCGCTCATGTTTTTTTTCATCGATGACAGTTTATCCCGGTTGTTCATGAGGTCTTGAATCACTGGAACGACACTGTTCTTTAAATCTTCATCCCGAATTACAATTGCTGCTCCCTTACTCGAAAGATACTCAGCATTTATTTTCTGATACCGCCATGCATAAGGGTATGGAACCAGTATTGCCGGCAGTCCAAATAATGGAAGTTCCCCTAATGTTGATGCGCCAGCACGTGACAGAACCAAATCCGCAGAACAAAAAGCAGCACCCATTTCTTCATTCAAATATGGTGTGATGTGGTAGTCCTCTTTCAAAACCGGATCGATCGAATTACGAATTTCTTGCATCTGATTCCAATCTGGTTCTCCGGTGATGTGAATCATCTGGCACATGGAAAGGAGTTGAATGATATTGGCAGAAATCGCCTGATTGATGGATCGGGCACCTTTGCTTCCACCAAAAATAAACAGAACCGGTTTGCTGGAAGACAGATTCATAACTTTTCTGGCTTCAGAAGGAGACCAGCTTTTTAGATCTTTTCTGGTCGGATAACCTGTCACAGCGATTCGTTTGTTTTGCGGCAGGAATTTCTTGCTCTCCTCACAAATTACCGCGATTGTGTCCGAAAAATTCGTCAGCGCTTTCAAAGCGATACCAGGTTCAATATCCGGAACGAATAAAAGCTGTGGATACCGAAATGCTGCCAGGGACATGGGAAATCCAACATAGCCGCCTGTGAAGAAAAGAACATCCGGTCGAAATTGCTTCAATATTTTTCTCGAAGCAAAATAACCTTTAATCAGTTTCACGATGTTCCCTGGTAATTTTGAGAAACTGATGCCATGGATGCCTGCAGAAGGAATTTCTGCATATGGAATGCCTGCCCGATGGATAATGGACGATTCCATCCCCCCTTTTGAGCCAACCCATAGAATGGCATCCTCCGGATTATTATTTCTTTCTTGAATGACGGCCAAGGCTGGATATACGCCACCCCCAGTCCCGCCTGCGCAGACTAATAAACGCATCCGGTGTTGTCCTTTCATTTTCTAATGTATCAATCGCTGTACAACGTGAAATACTCATCAGAATTCCGATTCCAGCCATCGTACATAACATACTGGAACCGCCAAAGCTGATAAACGGTAAAGCATTTCCTGCAAAAGGGACGATATTGAGCATAACTCCGATATTGATGGCTGCTTCTATCGTGATCCAAAGTGTGATCCCAGCTGCTAAAAGCTTTCCGAAGTTGTCCGGAGCATTGACTGCAATTGAAAAACCTCGCCAAAGAAGGATCAGATACAAGACTGCAATCAGAGTTCCTCCGATTAACCCTGTTTCTTCAAGAATGACAGCATAGATACTGTCCGTCCAGGCAACAGGCAACCCTGTGAGTTTCACGACTCCTTTCCCAATTCCGACTCCAGCCCAACCACCTCGAAGAATCGCTTCAATAGAACGTTGAATGTGATAGGATGCCTGTGCGGGATCCGTTAAACCATTAACAAAATCATCGATTCGAGTACTGACTTTGTCAAACAGAAAGTAACCGCAGAAGATCATGAATATTGCCAGCAGAACGATGGCACCGATATGTTTGATATTTCCTCCTGCGACAAAAAACATGATTCCGCCCAAAAAAACGACAGTGATCGTAGCGCTGACATCCGGTTGTACTAGAATAAGCCCGCCGGTTACTCCGATGATAACGATGACCGGTATAAAGCCCCAATATAACGTAGCGAGGCTTTCCTGTTTTTTACTCAGCCAATGAGCCAGGTAGATGACCAGCGCAATTTTAGCGAGTTCAGAGGGTTGAACTGATCCACTCAAAACCGTACGTGTGGTTCCCTGTATACTGGATGGCATAAAGAGAACGATCAGGAGCAACGCGCATGTTCCAGCCAGAATCAGTGTTGCAGTTTGTTTTAAAAAGTGATAATCGATCATGGTTAAGATAACAGCCGCAATGGAACTTATGAAAATCCAAACGGCTTGCCTGGACACCATATAAGTACTGGATCCTTTATGCTGTAATGCGTAATTCCAACTGGCTGAATAGAGGATCAGCAATCCAATAATGACGAGTATGATGACTGTAATTAGAAGTGGAACATCAATTAGCAGCTTTGTCGAAACTCGTGCCTTTTTATTCTTAAAAAATGTTACTTCAGTTGAAGTACCCATTCGGTATATGCCTTTCCCCTTTCCTCAAAATCTTTGAATGCGTCATAGCTGGTTCCGCCTGGTGAAAGGAGGACAATATCACCTGCTTGCGCCTGAGAAGCTGCTGCATGGACTGCTTCCTGCAATGTCTTACAAACTATTATTTTCAATCTGCTTTCAGCTGTTTGTGCCTTTTCAAGCGCAGCATTAATCAGTGTTGCCGCTTCTCCAAAAAGTACTGCACAGCGGGCACGTTGGTGAATTTCTTCAGCTAATTCGTCCCACGGTAAATGCTTATCACGACCCCCTAATAACAACACCAGCGGTTCATGAAAACTTTGAAGTGCTGCCAATGTTCTCTCCGGAGCAGTGGCAATTGAATCGTTATACCAGTTGACTCCATTTAACTCTCGTATCCACTGAAGACGATGATCAACTCCGGAGAATCCATCAACTCCTTTTCGCATGGCTTCCGATGAGAAACCGGCAGCGGATGCGATGGCACATGCTGCCATGACATTCGCAATATTGTGTCTGCCTCGCAGACGGATCAGACTGGAGCTGAAAAGATCTTCTACCTCCCCGCTTGCGATGCGTCTGATCATTCCTTTTTCAAAAAAAATTGCTGTCTCATAACCATCACCAGCAGGTTTTTCAAATCCAAAACTGATTAGTCTGCCATGGATTTCTTTTCTCAGATCCCATGAAATTTTGTCATCACGGTTTAGAACAGCAATACCTTTTTCATTTTGAAAATCGATGATGTGTTTTTTTGCAGCCGTATAAGCTGCCATTGTTCCATGACGATCCAGATGATTTGGAGTAATATTCAAAATTGCTGAAATTGACGGACTGATTGTAGTGATTTCCAACTGAAAACTTGATAACTCCAAAATCACTATGTCTTTCTGTGAGATATCATCCACTAATGTGAGCAGCGGATTGCCGATATTTCCTCCAACCCACACGCGCTGACTTTCTTTCCTTTGTATTTCTGCGATTCGTCCCGTCAGCGTTGTAGTTGTTGTTTTACCTGATGAGCCAGTGATACCGATGACCGGAGCTTGAACCGCGCTCAAGAATACTTGCGTGTCATTTTGAATCGGAATATTCCGTTGGGTGGCTTCCCGAATAATCGGAATCTGAAGATCTGCTCCGCCAGTCACAAATACGGCATCGACTACGGATAGTAATTCGAGGGGATGCCCGCCGGTGACCCATTGGATAGGAAGATCTTTAAGCATTTCATAAGCGGTGAACAATTTGTTGAAAGGTTTCACATCGCTCAGGATTACTTTCGCACCGTGTTCTGCCATATAGCGAACGATTGCCTGTCCCTGGCGAGC